>CAYPOW010000001.1:0-8138 GCA_964412145.1 uncultured Draconibacterium sp.
ACAAAATAGTCGACTTGTACTCCAGCATCAACAGCGGCCATCAAAAAGCTTAAACTGTTTTGCCAAACTACCGTATTGTCAATATCGCCATGAATAACCAGAACGCGATCTTTAATATTCGCAACTTTCTCTATCAAACTGCTTTGCTTATAGCCTTCGGGGTTTTGCTCTGGTTTGTCCATATAGCGTTCGCCGTACATTATTTCATAAAATTTCCAGTCAGTAACAGGGCCACCCGCAACTGCGGCTTTGAATAATCCCGGATTTTCAGCTAACATCGTAAGTGTCATAAAACCACCGTAACTCCAACCTTGTATTCCCATTCTTTTTGCATCGACAAAAGGCAAACTTTGTAAATAGTTGACACCTATCATTTGATCAGCAATTTCATTTTGTCCAAGTTTTCGATGAATTGCGTTTTCAAAAGCAAATCCACGATTTGGAGTTCCACGGTTATCTAGTGTAAAAACAATATAACCTCTTTGAGCCATCATCTGCATAAAAATATTGGCGCCTCCCAACCAGGAGTCAGTAACCAGTTGTGCATGTGGACCACCATACACATAATAAAACACAGGATATTTTTGTGTGCTGTCAAAATCGGGAGGTAAAATCATGCGGTAATGCAAATCGATATTCAGATTGTTTTTGAGCACGCCCATAGTGGTTTCGCCAATTTTATATTCTCTTAAAGGATTCTGATCGCGCAGCAGTTCTTTTAGCTTTTTTCCATTGCTGCTTACAATTGAGTAAACACGTGCCGTTTCGGTATTTGAATAAATATCAAAGAAATATTCTCCTGAAGGAGAAAGGTTTGCATAATGTGAGCCATGTACATCGCTTAACTTTTTCAGCTTCCCTTTTTTAATATTCAGACTGTAAATTTGCTTTTCTAATGGACTTTCTTTGGTGCCTTGAATAATGAGATTTTGTCCACTTTTATTGAAACCCAAAATAGAAGTAACTGTCCATTCACCTTCGGTTAGTTGTCTAACAAACTGTCCTTCAGTTGTATAAATATACAGGTGTTGCCAGCCGTCACGCTCACTAAACCAGATAAATTGATCGTCTCTGTTTTTTAAGAATGTCAATGGATGTTCCGGTTCAACCCAACTAGCTGCTTTTTCTTCAAACAGTGTAAGTAAAAAATCGCCACTTAAAGCATCGTATTTATTTAGTTTTAAATGATTTTGATCGCGATTTAAAACGGAAACATATATCTGTTTTTCGTCGGGCGACCAGCTTATATTGGTTAAATATTGGTCAATACTATCGCCTGTTTGGAGATAAATCGTTCTTTCATTATTGACATCATAAACAGCCACTTTTACTATCTCATTTGTTGAGCCGGCCATAGGATATTTTATACTTTTAAGCGTGGCCTCGGGGGTAGAAATATCAACCAAAGGATAGTCGCCTACCATGCGCTCGTCTTTGTGGTAATAGGCCAAAAACTGACCTTTTGGCGACCAAAAAATACCGCCATTAATGCCAAACTCAGAACGATGAACCGTTTGACCATTGATAACATTGGCCGTATCGTTGGTGAGTTGAATTTGTTGATTTTTATCTGCAATAAAAAGATTGTTGGAAATGGTATAGGCTACTCTTTTAGTCATCTGCTCTATTTCAGAATTTTCTGCTGTTTCGGGCCAGGTGTTAAGCACAACAACTGTCTTATTGTTTCTGTTTACTTTATAAAGACGACCCTTATTTTGGAAAGTAAATTCAGTGTTTGATTCCCAATGTATATTCGGAAAGCGCTCTAATGTAATATCAAAATGCTTTAGTATTTGGTTTAAGCCAGCTAAGCTTAAAATATTTTTTGCTGCAAGTTGGTCTGTGGCAGAAGCCATCATTAGCGAATTCTCTTCAATAAAACTGTAATTGGCCGTATTTTCTACCCAGCTTAGATTGTTGATTCTTTTGGGTAAAATATTTGAATTGAAGTTAATGGCATCTTTAAAATCGAAAAGTTTTTCTTGTGCATTTCCTATAAGAACGATGAATGTTAAACTCATCAAGAGGATAAATTTTATTTTTTTCATATACTGGTTTGTTTTTATTTGATTCACAAAATTACAAAATGATTAAAGACGGAGACGTTTTTTGTTCATTTGGAAATTTAGGTGCAAAATAAATTTTTAGATGTTTCGCAAATTCTTATCCTATGCTCAATTCTGTTTAAAAGAAATACGCTTTAAATGTACTTTCAGCGAATATTCATTAGCGATTAATTCTTTTTCAATTAAGTAAAATGCCTGTGCTTTTTTAAAAATGCTTATCTTTGCACGAAATAATTGAAACTTGCGCCAATTATAACCCGCTTCTCTATTTCGCCTTTTGTAAATCTCAATTCATTATAATGAAGAAAAGAATATTGTTTGTTAATCAGGAAATAACCCCTTATTTACCTGAAAATTCTCAAAGTAAAGTTGGACGTTTTCTTCCTCAGGGGATTCAAGAAAAAGGAAAAGAAATCCGTACTTTTATGCCTCGTTTTGGAAGCATCAACGAGCGTCGAAATCAACTTCATGAAGTGATTCGGCTTTCTGGAATGAACTTAATTATTGATGATCAGGATCACCCATTAATCATAAAGGTTGCCTCTATTCAACAAGCACGTATGCAAGTGTATTTTATTGATAATGAGGAGTTTTTTCATAGAAAAACCACACTCAGAGACAAAAAAGGCGTATTCCATCCAGACAATGATGAGCGAGCTGTTTTTTATTCTCGCGGTGTTTTGGAAACCGTAAAAAAACTTGGCTGGGCCCCTCACATTATTCATATTCATGGTTGGATGGGAAGTATGGTTCCTTTGTACGTAAAAAAGGCAATGAAAGACAATCCTCTTTTTGATGAAACCAAAATTGTATTGAGTATTTATAATGATGGATTTACAGAAAAGCTGAGCGAAAAATTTGTCGGAAAAATTAAAATGGAAGGAATTGAAGAAAGTGATTTAGCTGTATTTGAAGGGGGTACTTATTTAGATTTAATGAGAGGTGCTTTGGAATATTCAGATGCTGTCGTTTTTAATGACGAAGTTGTTGATCCTGAAATTACAAAAATGGTTGAGCAAAGTGGTAAACCAGTTTTACCTTTCCCTGGAACAAAAGACTATGTTGGTGCTTTTGATGATTTCTACAATGGTTTATTGGCCGAATAAGTGCGTTTTATAACAAAAATTAAGAGATTTCCCTATGCTGCTTTTGTAAAAGGCTTTACTTTTGCGGACTAAAATTAGTTTAATGAAGAAAACATCAGCCTTTCTTAAAAGCATATTTGCCCTACTTCTACTTGGAGTAGTCTTTTTATCTTGTAAAAAAGAACCTTCACAAATTGGATTAGATCTTGTAAGTGGTAATCCATTAAATGTTTTGTTTACAGACACAACAAGTGTGCGAGTTTATTCTGTTTTGCGCGATTCTGTGCGTACAGATGAATTAACGTATAATATGCTTGGTGTAATTGTTGATCCTATTTTTGGAACAACTAAAACCAGTTTATATACTCAATATAATCTTTCTCTGGCTTCTTTTAGTTTTGGCGAGAATGCCCTTCTCGATTCTCTGGTTTTGACTGTCCCCTATCAAAAGACGTCCGTTTATGGTGATTCCCTAGCTTCACTGTCATTCAATGTTTATGAACTTGATGAATTGCTTAATTTCGATACAGCCTATTACTCAAATAACACGGCAGCATTTCTGCCTGATCTTTTGGGTGAGATAACTCTGGTTCCTAAACCTTTTGATAGTGTTACAATTGATACAACTAAAGTTGGGCCACAATTCTCAATGCGCTTATCCGATGAACTGGGGCAACGCCTGTTGTCATTGGATGACACAGTTTATTATGATAACGAAGATTTTATCGATCTCTTTAAAGGCTTGTATTTTGAGCCCGTTTATACAGGTGGAATGGGTAATATTACGTTTCTAAACATGGTCGACTCACGTTCGAAACTAACCATCTATTATAAAAACGATTTGGCTGATTCTTTATCTTATAGTTTAGTACCAAGCATTTATACGCCATCTTTTCAAAATTTCGACCATTTAGGATATGTTGGTTCAGATCCTGATTTTTATCGACAGGTGATAGAGAAAGACTCTACACTAGGCTCTCAAAAATTTTATTTACAAACTTTAGGTGGAGTGGATAGCTATATTAGTTTCCCTACTTTATTTAAACGTGAAGATGCAGGAAAATACGCTATAAACGAAGCTAAATTAATAATCACCAATATCGACCCTGATAATTTGATTGTTCAACCCATTAATTTGGTTATGTATCAAAAAATATATTCTGAAGCAGACAGTACCAGCAATTATTATTATATAGAAGATATAAGTGCTGGCGACGCCTATTTTGGAGGATACTACAACAGCGTTTCAAAACAATACGAATTTAGAATTACTAATTATGTGCAGGATTATATACTCGGCAAGATTGATTCTGAAAATCTCCTAATGCAAATTTCAGGAGCAACATACAAAGGTGCACGTCTGATTGCAGGCGGATCTAATCCTGACGTTTCACCCGAATCACGGATTCGACTGGAAATTATCTATTCAGATATAGTTGCTAATCAGAAAAAGTAATTGATAATCAATGATATACAAAAAAAGACAGCCTAGGCTGTCTTTTTTTATTTCATGCTTTTCATCATTGCTTTTACCACATTGTTTGCTCCTGCATAAATATCAATTATACTTGCATCAAGCATATAACAAGGTGTTGTAAATACTCGGTTAATGGTGTCTTCAACAACTTCGCCATGGGATGTAGAAACATGTTTTCCACCCATAGCTAAAATAGCATCAGCAGTTCCTTTGTCTTGCCCTATGGTTACTTTTGCGCTTTCTATTATACGAGCAAGAATAGCAGGAGCAATGCATAATGCGCCAATAGGTTTTTTGGCTGATAGCATGGCCTTGATAGCAGATTCTACTTCCCCATTTACTTTGCAGGCTGGCCCATCAAAAGCAAATGATGATAGGTTTTTGGCCGCACCAAATCCACCTGGAAAAAGCAGAGCGTCGAAAGAAGCCGCTTTGAACATACTCAAAGGACTTATTTTCCCTCTGGCAATACGAGCCGACTCGATTAACACATTGCGCTTCTCGTCCATTTCTTTGCCTGTAATATGATTAATAACGTGATATTGAGCAATGTCTGGAGCAAATATTTCGTATTCAGCACCCGCCAGAGCAATAGCTAATAAGCTTAATGTAGCTTCATGAATTTCAGCACCATCTAAAACTCCGCAACCTGATAGAACAACAGCAAATTTCTTCATAATAAGTGATTTTTATTCTTGTTCTTTCAAAGATACAAATCTTAAAACGAATTACAAATGTCATTAACATACCCAGGTCTTGAAATCGCTATCTGAATGCTGTATCTTTGTTTATCTATTTGTAACATACTTATAAACTTCAATCCTTCTACATGTTATCTCGCGAAATTATTAAGCTTAGTCATGTTCCGGAAATAAATTTCCACTCATTTATTGAGCAAGCATTAAACACAGCATTGTGGCATTATGTTTTATTTTTTAATGAGAACGACGACATAGATCAAAAACTTTTCTGTTTGTTGGAGGAGTCCTTGTCTAAATTATTATTTCGATTCTTTTGTGAGAGAAATAATTTAGCGGTTGAGTTTAATTCTGAAAACGGCGACCGTTTCTTGTCTTTTCAAATTGAAGGCGATAACTGGGAACTCATAAACTTATCCCTTAAAAGAGTTTCTGCAAAATTGAATTTTGAAACGGTCGATTTGCCCGCCATGATCCCCTCCAATAAACTGGATTGTAAAGAAAAAAATGAATTTGGAGCTAAGATTATTCGCTGGAAAGAGCACGATGAAAAAAAAGTTTTATTCACCTACTTACACGATAATTCTGCAAAAGAATGTTTCCTGACTTTAAAATTACCCAAAGGACTAAAACAGTTTTATCTCGACTTTTTCAATCAAAAAGAATCCGTAAAAATAATGCACGAAAGTGATTTTAAAAAAAAATTAGACACTTTAGGTAAACCTGATTTTTCAATTAATCACAAACCTGAATTTTATATCACAGCATGGGCCAGCACAGAACACATCAAGTTTTTCTACACCTCAAATCCACAGGATTTCCCTCAAATAAAAACGTCCTGTTTCGAAAACAAAACCGTTCTAATTCATCGTTTACCTGCTTTTAGTCGTTTATTTCCCCAATTGAATGAAAAACTTTATTTTGCAAAATTCCTGACTTAACATTCAATAAAAAGTTTAACAGCTTTTTTGAAATAATCAATCTGAAATAGCTGTATCTTTGCCTCATGCTTACAAAAGAAGCCTTTCAGCAACTATCTACCGTGCAACAAATGCTGCTGGTTATGGATAATGGATATAATCTACTGGCAAGAAAAGAGGACTCTTTAAGCATTAAATTATTTAAGCTAAATGGATTTTTTGTCGAAGTAAAATACCATCTGATCGAAAATAAAATTATATCGGTTGAAGTTGTACTTCTTGATGACGTGACCGATGCTTATTTGTCTGAAATTCAAATAGATAATATCTTCTAAATTTTTCAATGCACTCACCCGACAGCCTTTCTATTGAACACTATAATTATTCCCTTCCGCCAGAGCGAATTGCACAATATCCGCTTGCAAATAGGGATGAGTCAAAACTGCTGGTTTTTAATGGGGCTCCCCAAACTGCTATATTTAAAAAACTGGCCGACTATTTACCCAAAAACTCACTTTTAATTTTTAATGATACCAAAGTTGTTCAGGCTCGTTTGAATTTTCAAAAAGAAAGCGGTGCTCACATTGAGATTTTTTGCCTTGAACCACATCATCCTACGCGCGAGATACAGGAAGCTTTTTTGCAAAAAGAAACTTCTGTGTGGAAATGTTTAGTAGGAAACCGAAAAAAATGGAAAAGCGGCATTTTAAAAATGGTTTTTAAAGTGAATGATGAAATTGCGCATCTTTATGCGGAACGCATCTCTGACTCAGAGGAATCTTCCTTTATTCAGTTTAGCTGGATGCCAAAAGAACTTACTTTTTCAGAGGTTTTGGAAGAAAGTGGAAAAGTTCCATTGCCTCCCTATATGAATCGAAAAGCAGAGGATGACGACCGCTTGCGCTATCAGACTATCTATGCAAAATACGATGGTTCTGTAGCAGCACCTACTGCTGGTTTGCATTTTACTGATGCTGTTTTTAGCTCGCTCAAAAAGAAAAATATTAGCTCCGATTATGTTACTTTGCACGTAGGTGCCGGAACTTTCAAGCCCGTTTCGAGCAAGAATGTGACTGATCATCAAATGCATACAGAACAAATTTTAGGAACTCGCGATTTGATTGAAAAACTAATTGCAAAGCAGGAAAAATCATTGATTGCAGTTGGAACTACTAGCATAAGAACACTGGAAAGTTTATTCTGGCTGGGAACAAAAATGCATTATTTCCCAAATCTGGAAAGCTATCATCTTGAACAGTGGGAAGCATACGAATTAGCAGAAAAACCACTTTTGACCAGACAAAATGCATTAGCAGAAATTATTCGTTTCCTAGATAAAAAAAAGGAAAATATCTTTCATTCTGAAACGCGAATTTTAATTGGTCCGGGTTACGAATTTCAAATAATTGATGGGATGATCACCAATTTTCATCAGCCTAAAAGCACTTTGTTATTGTTAATTTCGGCCTATTTAGGCGATGATTGGAAAAAGATTTACGATTATGCTCTTAAAAACGATTACCGCTTTTTAAGTTATGGTGATAGCTGCTTGTTTTTAAAAAATTAAATTCAAGTTCTGCTTCTCTCTCATGCATTTTCATTTTAAAGGTATTGTCCGGAAATCAATATCTAATTCTAGAAATTAATACATTTGCTACCTAAAATCGATCTATGATTCAAACGCATTTTGGCGAATTTGCCGCATTGCTCACCGCTATTTTCTGGACCATAACGGCACTCGCTTTTGAAGGAGCCACTAAACGTGTAGGTCCATTTGCGGTTAACCTGATACGCTTAGTATTCGCTCTGGTGTTTTTAAGTTTCTTGTCTTATTTTAGTCGCGGAATCGCTTTTCCAATAGATGCAGACAGTCATATTTGGATTTGGCTGGG
>CAYPOW010000001.1:8238-25529 GCA_964412145.1 uncultured Draconibacterium sp.
CTAAGAAGATGGAAAAACGTTACAAATACTTTTAAGAACAAACCAGCTCTTCGTGGAATTATTGTTGGCTCAGTTTTTGGGCCATTTTTGGGTGTGTCTTTTTCACTGTTGGCCGTCCAAAATACAAATACGGGTATTGCCTCTACTATTATGGCTATTGTTCCTGTATTAATTATTCTTCCAGCAGTAATTTTATACAAACAAAAGGTAAGTCCAGCAGAAATAATCGGTGCGTTTTTGAGTGTTTTTGGAGTCGCTTTGTTTTTTATGTAAACGACTGATTATCTACTTTAACCGATGGGTTAACCCATCGGTTAAAAACAAAATCTATTTACAGGAGGTTATTAATTTTTTTTAGAGATTAAAACTTGTCAGTTATGCTTCTAGAGAATTTTTATCTTTGACAAAAAAAGCAATGGCTTTAAACTATATTTGGATATTCTTTTTCCTTTCCGCCTTTATCATTGCCCTTATCCGCTTAATCTTTTTTGGTGATACTGAAATTTTCCCTGCCATTATGAACAGCACTTTTGATAATGCCAAAACAGGATTTGAGCTTTCTTTGGGATTAACAGGTGTTATGACACTCTGGCTTGGATTAATGAAAGTGGGAGAAAAAGGAGGTGTTGTGCAGTTATTATCAAAAGCGGTTGGTCCGTTTTTCGAGAAATTATTTCCTGAAATTCCGAAAAACCATCCTGTAAACGGAAGTATAATGATGAATCTGGCAGCCAATATGTTAGGACTCGACAATGCCGCTACACCTATGGGCCTGAAAGCAATGGAGCAATTGCAAGAAATAAATCCTAAAAAAGATACAGCATCCAATGCCATGATTATGTTTTTAGTGCTTAATACCAGCGGGTTAACATTAATTCCAATAAGTATAATGGTGTATCGTGCACAATTAGGTGCAGCAAATCCAAGCGATATATTTTTGCCAATTCTACTATCCACTTTCTTTTCTACGATAGCCGGAATTATTGCGGTTTCTATTTATCAAAAAATAAATCTTTTTAATAAAACAATATTTGCTTATTTGGGTGGATTCTCAGCTCTTATTGCTGGAATTATCTATTTATTTGTTCGTCTTCCACAATCAGAAGTGTCCGTTTATTCAACCGTCATTGCTAATGTTATTCTTTTTAGCATCATTAGTCTTTTTCTTCTTCTGGCATTAAAGAAAAAAGTAAATGTGTACGATACTTTTATTGAAGGAGCAAAAGAAGGTTTTACCATTGCTATTAAAATCATTCCTTTTTTAGTCGCAATTCTCGTAGCGATTGGCGTTTTCCGCACTTCGGGAGCTTTGGATTACATAGTAAATGGAATTGGCGCCTTCTTTAGTCTCTTAAACGTAAACTCCGATTTTGTTTCTGCTCTACCCACTGCCTTTATGAAACCTTTAAGTGGGGGAGGTGCTCGTGGAATGATGATTGAAACGATGACTACCTATGGAGTAGATTCTTTCGCCGGAAGATTAGCTGCCACTTTTCAAGGCGCTACAGATACAACGTTTTATGTTCTTGCTGTCTATTTTGGCTCGGTATCGATCAAAAACACGCGTTATGCTGTAAGTGCTGGATTAATTGCTGATTTTGCCGGAATTGTTGCTGCCATTTTTATTGCATATTTATTTTTTGGATAAATTGATGGGAACCTTAAAAGACTTGATACTTGCTGAGCATAGCAAAGCCCAGGCACTTTTAATTGCAGATTTAGTTGCCCAGAAGCCAGAATTGATTTCGGATTTAATTGCCTACACTTTTGCGAATGAAGAACCATTATCAAGACGAGCATCCTGGCCTTTGCGTCTTCTATTTGATCATAACCCTGCAATTTTAAAAGAATATTTACATCTTCTTATAAATCAGCTAGATAAAATACAAAGCAAAGCCGTTTTGCGCAATATTTTTGCCCTTTTAGCGAATGCCGAGATACCTGAATACAAGAAATCTTTCTTGCTTGATTTTTCTGCAAATGCAATATTAAATCCTGAATCTCCAGTGGCAGTTATAGCTCATGCTTCCAGTTTGTTTGCCAAAATTGCTGGCAACGAATTGATTCTCATCAATGAACTCATCCTGATGCTTGAACAAGTAGCTTCTCAAAAAAGTGGAGGAATACAGGCCAAAATGTGCCAGATAAAAAGAATAGGTAATAAGCTTGAAAAGAATAAAACAGAGAAGTAGAACACAATACTTCTAGTGATAAAGTAAAAATCTAAACTTTATAAAAAAAAACATAAATTATTTAGCGAAATAAATTACATTTGTTTTTCAGATAACAACCGAGAAAAATGAGCACGTTACCCGATAAAACAGTTGAGCGCTTAAGTCAGTACAGAAGAAATCTGCTAATTTGTGATTCCCAAGGAAAAGAACATATTTTTTCACACGAAATAGCCAATATACATCATATTACACCTGTTCAGGTAAGACGTGATATTATGCTAATAGGCTATACCGGCACTTTACGTAAAGGATACAATGTAAAAGAACTGGTCGAATTAATTGGTGAAATTTTAGATAAACCCGAAGGCCAGAATGTCGCAATTGTAGGAGCAGGGAATTTGGGTCGGGCTTTAATGAAATACTTTAAAAATCGACGTGAAAAACTTCGTGTTTTAGCAGCTTTTGATACACATCCTGAAAAAATAGGATCATCATTTGCCGGAGTTGATGTTTACGATATTGAACTATTAAAACAAATCATCAAAGAAAAAAATATAAGTATCGCTATAATTTCCGTCCCTGTTGATTCAGCTGTATCTGTCGCCGCTTTATTAGTCGATGCTGGAATAAAGGGAATATTAAATTATTCCCCTCGTCCGGTAAACGTTCCGGAAAATATTTATCTTGAAGAGTACGATATGGTTACTTCTCTGGAAAAAGTTGCTTATTTTGCAAAAAATAAGAAATAAAACCAAAAACGCTCGTGAACATATATTTTGGCTTCGATGAAGTAAAAAAAATACAAAATGCGGTTGTAACAACAGGCTCATTCGACGGAGTTCATTTGGGTCATAAACTCATTTTAAAACGCCTAAGCGATACAGCTCAAAAAATTAATGGCGAAACGGTTCTCATTACTTTCTATCCACATCCACGTCAGGTGCTTTATCCTGATACTTTGGGGAAAGATTTATTAATGATTAATTCGCATCAGGAGAAAATTGATCTGTTGCGTGAAGCGGGTCTAGATAATATCATTTTTGTAAAATTTACCAAAGAGTTTGCCGCAACCTCTGCCCGCGATTTTATAAAAGATTATTTGGTTGATAAACTTCAAGTGAAAAAAATTGTGACCGGAACCAATCATCATTTCGGTAAAAACAGAGAAGGAGATATTGAGGATTTAAAACTTTTAGGGGAACAACATCAGTTTGAATTGGAATTGATTCCTTCGCAAGATATTCAAAATGTGGATATTAGCTCTTCACTTATTCGTGAAGCTATTATTCAGGGCCAGGTACAAAAAGCTCAGATTTATTTAGGTCACTCCTTCTTTATAAAAGCTCAAATTCAAGACAAAGGTCAGGCTCAATTTTTACAAATGGGCTATAAAACCAAAAAGCTTGTTGTAGAAGAAAAATACAAGTTAATACCTCCTTGTGGCTCTTATCTGGTTCATGTCGAATATTTTCAAAAACACTATAAAGGTCTTTGTCTTATTTCAACTTGTAACGAAGCTGCTGCTAATGTCATTGATTTATATATCCCTGATTTACCTGAACAAGAGCGCGATACGGAATCGGTTCGTATTCATTTTCTTCGACCAAGCAAAATTGAAAGAGAACCTGTTTTATTAAAATCTGCTTTTATTAAAGATTTAATTCGTTTTAATCAGATTGAATTTTAATATGTCTCAAAGCAACGCTATTCGTATTACATTTTTAGGAACAGGTACATCCATTGGCGTTCCAATTATTAGTTGCGATTGTGAAGTTTGTAGCTCATTGAATCCTAAAGACAAACGTTTACGGACTTCCATACTAATTAACTACCGCGATAAAAACATTGTAATTGACTGTGGTCCCGATTTTCGCATGCAAATGCTCAACGCTCAAGTAAAAGATTTGGAGGCTATTTTGCTCACCCATGAGCATCGCGACCATATCGCAGGATTGGATGACGTGCGTGCGTTTAACTATATTCAAAAAAAAACGATGCAACTCTATCTGAGTGAACAGGTTTTGAAAAA
This sequence comes from uncultured Draconibacterium sp., assembly GCA_964412145.1. GTDB lineage: Bacteria > Bacteroidota > Bacteroidia > Bacteroidales > UBA12170 > UBA12170. The sequence goes on from CAYPOW010000001.1 coordinate 12,442, forward strand.
TGTAAAACTAGAATTTCCTTACATTTTTAACCCGGGCACTTACCAGGGTGGTCCAAAACTTGACTTACACAATTTAATAAATGAGGAAATTCAAGTTGCAGGTATGAGGATAATCCCACTGCCTGTAATGCATGGCGAAATGCCCGTTTTTGGATTCCGAATTGGCGATTTTAGCTATATTACGGATGCAAATTTTATTCCTGAAAAAACAATTGAAAAAATTACAGGAAGCAAAGTTTTGGTTTTAAATGCACTTCGAAAACGCAAGCACCCATCTCACTTTTGTTTGTCTGAAGCACTGGAAATGATTGAAAAAGTAAAACCAGAAAAAGCCTATCTCACTCATTTAGGTCATTATATAGGTTTGCACGATGAAGTTAATCTTTCTCTTCCTGCAAATGTTGAACTTGCTTATGATGGTATGCAAATTGAGATTCCTTATAGCAGTAACCAAACGACATAAGAGAAATACAAAACTAAAAACATCGACGCTTCTACTCTGTCAATTTGCCTTCCTTTACGTGTAAAAACAAATACATACAAGAGCAAGCTTGCAATAAGCACTACCAAAACATCTAGGTTTAATGCACTATTAAAAGAGATTGAATTAATCGTAGTCCCTAAACCTAAGACAAAAAACACATTGAAAATATTAGAACCAACCACATTTCCAACAGCCATATCGGCATTGCCTTTATAAGCTGCTACAATAGAAGTGGCCAATTCGGGAAGCGAAGTTCCCAAAGCAACAACTAAAATACCTATAACCGCTTCACTCAACCCTAAATTTAGAGCGATAATTGTTGCATTATCCACAATTAAAATCCCACCAAAATATAAGCCTACAATTCCGGCTACCATATACGCAACCGATTTCCAAACAGGATGTGCTTTTACCTGATGCCCTTCTTCTGACGAGCTTTTTTGAGCAATGATAAAAGTATAATACATAAAGATGAGGAAGAAGGTTAACAAAATAATACCATCGGATCGGCTTAAAACGGATTCCTGTGCCCCATCAAACAGTGTATCATTTGCCAATACAAAAAGAACCAGAACAGCCAGAATGCTGAACGGAATTTCATATTTAACCGTATTGCTCTGAACCGCAATAGGTTTTACTAAAGCAGCAACTCCCACAACCAATAGAATATTTACAATATTGCTACCAACCACGTTTCCAATTGCCAAATCGCTTTGACCATTAATGCCAGCTATTACGTTAATAATCAGCTCCGGAAAGGAGGTACCAAAAGAAACGACTGTTAAGCCAATTACCAGATTAGAAACATTGAATTTTTTTGCAATGGAAGAAGCGCCAACAACTAGAATATTCGCACTGCTTATCAGAATAATCAATCCAATTATTAAAAGAATATAAGCCATGTTTTTATTGTTACAGTTTTACTGTTTTTTCAAAAAAAGCCGTGAGCCCCATTTCCCATCCATCTAAAAATTCGTTTATTTCGTCAACGAATTCCTTTTTTTTATTCTCGCGATTAATCGTAAGGTGCAAAACTACCTTATCTCTAGCGGGTGGATATCCACTAGTGATAGTCCAGGCCAAAGCATTTGGGCATTCAAGCATTGAATAGCGAATTCCCCCTTTAATTTTATCGCGCCGAAGTGTAAAATCACCCCAAATACAGCCAATTTTAACAAGCTCCAGATTAGCGTCAAGAACAATAATATCGGAATAAATATCAGATAAAATATGATTCTGTATTTTTTCTTGAATCTCTGTTTCGTTAATTGCGATATCGACAATTCTGAAAAATTCCATCTTTTTTTATTTCATCCAGGATTCAACTTCTTCAAGACTTAAAGCCGGAATTTCCAGTTTGTTCTTCTTCCGATAGCCGTTTAAGACTTGATGAACCTTAGTGGCCTTCTGATCTATAAACGCTTTGGGGCTTGAAAACCCTGCTGCCATAATATAGGGAGCCCACTCTTTTGAAACACCAATAGCCACAAAATCTTCAGGCTTAGGAATTATTTTTTTAGGTTCCGGTTTCATTTGAGGGAAGAGTAAAACTTCCTGAATACTAGCATTATTGGTCATAAACATAACTAAACGATCGATTCCTATTCCCATACCTGAAGTTGGAGGCATGCCATATTCGAGCGACCGAACAAAATCCATATCGATCCACATCGCTTCGTCGTCTCCTTTTTCTGCTAATCGAGCTTGCTCTTCAAAGCGCTCCAGTTGATCGATTGGATCATTCAACTCGGTATAGGCATTGGCTAATTCTTTTCCATTCACCATCAATTCAAATCGCTCAGTCAATTCAGGATTATCGCGATGACGTTTACATAATGGAGACATTTCAACAGGATAATCAGTAATAAAAGTCGGTTGAATATAGTGGCGCTCACATTTTTCGCCAAATATTTCATCAATAAGTTTTCCTTTGCCCATCATTTCGTCCACATCGATGCTCAAAGAATTGGCCACTTCGAAAATTTCTTCAACACTCTTGCCATTTAAATCGTGGCCGGTATGATCAAGAATGGCTTGCAAAATAGGCACTCGTTTAAAAGGAGCTTGAAAGCTGATCTTGTTTTCGCCAAAAACTACTTCCGTTTTACCGTGAACATCCATGGCTATTTTTTCGAGCATCGATTCGGTAAAACTCATCATCCAATTGTAATCCTTATAGGCCACATAAATTTCCATTTGAGTAAACTCAGGATTGTGTGTACGGTCCATTCCTTCGTTTCTAAAATCCTTTGCAAATTCATATACGCCTTCAAAGCCTCCAACAATTAATCGCTTCAAATACAGTTCGTTAGCAACACGTAAATACATTGGAATATCAAGTGAATTGTGATGTGTAACAAATGGCCGTGCCGATGCGCCTCCTGGAATTGCTTGTAAGATAGGCGTTTCAACCTCTAAATAACCGTGGTCATTTAAAAATGATCGCATGGAATTGATTATTTTTGTACGCTTAATGAAAATTTCTTTCACAGGGTCGTTCACAATTAAATCAACATAACGCTGACGATAGCGCATTTCAGGATCGGTAAACGCATCAAAAGTCTTCTCTTCTTTTTCTTTTACTACAGGCAGTGGGCGTAAAGCTTTGGAAAGAATCCGATAAGATGTGACATGAATGCTTATTTCGCCCACTTGAGTAATAAAAACATAGCCTGTTACGCCAATAAAATCACCCATATCGAGCAAGCGTTTAAAAACGATATTATAGAGCGTTTTATCTTCATCAGGACAAATATCGTCGCGTTTAAAATACAGCTGAATTCTACCTGTTGGATCTTTCAGTTCTACAAAAGAAGCGGCTCCCATAATGCGTCGGCCCATAATTCTTCCGGCAATACTTATAGTCTGAAAAAGATTCTTGTCTTCCGGGAATTTCTTTTTGATTTCGCGTGCAGTAACATTTACTTCATACCCTTCTGCAGGATAAGGATCTATTCCAAGGTTTCTTAATTCGTTAAGCGAATTTCTTCTAACTAATTCTTGTTCGCTAAGTGCCATAAATAGTGTGTTTTTTTCGTCAATTTTTTGCAAAGATACATTTTTCCAGCAAGCTTAAATTTGGAACTCGGCCTTGCCTATTTTGCAAATAAAAAGCCTTCACCCGATGAGTGAAAGCTTTTTTAATTCTTTATTTTTTTCTTTTAGAAGAATCTGTAACGATTGTCTTCAATTTCTGCATTTTCTTCCAGACTACGATATAAACTGTAGTTTACCTGAGAGCTGAATTTGTTTTGCATTTGCAATGCCAGAGCAGAATAATCATCTTTAATTTCTGGTGTTTTCAAGCTTTTTACGTTGACTACATAAACAGCTTTTTTACCCATAATCGGAGCGGAAAATTCATCTTGATTCAATGCAAAAACAGCACCTAATACTTCTGGCTCAGGACCGTAACTTCCAAATCCACGACTATCAAAAGTAAGATTGGCTACGTTCTCAACTTGCAGACCAAGCTCTGTTGCCAAAGCGGTTAAATCAGTTTTTTTAGATGAGGCTTCCATTTTTTCAATCATCATATCAGCTTTCTTGCGATTAGTAACAGCTGCTGTAATGGTTGTTTTTACCTCGCTCAGGCTCTTATAACCTTCTTTAGTTACTTTGCTTAAAACCGCAACAATATATTCGTCACCATTGTCAAATAAATGAATTTCTTCTGAATTGGTATTTTCATTGAAAGCCCACATAATTATCTGGCGACTTTCATCCATACCAGGAATGTTATTTTGCATAGGGCTTAAGTTGTCGCCAACGCGAATTGCAACACTCATTTCTTCAGCCGCTGATTCAAAAGCAGCCAGGTCAGCACTTTTACTGGCAAATTCATTTGCTTTTACATAAGATTCCTGATAAGTTGTATTACTTGGCTCGATGCTTCGCTCAATCATCGCCACTTTCACTTTTTTAGTGATATCGCGTTTGCCATCAATCCGAATAACATGAAAGCCAAAATCTGTTTCAACTAAAACAACGTCATTTTTTTTACCATTCACAATGGCTTCGTTAAATTCAGGTACCATTTGTCCATCGGCGAACCAATCATAATGACCTTTGTTTTCAACAACGCCACCATCATTGGAGAATTGAATAGCTAGATCTTCTATTTTATTTCTGTTTTTGCGAACCAAACTAAACAAGCTGTCAGCCAATGCTTTAGCATCTATTTTTAAACGAGTTACATCAGGAGCAGCGCGTAAGGCACCTGCATAAGCAATTAAAATATGGCTTGCTTTCATTTCGCTAGGACGCTTTTGAGAATCCAATAAACGGGCAGTATGATAAGCATTGTTAAACAAATAAGGCTCTACAGTGGTGCCTAATTCGCCATCAAACATAGTCAAATCAATTTGAACAGGTAGACTACCCTGAGCATACCATTTGTCTTCGTATCTTTTATCAGATACTGAGTTTGCTAATAAAGCCGCATCCTTCACCTCAATTGTTTTAAACTCGTCGTAATACTCGTCGAAGCGGGCTTTTTGTTCTTTTCTGTCATCAGCCGAAGGCTTTACACTAAATACAACATACTGAACATTACGTGATTCGTCTTGTTTAAAATCTTCTTTGTTCTCATTGTAATATGCTTTGAAATCGGCATCTTCCACTACAATATCCTCATCTTTTAGCGCAGAGTATGGATAAGCAATAAAATCGACATTGGCTTGTGTAACTGTCCTTTCGTCCAGCATTTTTGCAAAAGCCTTAGGTAAAAAATAAGCTTTTGAAACCAGATTGTTATATTTTGACGTAAAATAATCTTCTTTTATCCCTTTTTCAAATTCGAACCATTGCAATTGATTTTCGCGTGGCATTTTGTCGATATTCTGTAAATAGTTCAAAACCACTTGAGAATTGTAAGCACCTGTAGCTGGATCGGTGAAATATTGTAAAATATAACGATGTGGATTTGGTCCCTGTACCTGATCAAACAAATCAGGAGATGTTACTTTTACGCCCAACTCATCAAATTCTTTTTGCATAATAATTTGATGAACCATCTGACTCCAAACGCTAAGCTTGATATTAAAAGCCTCAGCTACAGCAACCTGATTGGAGCCACTGTTTTGTTTTTGAGCTTCCAACGATTTTTCTACCTGTACGCTAAATGTTTGGTACGAAATTTCTTCTCCTTCAACAACACCAATATTGTTTGGTGTGCGTGAACCTCCTTTTGCAAAATCGCCTAATATAAATGCTGCCAGAGCAATGGCAATAATTGCAACTAATAATCCATAATGTTTTCTAATCTCTCCTATTGCGGCCATAGTGTTTTCTTCTATAATTTAAACAAGCTGCAAATGTACAATAGATTAGGAAATTTAAAAATGTTTTTTTTATTTTATTGATGAGGAGTCTGCGCAGAATTGTTTCATGTATAGGCTTTTAACAATCGGCTGAGTTTTGCGTTGAGAATATTGAAATTTTAAGCCGTCTCAAAAATACTTTGAATGTTTTCCGTTGATATATAACAGTTTAGTTTATCCCCTTCGTTTATATCCAGTTCTAACAATTGCTTTTGACTGATATTGACAACTAGGGGTAGTCCAATATCAACAACAAGTTCAAAACCCCGATAGGCAGAATAAAGCTCTAACACTGTTCCGGAAAATGTATTTACTTCTGTCTTCTTTCCTTCTTCAAATTTGCTTAATTGAATATCTCCACTATGAATCATAATAGCTATTGGCTGATTATCTGTCACCTTATCTCTATTGCAAGTAAATATAAGCTTGCCACCAACTTCTATCCATTCTTGTGCTGTTTTTGTTACTTCAAAATAGTTTTTTACTCCAATAAAATGAGCTACAAATTCTGAGCGCGGCTGCGCAAAAACATCGTTTTTATACCCTTGCTGTATTATATTGCCTTGATTAAAAATAGCCACTTTATCAGCTAAAAGAAGAGCCTCTTCAAAATCGTGCGTAACATGAATTATGGTTTGACCTTGCTTGTGGAGTTTCCTGAGCTGGCTTCGTAATTCTTTCTTGAGCTGAACATCGAGTGCCGCCAGAGGTTCGTCAAGTAACAGTATATCAGGAGTTAACGCTAATGTTCTGGCAAGTGCCACTCTTTGTTTTTCTCCTCCCGACAAACTGGTTGTTCGTCTGTTTAACAAATGAAAAATATCCATTTGCTTTGCAAGTTCAACCACCCGTTTCCTAACCAGCTCTTTTGACCAACGTTTAATCTTTAAGGGATAAGCAATATTTTGTTCCACATTTAAATGCGGGAAGATGGCAAAATCCTGAAAAACCAGTCCTATAGAACGGTCTTGAATTTTGTCTTGCGTAATGTTTTTCTTGTTTAAGAAAACGCCTCCGCTATCAATTTTTAGTATACCTGCAATTAGCTCAAGGATTACTGATTTTCCAGCTCCCGAAGGGCCCAGAAGAACAAAATAATCGCCTTTATCCAATTTCAGGTTAATGTCCGAAATAGAGAACGATCCAAAAGACAGGTTGATATTTTTTAATTCAAGCATGGGCGTTCTTCCCTGATAACCAACGTAAAAAAACAAAAACGGCCAGGCTGATAGCAATAAAAATCAGGGCAATTGGTTGAGCATATTTCAGTCCATAAGCACCAAATCGCTCAAAAATCATTACCGGAGTTGTCATAGGATGATAGGCAATGATAATTACAGCTCCAAATTCACTCATTCCTCTGGCAAACATCATAATTAAACCACTCAGAATGCTTCGCCATGCAAGAGGCAATGAGATACTAAAAAACATTTTGAATGAACTTGCTCCTAAATTCAAGGCTGCCTTTTCGAGGCGAATTGGAACGGCTTCAAATCCATTTCGCGCGGCATTAATTAAATAGGGCAGGCTAACAAAAGCCATAGCCATAGCTATTCCAGCAGGGTGACCGACTAAAGAAAAACCCATAGCATCTGCGGCTTTTCCTAATAGACTATCACGCGAAGCAATACCCAACAGCGCAATTCCGGCAGCCGAATGAGGAATAACAACAGGTATATCGATGATTCCGGAAATTAAACGCTTGAATTTAAACTCTTTACGAGCAAGCAAATAAGCGAAAGGGATGGCTGCAATTGAAAAAAACAGGGTTCCAAAAAAAGAAGCGCCAAGTGTTAAACCTATACTTTTTTGCACATCATTATCAATTCCCGCATCAAAAATATCAGAAACAGGTGTGTCTAAAAGCATGCCTACAAGAGGGCCTAAAATAAATAACAAAACCAGTCCGCTGAAGAAAGCGAAAATAAGATTTATATTTTTGGGTTTATACACGAAGTATGCAAGTGTGTTTATTGCTATTTGATACCGAGTTTTGCCTTCATATCCTCAGGCACGGCATCTTTATGAACCCAAACAGCTATGGTTTTAAGCTCAACAAAAGCCTTGGAGGCAAAAAAGAAACCCTTGTAATCATTGCCAGATTCGCCCCAGGAATTTTTAACTTTAAAATAGACACCACCTTTTTGATCTTCTGCAATTCCCGTAAATAACATACCATGATCGTCCGTCGTTAAATAATTGTCAAATTGCTTCTGACGTAATTTTTGAGTGATTGTTTTTTCTTTAATCGGACCCTCAAAAGTGTATAATAATTTTTGTTTCTTTTTGCTGTCTAATGCGTCCCATTTGGCTTGTTCCAAATTGTCAAGCTCAGGAGCTTCTTCGTCAGGAACAATAGCAACACCGTTTTTCCAAGAGAAGCCTTTTTCGCTCACATCAGCTCCCCAACCGACAGAATATCCGTTTGTTAGTGCGTTATTTATCACTTCCATCATTTCTTCTAATGGTACATTATAAATAGTGCCGCGTAACCAATTATCGGGAATTTCAATAACAAATGGTTCGTAAAAAGGGTGGTGTGTATAAGAACCAATAATTACATAATCATCTGCATTAATACCCAAACTGTCAGCATAAGATTTTGAAGTGTATTGTTCTCCCTCAGCCTCAAATGTTTCAGGAACATTACCCAAATATGCATCCAGAATACCTTCAAAACCTTTGAGCCAGATAGGAGTTAATTTTTTATTCTTGTTTTGAATGACTGTATTTACGTAACTGGATAGGAGTGCATCCATTTCGGCATGAACATGTTTTTCTTCCTCGTATTTTATGCCTGGATATGCGGATTCAGGCATCAGTCCATAATTTTTAATCGTGTATAAAACATCGTGAATAATACCTCCATTTCCAAAATTTGTTTTTCCATGAAAACGCACAAAACGCTGAGCCTTTTCCATATATGCCTGTCTAACAGTAAACATTTCAGATAAATCAATCTCACCTTTTCCCATACGCAATAATTCTGTTTCGAAAAATGCCAGACCAGAAAAGCTCCAACAAGTTCCGGTACGATATTGATTTTTTACAGGAGTGGTAGGCACTTCATAAAGCATTTTAAATTGATAGCCTTTTGCTTCAGGTTTTTTTTTGGCGAAACTAAAAAGCGGAATAAGGGCTATTAGCGCCATTGTTATAATTCGGTTCATAAGTCTATGTATTTAATTGGTAATTAATCTGTATCAAAAAAAAGAATTTATATCTATTATCTATTTGTTTATCAGTATTATACGCGTAAACCAATAAAAGTATAAATCAAATTTTAGTATTGTTCTTTTTCATTCGGGAAGTCAAGGGTTTTTACATCCTGGATATACGCTTTTACAGAGCCTTTAATTTCTTCGCTTAAGTTATGGTAGCGTCGTAAAAAGCGAGGGCTGAATTTTTGCGTTATCCCTAACATATCATGCAGAACCAGCACTTGTCCATCAACACCTGAGCCGGCTCCTATTCCAATAGTTGGAATTTTTATAGATGCGGTTACTTCTGTAGCCAATTTAGCCGGAATTTTTTCGAGAACGATAGCAAAACATCCTGCATTAGCCAGAAGTTTTGCATCTTCGCGTAACTGATTGGCTTCATTTTCTTCCTTGGCACGAACAACATAAGTTCCAAATTTATGAATGGATTGAGGTGTTAAGCCTAAATGCCCCATTATCGGAATCCCAGCAGAAAGAATACGATCAACCGATTCCAAAATTTCGTGCCCACCTTCAATTTTAATGGCATTGGCACCCGATTCTTTCATTATTTGAATAGCAGAATTGAGCGCAGCTTTGGAGTTTCCCTGATACGTTCCAAAAGGCAAATCGACTACTACCAATGAGCGCTCTACACCTCGCATTACTGATGATGCGTGATAAATCATCTGATCGAGCGTAATAGGCAGGGTAGTTTTATGTCCTGCCATTACATTTGATGCCGAATCGCCCACTAATATTACATCTATTCCTGCGCTGTCGAGCAAGGTGGCAGAAGAATAATCATATGCTGTAAGCATGGCTATTTTTTCTCCGCGCAATTTCATTTCTTGAAGAACATGCGTGGTTACTTTTTTATAATTTGATTCCAGATATGCTGACATAATTGTTGATTTTATTGCAACAAAACTACAATATTTATCGTTTATAAGTCTCTTTTCGAAATACTTCTTCCATCGTATAGTTCCGTACTGCATTTTTATCTATTTTTAGCGAGTAAAAAAATTAAAGAAGCGAATTTTATATATTTGTAAAAAAACCGTTTATGGCAAAACCGCAGTTAACTTCTCAATGCATCGACTATTTTTGTGAATCGGTTGCTTTTAAATCGGTAAGTCCTGAAGAAATAGAGTTGCTAAACGCACATCGTGTCGAGTTAAAATTTAATAAAGGGGAGGTGATTTGCAAGCAGGGTTCTTTTGCTACGCATTTGTTATTTGTTCAAAATGGATTGACTAAGAGTTATTTAGAGGAAGATAGTCGCACTCAAATTCTGTGCATTAACCCACCCGGTTGTTTTTTGGAAATACCTTCCCTATCAATAGATAATGTTTTTCATTATACTGTAGCTGCGCTGGAAGATGTGAAAGTGTGTTTTTTTGATCTACATATTATTAGAAAAATAGCACAAAATAACGCACTCTTTGCCTGGCATTTAATGAAGATTGGACATGAAACTCAGATTTTAACTTACGATCGCTTTTTTAGTTTGACTCAAAAACAATTGCATGGCCGTATGGCCGATATTTTACTTTGTTTATCGAACCGTATTTACAACTCCTACGAATTTGTTTTGGCTTTTTCGCGCAAAGATTTGGCTGATTTAACAGCCATGTCGAATGAGAGTGCCATTCGCATATTAAAAGACTTTAAAGACGACGGCATTATTGAAACCGACGGAAAAGGAGTGAAAATTATTAATCTGGAAATGCTGAGAAAAGTTAGTCGGTTTGGATAAGACCCAAAAAAAGCACCCTTTTGAGGGTGCTGATGTCAAATTTGAAATTGAGAATCAAAACTTCTTTTGTTTTAATCACGGATAACATTTAAAGCTGAAACAGCTGCATCCAACTGAATGTATATCTTTTGTTTCGCTGTATTAAAATTAGCCGTGCGATAATTGTTTCCGTCTTTTATAAAACCATCTAAATCTAAATCTGAAAGCACAGTATTGCTAACAACTTCACAACCTGCAGATTCAGGAATATAAATTTTTACAGCTGAGGCACCTGATTCTATATCAATATTGGTTTCATTTTGTTTTTCGCCAATTTTTAATTTTATTGAAGAGGCACCCCCGTCAATATCTATTTTACCAATCATAAATTCGCGTAAATCTGCAACAAAATCTGCTGCTCCAACATCCATTTTCATTTCCCATACAGGCTCGGGATTTAACTTGATATAGGCTCTGTTTTTATTTGTGCCCGATCTAAAACGGCCATCTTCCAATGTAATATAAATTTCTGTTGTAGAGCCGTTTTTCATGATCTCTTTTTCGTACTGGCCAATATTGTTTTCGGCTTCAAAATCAATTAAAAAAGCTGTAGTGTCTTCTATGCGGAATTTACCGGCGGCAATGTCCATATTCAAAACAGCTGTCAGAATAGATTTATCATAATCTTCTGTAAATGAGTAAGTATAAGCATTATCCGAATAACTATCTTCGTCTTCAAAATTATCCCAATTCACACCTCTCATTTGAACATGGCGATTTAATTTGGTAGACCAATGGTCGCTATAATCGCGTGTAATGCCTATCAAAACCGCAAGCAAAACAGTAATTACAGAAAGTGTGGTTTTTACGCCACCCTTGATTGGCAGCATCGAAATCCCCCAAATTATCAGCAAGGCTGGCCACATATCAAAAAGAGCTCTAAAACTGAAGTCGAACCAGTCCAAATTATCAAAAACAAACAGAGCACCTATTACAACGAGGATAATCCCCCAAAATACATTTTTATTATTCATAACGATTAAATTTTAAGATTCAACAGATTGATCTGTTTCTTCATTTTCATTTTTACTTTTTTTCCTTGAATAGTTCATTCTAACAATTGCTAAACCTGCTATTACCAGCGCAAGAGGCCATAAGTCGGCAAAATCGAGCCAGGGTAAAAGATTGTCGAACAAGAAAATCGCACCAATCATTATTAAAATAGCTCCACCAATCAGGCTTCCATTGTTTAATTTTTTCTTTTCCGTTTCAGGCGAAACGGCCTCATCTTTAATTGGTTCTTCAAATTTATCTTCAAATTTTGATTCTTCTTGCGGAATGAATATCCACATCAATAAATAAATTAGAAAACCTCCACCTCCCGTAAAAAGCAAAACAACAAAAAGGATTCTGAAAATAAGGGGATCTGTAGTAAAATATTCACCTAATCCTCCAGCGACACCTCCAATTATTTTGTCTTTATAACTTCTTCTTAATTTTCTTGGTTCCATAATAAACATTTTTTATTCGCCTTTATGACGTCTTTTTTTTCATGTGGTTACAAGCGTTATTTTTTTGTATTTTTACCTCCGTAAACAAAGAGTATATTTTAAACACATTTGTATGTCAGGACACAGTAAATGGTCAACAATAAAAAGAAAAAAAGGCGCAGCCGATTCAAAAAGATCTAAGCTCTTCAGTAAATTAGTGAAGGATATTACCATTGCTGTAAAAGAAAGCGGTAGCGACCCCGATAGCAATCCACGCTTGCGTCTGGCTATATCTTTGGCCAAAAACGCAAGTATGCCCAAAGATAATATTCTAAGAGCCATTAAAAAAGGCGATGACAAAGACAGTGCCAACTACACCGAATTAACCTATGAAGGTTATGCTTCGCATGGAATTGCAGTTTTTGTTGAATGTACGACCGATAATACACAACGTACTGTTTCTAATGTTAGATCAATTTTTAACAAGTACAGTGGAAGTCTTGGGAAAAATGGCTCACTGAGTTTTATTTTTGATCGTAAGGGAATTTTTTCTTTTCCTATTGGCGATTTGGATATCGAAGACGTGGAATTGGAAATTATTGATGCAGGAGCTGAGGATTTTGAAATTGAGGACGATGTTGCAACAGTTACTACCTATTTAGAGGATTTTGGTAACATGATTAAAAAACTGGAAGAGCTAAATATTGAACCAGAAATCGCTGAATTACAGCGAATCCCAAACAATACAGAGGTGCTGGATGTGGAAACGTCTAAAAAAGTTTTAAAAATGATTGATGCATTTGAAGAGGATGACGATGTGACAAACGTTTTTCATAATTTGGAAATGACCGACGA
>CAYPOW010000001.1:25629-28174 GCA_964412145.1 uncultured Draconibacterium sp.
TTTTTATTCCATAAGTCATTGAAATTGCTACCCCGATAAATACTGCTGCATATCTCTTGCCGCTTTTCGCCCTGCCCCCATAGCCAGTATTACTGTAGCTGCTCCGGTTACAATGTCGCCCCCTGCCCAAACCCTGTCGATAGAGGTTTTACCTGTGCTTTCATCCACTATTATCGTTCCCTTTCTTGAAACTTCAAGTTCTGGAGTTGTGTCAGGAATTATAGGATTAGGGCTATTTCCGATGGCAACAATACAGGCATCCATTGGCAAGATAAATTCTGAACCATCAATTCGAACCGGTCTTCTTCTACCTGATTGGTCGGGTTCACCAAGCTCCATTCGTGAACATTCAATTTCTTTGAGCCAGCCATTTTCATCTCCAACTAATTTTTCAGGAAGAGTAAGAAAGCTAAAAATTACACCTTCTTCTTCAGCATTCTCATATTCTTCGAATCTGGCGGGCAACTCTTTTTGTGAGCGGCGATACACAATATAAGCTTCTTCTGCACCCAAACGTAATGCTGTCCGAGCACAATCCATGGCTACATTACCTCCACCGACTACTGCTACTCGTTTATGCCGGATTACAGGTGTATATGTTTTGGGGTATTGAAAGCCCCTCATCAAATTAACTCGTGTGAGATATTCGTTGGCTGAATATACACCATTCAGGTTTTCTCCAGGAATTTCCATAAACCATGGCAAACCTGCTCCTGTACCCAGAAAAACAGCATCATAATCATCCAGTAGTCTTTTTAATGACCTGGTTTTACCAACAACATAATTGTTTGTTAACTTAACACCAAGTTTTTGTAAATAGTCAATTTCTCTTCTCACAACTTTACCTGGCAAGCGAAATTCAGGAATTCCATAGGTAAGAACGCCCCCTGGTTCATGTAAGGCTTCAAACATATCTACATCGTGACCTGCCAGTATCAAATCGCCTGCAACAGTAATTCCTGCCGGTCCTGAACCTATCACAAGAACTTTCTTGCCTGTTTTTTCCTTTATTTTGGGCATTTCCATTTCTTCCTGTGCAGCTTCCCACTCAGCAGCAAATCTTTCGAGCCGACCAATAGCAATGGGTGCTCCTTTTTTTTCAAGGATACATTTTATTTCACATTGCTCTTCCTGAGGACATACCCTTCCACAAACTGCAGGAAGACAGTTTTTTTCTTTAAGGATCTTTATTGCACCTGCAAAATCTTCTGCCGCAATTTGTCTTATAAATCCGGGAATATCAATTTCTACAGGGCAGCCATCCACACAAAACGGCTTTTTACAATCGAGGCATCTTTTTGCTTCTTCGATAGCCATTGCGGGAGTATATCCAAGTGCAACTTCATCAAAATTTCTTCGCCTAATAAAATCTGCCTGCTTAGGCATATCCACTCTATTGAGATTTAGTTTTGCCATATTATTTTCCTCCACATCCAGAATGGTGAACTAGAAACGCTTCTTCACTTATATATTGTTGTCTTCTTTTTGATAATTCTTCCCAATCGACTAAACGTCCATCGAAATGAGGGCCATCCACACAGGCAAATTTCATTTTACCATCAACGGTGCACCTGCAAACACCACACATTCCGGTTCCATCAATCATAATCGTATTCAGGGTAACAATAATTGGAATGTTATAATGGGCATATTCTTTGGAAGTTTTATAGGATAAAGTAGTACATCCGTTGGCAATCACACGATCTGGAATAACTCCGATTTCCCTGATAATATCATCCGCTTTCTTAATATGACCCTTATAACCATAGCTACCATCGCGAGTAACTTTTATTATTTTATCACTATAATTCGATAATTTATCCTCCCAATAAAGAAGGTTTTTACTTCTTCCTTCCATTATGGTAATCACCTTGTTGCCTTTTTCTTTAAGTGCTTTGACAACAGGATAAATGGATCCCATACCGAAACATCCACCAATGCAAACCACTGTTCCGAAATTTTCAATTTCTAAAGGCCTGCCCAAAGGGCCTACTACAGTTGGTATTTTATCGCCTGCTTTTAATTCCGCAAGCTTATTAGTAGAAGTCCCCACTTCCATAAAAACGATAGTCAGAGTGCCTTCTTCTTTATTCCAATCGGCGGCCGTAAGCGGAATTCTTTCGGCACCTTCACCTGAATGAACAATCACAAACTGTCCTGCTTTAATATCTTGCACAACTTCCGGAGCATGAACTACAAGAAGGTGAAGATTTGGGACTATCATTTTTCTATCAATAATTTCAAACATGTTCCCTCCTTATTTTTACTGCGCAAGGATTATATTCGAACTCTAAATGGCCGTTTGAAGAATTTAATAAAACAAATCCCTGAGAAATATTTTTTCTGATCACAATCGGATAGTTTTTTTCCTTTTTACGTGAAAGCAATTGAACAATATCGCCATTTTTGAATCCTTTTTTCTTGGCATCGATTGGATTAATCATTAAGTGATTTGTTTTTACCAACTCGCCGAAACCTTCGATACCGTTACTGAGGTTCAAGCTGCTGTATATATGCTGTGCATTTTCCTGTACCAAAGTAAAAG
>CAYPOW010000001.1:28274-29850 GCA_964412145.1 uncultured Draconibacterium sp.
AAATTGCAATTACTCAAGGACATGATTTCAGGGCCAATTATAAAAAAGCTTTTTTTAGCCTCTGATAATGTATCTAGCAACCCATACATTCCAGTTGCTTTCTTCTTCTTGTTTTTTAAGTCTGATATGATGTTGTCTAAAAACTCTTCATTGTTGTTTAAAGATGGAATAAATCGGTGACGTGCAAAACGCGAAGTCGTATCTTTTACCCATCCAATTTGATAATAGGGGATTTCCTTTGAAGCGGCATCTTTTATTAACAATGTTAGTGGAGCGTATTTATAATTTCCATCGAGGAAAAAAGAAACGAAACAATCAGCGTCTTTCATAGTTGCTAATGGAATTGTTTCGTTTGCCATATTCATATAGGTCAATAAATTCTCATCGATGCAAGTGGAGGAAATACTATCAGTATGAAGTACCATTTCGGCAAAAGATTTTACCGAATGGATTTCTTCAAGACTTAAGCTGGGAGAGAGTAATACTGCACTGCGTCCCGGATCAACTTTTTGTAATATCTCACTTGCTTTTTCAACAGCAGTATCCCATGTTATAAAACCTATTCCTTCGTCAAATTTATATTGTGGTTCGAGTATCCTTTCTGTACGATTTACAAGTTCAGACAAGCAGAATCGTCCCTTAACACAAAGTTCGCCTCCTGATTCGTGTGGTTTGCCCGGAGGTAGTGTGCCAACAATTTTGTCTTTAAGTATAAGTGCTTGAATATCACAATTTAAGCTACACAAAGGACAAACTGAGTCTTCGTATTTTTCTGGCGAGCCCCACCACTTTCTGCTTTTTTCCGACAATGCCCCGGTTGGGCAAACGGATACACATGCTCCACAAAATTCGCAATTTGCATCAATGTGAGTTGTCTCGAAGTCCGGACCAATAGTAGTTTGTTTGCCTCTTTGTTTTAAGGACAGCACTGAACTTTTTCTATGTTCTGTGCAAATTCTAACGCAGCGCCCACAATAAATACAGAGATTGTAATCTCTGTCGAAAAACGGGTCGTACTTTTCCAATGGAATGTCCCTATAAAGTCCTGGCAATGTCAGGTCTTTTATTCCCAGACTTTCAACTATTCGTTGTAATTCACAGTCCTTATCGTTTGGGCACCATCGGCAACCGGTTGTTATTCCAACTTTTCGTATTGTGCCCTGAAAGTCTGAGCATCCATCTATGTCTTCACAAATAAGGCAGGCTGATGGATGTTCGCTCAAAATCAGCTGAATCAATTCTGTACGCATTTCCTGTAATATCTTTGTATCTGTGCGTACAATCATTCCGTCCTCTACCTGAGTAGTACAAGCTGTTGGATACCCTTTCTTTCCTTCAATTTCCACAATGCACAATCGACATCCTCCGTATGGAATCAATTTAGAATGAGCACATAAAGAAGGTATATAAATATTATTTTGTCTGGCTACATCCAAAACACTTGTAGGCTTATCAACTTGAATTTTCTTGTTGTCAATTGTTAGTATCATGCTTCTTTACTTGAGGTTATCACAATAGCATTTCCAGCAATAGCATCGAAACGGCATATTTCGTAGCAAGCTCGGCATTTGATGCA
>CAYPOW010000001.1:29950-37771 GCA_964412145.1 uncultured Draconibacterium sp.
CAAATTTTTTCTAAAATTTCGACAATATGACGTGTTCCAACTCTACAAGGAGTACATTTTCCGCAGGACTCTTTTTGAGCAAAATCTAAAAAATACCTAGCCACATCTACCATGCATGTATCTTGATCCAATACAACTAAGCCTCCCGATCCCATAATAGAACCAGCCTTGGCAAGTGACTCATACGTAACAGGAATATCAAGCAGCTCTTTAGGAATACATCCGCCTGAAGGTCCGCCAGTCTGAACAGCTTTAAAAGGCTTAAGTGTACCTCCGCCGATATCGTAAATAATCTTCCGTAAAGAAGTGCCCAATGGAACTTCAATTAAACCACTTCTTCTTATTTTTCCTACCAGCGAAAAAGTTTTTGTGCCAAAATTTCCATCAACTCCGAATTGTCGATACCATTTGGGTCCGTTTCGTAATATATGTGGAATAGTGCCCAGAGTTTCAACGTTGTTAATTATTGTAGGCTTTCCATTTAAACCAGAAACTGCAGGAAATGGCGGACGGGTTCTTGGCATTCCACGCTTGCCTTCTATTGAATGGATAAGCGCAGTTTCCTCTCCACAAACAAAAGCTCCGGCTCCTTCTTTTATTTTTATATCAAGTGAAAATTCAGAGCCTAAAATATTTTGGCCTAAAAATCCATATTCTTTCATCTGGCGAAGGGCATGTTCCAGTCGACGAATGGCAAGAGGATACTCCGCCCGAATATAAATATACGCTTGTGTTGCACCGATAGCATAGGCAGCGATCAAAATACCTTCGAGCAGTGCATGAGGGTCGCTTTCAATCAGTAAGCGGTTCATAAATGCTCCCGGATCACCTTCGTCGGCATTGCAGATTAAATATTTTTCGTCTGATTTTGTATCTCGACAGGTTCGCCACTTTATTCCAGTAGGAAAGCCAGCCCCTCCTCGTCCCCGAATTCCTGCATAAGTAATTTCATCAATTATTTCATTGGGGGATTTCTTCAATGCTTTTTCAAGTCCTGTATATCCTTCATTTGCAATATAGTGTTTGATATTTTCAGGATCGATTAAGCCACAATTCTTTGTCACTATTCGAACCTGATGTTTCAGCATAGGTTGCTCGAAGAAATTTGAAAGACCATTAAACGCTTTTTCTCCAAAAAATCCCAGCGACCTTTTAGAATAATCTTCTTTTTCAATGATATATTTCCTAAATATGATTTCAGCCATTTTTTCGCTAACATTTCCGAATGAAATACGGGGATTTCCAAAGGCGCTAATATCCATCAAAGGCTCAAGATAACACGTTCCTATGCATCCGACTTCAATCAATTTAATGGAGACATTGTATTTTTTGGCAGAATCTAAAACAACCTTTTTAATTTTATCGGCACCTGCAGCTTTTCCACATGAACCCATACCGATATAAATAATTATTTCTTCGGAATTACTCAGGGTATTCCATTCAGCGTTACTTTGCTTTTGAAGTGTAGTAAAATTATTCATAACTGCTCCAAATCTCTTTTAACTTAATTATATTAACCTGGCTGTAAATGTCATCATCTACTTTTACCACAGGGGCCAGAGCACAGCAACCAAGGCAAGCTACACGGTTCAGATCGAACTTTTTATCTGCTGTACATTCACCGGGTTTAATGTCTAATTCTCTTTCGAATGTGTCCAGTAAGGTTTCTCCTCCATTCACATGACAAGCCGTTCCAAGACAAACACTGATGGAATGCTTACCTGGTTCTGTAAAACGAAATTGTGAATAAAAAGAAGCTACTCCGTAAACCTGACTTTCGGTCATTCCCAGATAATCAGCCACTACCTCAACTATTTCTAAAGAAATATACCTGTTTATAGACTGTGCTTTTTGTAAAAGCGGTATCAGGCTACCCTCTTCTCTTGGATATGCATGTAGAATTTTGTCGTAAGAAATATCAAGTTGTTCCATAGCTTATTTTTTAAAATGTGGATTGGATTGGAAAAATACACAGTCTGATAAATTGGCTTCGCCAAGGGCACAATCCTGGGCAAAAGTTTCACAAGAAGGAGCCCCACACAAACCACAATCTTTTTTGGGTAATTTGGATAATATCCTTTCTTTTTGTTTCATTCTCTTGATTGATGTGGCTAGGTCTGGTGCAAGTGTTCTGGTTGTTCTGGGAAAAACAGGATTATCCAGAAACAAGAATCCTTCCTTATATTTTTTCATTACTTCTTTTTTGTTGATGGAGGCAGCTTCACCGAAGTTTTTCTCCAGAAGGAATGAATTGTGCCGTGAAATGTATGGATTCTCCACGCAAAAAGCCCCTCCAACACAAGCTTGGTTACAAGTGTATGCTTCCACGTAGTCAACATTAACCAGTTTTGAGTCTTCAATATCATCAAGTATCATCTTAATATTATCAATTCCAATTACTGACAAACATTTTTCCGAATTTATATGGCTAAGTACATTGCTAAGTATACCCCAGCCTTTTCCATAATAGAAATCCCCTTTATAATCAATTGCTTTTTTTTCACTTTTCAACTTGTTTATTATGGGTAGCAGAACTTTATATATGTCACTAATAGCAACAGCTCCATCAATCCAGGATTTTTCCTTTTCAGCGGGTTGCTTAATCGACACAACTTTTGCAGGGCATGGGCTTATGTAGATGGTTCCAATTTTATTGATATCGATACCCTTTTCTGCTGAAATCCTCTTCTTTGCTTCTTTAGCGGTAATCTCGCGAGGAACATCAAAAGGGGAAAATAAATCCATTAAATTTGGGTAGTTAACCTGAATTAGCCGAAGTACAGCTGGGCAGAAAGAACTAATAATTGGCTTGCTATCCGTTTTCGCTTTTATATGTTCTGAAATGGCAAAGCCCAATTCATTAATACTTTTCGAAATATCAACAACTTCATCAAAGCCAGAACATATTAGTGCTTCTTGGACAAGTTTCGGGTGAATGTCGGAATTGAATTGTGAATATAGAATGCGTGAAGGAATTGCAACGCGATATTCATATTTGTCAAAATCACTTATTTCATTAATTACTGGCACAAATACATTTTCAGGACAAATGTTAATGCATTCACCACAATCGACACACAGATCATCGAAAAATATCAGTTTGTTGTGTCTAAATCGCAAAGCTTCTGTGGGACAGCCTTTAATGCATTTAAGATGTCCTTTACACCTTTCATGCAAAATGATATGTGAGTGAAAAAATTTCATTTGACGAAAAAACAAGTTTCTATAATGGTTCCTATATTTATTGTGCTTTCAACCTTAAGTTTGTCAGCGTTTTTATTAATGTTGGGTAATCCCATCCCTGCACCGAAACCCAATGCTCTTTGCTCTTCAGTGGCCGTAGAGAAACCCTCTTTCATTGCTAGTTCTATATTCTCAATACCTTTTCCTTCGTCTTTGAAAATAATTTCAATGGTCTTGTCGCCTGCCTTAAGGGTTACATCGGCCATTTTTGCGTGCATAACCACATTCATTTCTGCTTCGTAAGTTGAAATAGCAACCCTTCTTATCAGGATCGGGTCATATCCAATTGATTTTAAAATGGCTTTGATTTGAGTAGAAACCAATCCTGCTGAAGCGAAATCCTGTCCGTTGATGTGAAAAGCATGTTCAGATATATTTTCTGTTTTCGAGATTGATTCTTCAATTTCCAATGGAACAGAATTTTCACTTTCGATACTGGCAATTTTAACACACGCTTCATACATATCAGCTTGTGTTGATAGGATTATCAGTCCTTTTTCCTGTGCAAAAAGATTTATATCCGTATCGGGCATTTTTCCCCGCAAAAATACAATGGCCTTAAATTCAGCCATATAGGCAGATATTGCAGCTTGTACAGAATTTAGACCCGTTAATAACATGGATCCTGAATTCCCATAAGCAAGGACATCGCTCATCAAATCTGAGGCATAAATGTCGGTTACAAACTGCTCCTCTATTAAATCCCCTACAAATACCTGAGCCTGAAGGGAGTCTTTTATTTTTCGTATTTTTATATAATGATTTTGTTTTGACATGCGCTAAACTTTATTCTATTTAATGCCTTTCAAAATATTCTAACCAATGTGCTTTCTTTATATGCAATCCAAATATTCCTTATCATCATTTTAAGACAAAGGAATTACTCAATTCTGATTATATTGATTAAATATTATTTTATGCCTGCTTCTATTAATTCAGTAGCCATTTCAAACGTTGATAATGAACTGCTTAAAATAACAACATGAAAACGGTTTGCCAATTCAATTGTTTCTTCCTGTACTTTTTTGTTGTTGGTAACAATTATGGCTGAAATATCGATTAAATTGGCAGCCGAAACTATATTCTTATGAGCTTGAATAGTAAGCCATAAATTCCCGGCTTGTGCACTGCTCATCACATCTGAAAGCATATCCGAAATATAGACTCCTGTTATTTCTCTATCTTCCAGGTTGGTGAGGGTTTTAAGTTCAAATCTGTCAATAATTTTTTGGAGCGTCATCTTATTTGCTTTTAGTTAAGTTTATATTCATAATATTAATTTTCAGGAGGGGTAAGTGAAAGCAATCCAATATCTTTAATTACTTCGCCAGAACACGAATCAAAGTCATCAATCATATCATACGAAACGATTTTAATTTTAGATGTAGAAGAGCCTCGTCGTTGGTTAAAATAATCTTCGATAATGGCTATTTTTTCTTTGCTAAGCTGTTGATTTTCATCAATCGGATGAAATCCAAAAGCAATATAAACCCAAACCCTGTCCTTCTCTAATTTACGCATCAACTTATCAATCTTACATTTTTCATTGCATCCTGTACACATCATAAGACCTGATAATTCTTTCAGTGGAATCTCTAACTGGCATTTTTTACATTTTAAATCGAAGCATACCGACTGGGCGTTTCCCATAACATTCCAGAAATGTTCTCCCTCGTGATACTCTTCAAGTGGCGGTCGGTCTTCAAAAGAAAAATAGGTGGATGTTTTGTTACATTTAAAACATTTCTCGGTGATAATAAAACCAGACTGGACATTAGTCATTTCCCAACTATGGGAACAAGTTGCCTCTTGCATAAACAGCTCCTTTTATTTAGAAAATTCAGCTTTTAGTTACAGATGTAAATTCAGCCTAAAACAATTTATATATCAAAAATGCAATTACACAGTTACCAAATATACAACAAGTAGAATGCCGATTTCAAGTAAATGGATGATTTTGCTGTTTGAGAAACCGTTTTTACGTGTTTCAAAACGGTTATTAAGGAAATGTAACTTAGGTAATTTTGAAATACAATTGCTATTAAATAAAATTCTGAATGATTTTTAAAACGCTGCTCTGTTTAGGTTTTTTACAGATAATAATTCCCGTATCGATTTAATCTCAAAAAATCGCTGGTGATTCTTAGCCGTATTCGTAACATTTTCGTGTGCCCAGGTTGTATGATATGGAATATGAATGGCATAAGAACCCAGAGCTAAAACCGGTAAAATTTCAGATTTTATAGAATTCCCGATCATCAAGAATTCTTCCGGTAAAATTTCGAGTCTTTCTATAAGCACCTCGTAATCTGCCTTTGTTTTATTGCTCATTATTTCGATATGGTGAAAACATTTGGCCAAGCCCGATTTTTTCAGTTTTCGCTCCTGATCCAATAAATCACCTTTAGTAGCCAAAACCAAATTCAATCCTTTTTTACTCAATTCCTGTAAAGTTTCTTTAACGCCATCAATCAAAACCATAGGTGGGTAAATTAAAGCTTTTCCTAAATCAATAATTTGATTGATTATCTTGTTATCTGCCTTATTATCAGTTATTTTCAATGCTGTTTCTATCATCGACAACACAAATCCTTTCACGCCATATCCATACATTTTAATATTAATGGATTCCGTTTCTAAAAGCATTTGACTTACTTTGTCTTCTGGAAGATAATCTTTTAAAAGTCTATAAAAAGCTTTTTCAGTATCCCTATAATAAGGCTCATTTACCCAAAGGGTATCGTCGGCATCAAAAGCAATAATTTTAATTTTTGATGATATGGTCATATTTAAACTCTTGGCTTCCAGTTAATTTCCTTTCCCCCTAATTCCAATGCAAATTTACGTGCAAGGACGAATAAAAAATCAGAAAGGCGATTTAAATATTTTATACAAAACGGATCAAAAGCATACGTTTCAGCTGTTTTTATTGTTTGACGTTCAGCACGACGACAAATAGTACGTGCAATGTGAGCGTGTGATGCTAAAACATGTCCTCCCGGCATAATAAAACTGGAAAGTTCCGGAAGCGTCTCGTTCATTTTGTCGATGCTTTTTTCAAGAAGTTCCACATCGGTTTCGAGCAGTTTAGGTAAGCTTTTGGCAGATTCTTCCAAGTCTGCTGCTATCAAACTTTCAGCCGTAAATAATCGGTCTTGTATTTCGAATAAAATTGCTTTAACATCCTCATCTTCCGACAAATCCCGTATCAATCCAATATACGATTTTAATTCATCAATGGTTCCGTAGGCTTCAATTCTTTGATGGTATTTCGGAACCCGTGAGCCTCCTATTAAAGCTGTTTCTCCTTTATCGCCTCCTTTGGTATATATTTTCCAGTCCATTATTCTTTTTTCTTTGTGCTAAATTAATGTATTTTCGTTGATGAGAATCGCAAATTTTTAATCGCTTTTCAATAATCAGATCGATGGTTCCGGTAAAAAACAAACAGTTTTATCAGTTTTGCGCTTATGGCTTCCTTAAAAACCTCCGCTTTTTCGATCCTTTTCTTCTTCTCTTTTTTCTTTCAAAAGGATTTAACTATTTTGATATTGGTATCCTTTATGCCATTCGCGAAATCGGTTTTGTTTTAACCGAAATCCCCAGTGGTATTTTTGCCGATGCATTTGGAAGAAAGAAAAGCCTGATTATCTCTTATATTGCCTATCTGATTTCTTTTCTTACTTTTTATTTTGCGCCTTCATTTTTTATAGTGGCGATAGCTATGCTCATTTTTTCATTTGGTGAGAGCTTTCGTTCGGGAACACATAAAGCGTTGATATTTACATATTTAAATCACAAGAATTGGATACAGCATAAGACTGATTATTATGGAAATACACGGGCTTGTTCGCAGTTGGGTTCTGCTCTTTCAGCTTCTATTGCTGCCGGTATTGTAATTTTGAATGCCAATCTAGAAATTATCTTTCTTTTCTCCACCATTCCTTATTTGTTTGGTCTGATAAACCTTGCGTTGTATCCAAATTATTTAGATCAAAACATGCACAAAGGCTCCTTTTCCGAGCTGAGCAAAAAAGCCCTTGAATTAACAAAAAAAAGTTTGCAGGCTTTTAAGCAAAAACAAATGGTTTTAGCTATTTTTAATCTGTCATTTTATTCAGCTTACTATAAATCGGTGAAAGATTATTTTCAGGTGATTATTTTAAGTTTTAGTGTTGGCCTTGCTTTTATTCCAAATTACAATTCAGATCAACAAAATGCTGTTTTTATAGGCGTAGCTTATACTATTTTGTATTTACTTTCTTCTGTCGCTTCGCGAAATTCTCTTAGGTTTCAATCTTTATTTACTTCTGATAAGGGCGCTTTAAACCACAGTCTGATTATTGGTGTTTTAATTGGAGGTGTGGCCGGCCTTTTTATGCTTTCCGATCTTAAATTGGCCGCTGTACTCTTGTTTTTCGGAATCTACATCATCGAAAATTTGCGAAAACCTATTGGCATCAGCCGCGTTGTCGATTATTCAAACGAGCAAATCAATGCAACGGTTTTATCGGTTAGCTCACAAATTCAGGCTGCAATTTCCGCCGTTTTATCCTTATTTGTTGGATTTATGGCCGA
>CAYPOW010000002.1:0-37629 GCA_964412145.1 uncultured Draconibacterium sp.
AAACCCACATTGGGGGAGAATAGCAGAGAGTTTTGGCGAAGATCCTTATTTAATTTCTGAAATGACCAAAGCCTATATCAATGGCTCTCAGGGAAAAGGATTAGAGAACGCGAGCAGTACTGCTGTTTGTATAAAGCATTTTATTGGTTATGGAGCAGGCCGAAATGGGAAAGATAGAGCCAATGCCATTATCCCTGAGAATGATCTACGACAATATTTTTTACCTCCTTTTGAAAAGGCAGTGGAAAATGGTGCTATGAGTGTAATGATAAGCTCAAATGCTGTAAACGGAATTCCTTGTCATATCAACAGCTATTATATAAACGATATTCTAAAAGGGGAAATGAATTTTAAAGGTGTCGTAATCTCAGATTTTAGCGATGTAGATTATCTAGTTGATGCACATCAATCAGCCAAAAATAAACGAGAAGCCACCAAAATGGCTGTTAATGCTGGTTTAGACATTATTATGAATCCTTTTGGAGCAGATATTGTTGAGATTATTATGGATTTAGTTGAGAATAACGAAATTCCAATGAGTAGAATAGATGATGCGGTTAGTAGAGTCCTTCGACTGAAATTTCACTTGAATCTTTTTGATGTTCCCTACACCAATCCTGCAGATTATACAGAATTTGGAAGCGAAAAACATATTCAAATAAATTACGATGCGGCCAGCGAAGCCATAACATTACTTAAAAACGATGGAAATATTTTACCGCTTTCCTCCAATAAAAAGGTGTTAGTAACAGGCTATTCTGCAAACTCCATAAATATATTAAATGGTGCTTGGTCGAGGTCTTTTCTGGGTAGAGATACGCTGTTTAATGATCCTACAAAGCTTACAATATTGGAGGCAGTGAAAAAACAAATTGGAAGTCAAAATATAGAATTTGTTGAAGGGACTAATTATTTAGAAGATATTAATTCTGATTTAGCAGTAGCAAAAGCTGAAAAAGTAGATTATGTGGTAGTTTGTGTTGGCGAAATACCTGCAACAGAAAAGCCTTCAGATATTAATGAATTGGACCTTCCTGCAGTTCAACAAGAATTGGTTAAGAAATTAGCCAAAATAGGAAAACCAATTATTATGGTTTTGGTAGAAGGGCGCCCACGTATAATTCGGGAAATTGAACCTCTTGTTGATGCTGTTATCATGGCTTATCTCCCTGGTCAAGAAGGTGGAAGAGCAATTGCAGATGTGCTCTATGGAAAAATAAACCCAAGTGGCAAATTGCCAAACACCTATCCAAAGTATTCTGGAAACATATTGCCTTATTATCATAAAAAGGCAGATGTGAGAGATGTAAATTGGGGTTACGATGGCTTTTATCCTCAATATGAATTTGGCTATGGTTTATCCTATACAACATTTGAATATTCGAACTTAACAATAAGTAACGATGTTCTTTCTGCAAATCAAGAATTAGTTGTTAGCGTTGAGCTTAAGAATACAGGCTCTCGAGCAGGAAAAGAAGTTGTTCAGCTTTATTTAAAAGATATGGTGGCTTCTGTTTCTCCCGATACGAAAAGGTTAATTCGGTTTTCTAAAATAGAGCTAAAAGCTGGAGAATCTAAAACTCTTAAATTCATTATCAAAACTGATGATTTGCAAAGCATTGGAATAGATAATAAGTGGGTTGTTGAAGAGGGAGAATTTGAACTTCAGATAGGCGGAAATCCAAAGGAATTAATTAAAAGTATTTTTTATTTTAAGTAATAAAACATTCAAAATTAGAACTTTCTTAATAAATATAAATAAAATATTACACGCATCTAAAAACAGAAATTATGAAAAAAATCTTTACTCTTTTATTAGCTTTAACTCTCACAGGTTTTAGTTTTGCTCAGTCGACGATCGATTTTGAGACCCTTGGCCACGATTGGTCTTGGACTATTTTTGAAAATGGAGACAATGACGCCTCATTATACTCCGTAGTTGATAACCCTGTGAATACAGGCATTAATACTTCAGCTAAAGCTGGAAAGTATATTATAAACGGTGCTGCTCAGCCTTGGGCTGGATTATGGTCGGCAGATTTAGGTTCCCTTACTTTTACTGCTGATAATTGCATTGTTAAAGTGATGGTTTACAAAGATGTGACTTCAATTTTTGGTGTGAAATTTGAGAATGATGACGCCTCTGTAAATTTTGAAGTTAAAGTAGCTAATACTGTAACAGGAGAATGGGAAGAATTAACATTTGATTTTTCTGCCCAAATAGGAAAAACAGTCACTAAAATTGTTCTTTTCCCTGATTTCCCTGATTCTAGAACAGCAGGATCAACTGATTATTTTGATAATATTAGCTTTAATGCTAGAAGTGGCGGCGAAGTAGTTGCGCCTTCTCTCCCAATAGATTTTGAGACGGGAGACTTTACTTTTACAGATTTTGATGGCGGTGCAGTTACTGTTATTGATAACCCTCAATCTTCAGGATCAAACACGAGTACTAAAGTGGCTCAAATGGTAAAGAGTGCTGGTCAAACTTGGGGTGGAAGCTGGATTGCTCTTGATGGTGCAATAGACTTTTCTACAAATAATGCTTTTTCTATGAAAGTATATTCTCCAAGAGTAGGCGTCCCTGTTTTATTCAAAATAGAAAATGCCGATAATGGTGATATTAAAATGGAGAATACAGTGAATACAACTGTTGCTAACCAATGGGAAACGCTTACTTTCGACTTTACTGGAGCCGCTTCTGATACTTATTCAAAATTGATTTTTATTTATGAAAATGGAACTATGGGTGATGGCAGCGCAGACTGGACTTTCCTTTTTGATGATATTGAGCAAGTGGATGCTACAGGTGGCCTTTCACAGATAGATATGCCTGTAACTTTTGAGAGTGAAACTGTAAATTATACTTTAACAGATTTTGGTGGAAACGCTTCTTCTTTAGTTGATGATCCAGCAAATTCAGGTAATACTGTTGCAAAGGTGATTAAAACCGCGGCTGCCGCAACCTGGGCAGGAACTACAATAGGAACACCTCTTGGTTTTGCAACCAACATTCCAATCTCATTAACTGATTCTAAAATGACTGCACGTGTTTGGTCTCCGGAATCAGGAACCCCTATCCGTTTGAAAATTGAAGATGCAAATGTTCCTGAACACACTTGCGAGACAGAAACAATTACGACTGTTGCTGCAGGCTGGGAGACCATTGAATTCGACTTTGTCAATCAAGCGCCAGGAACCGAGTCATTAAGTGTTGGTTTGGGTTATGGTTGGATATACAATATGGCATCTATCTTTTTCAATTTTGGAACAGATGGTGCAACAGCAGGTGAAAAAACCTATTATTTTGATGATGTTAAAATGTATGAAGAAACTACAGGTTTTGATAATCTAGATCAAATCGAGTTTAGAGTTTATCCAAATCCGGCTAGTGACTTCTTATACATTTCTAATCCTGCTGATATGAAGCGAATAGAAATCTATAGTGTTACAGGAAAGAAAGTTAGATCTTACGATTATTTTGAGAATAAAATTCATATTAGAGAATTACCTCAAGGTGTTTATATCATTGCCGCAGAAAGTAAATCAGGCGAAATATTTTCATCGAAATTCTTTAAAAACTAAGACCCCATTAAACATTATCATAACTTGGGCGCTTAACTCGAGAGGGTTAAGCGCTTTTTTTAAGAGAAAAAAATAGTATTAAAGATTGTCGATGGACTTCAATATTGGAAGAATGAAAAAGCGAATAAAATCAATAAAGAAACAAATGATTGAAAAAACACCTGTTCAAGCTTTATTCTTTTTCTTGTATTTTGTTGTATTCAGCTTTTCTACTCAAGCCCAAAATGTAAACCATTGGGAAATGGGTGTTACAGCAAGCGATACTTGGCGCTATTTTCCTGGAACTTCAGAACCTAATGCAAATTGGAATACCATTGGTTTTGATACTTCAAGCTGGAGTATAGGTCCTGGTGGCATTGGTTATGGCGATGGAGATGATGGTACAATTATAGCCAATGTCCCCTCTGTATATTTGAGAAGAGTTTTCAATATTGTTGATGTAGATAAAATAGCACAACTTATTTTAGATATAGATTATGACGATGCTTTTGTGGCTTATATAAACGGTGAAGAAATTGCAAGAGCAAATATCGATGGAAAAAAGCCTTCTTATTCAACTTATGCAAACAATTATATCGAAGCACAAATGTACAGTGGTGGCTTGCCTCAACGATATATCTTGCCTGAGAGTATCATTGAAGAACACTTATTAACTGGTAATAATGTATTGGCTATTCAAGTGCATAATTACAATGCTACTTCCTCGGATTTATCATCTAATGCCTTCTTGTTTCTCGGTATCAACGATAATAGCTCTAATTATCGGGCTTTGCCAACGTGGTTTGAAAGCCCTTTTGCCTTTGCTTCTCATTTGCCATTATTAATCATCGAAACCTACGGAAAAACTATCCCTGATGAGCCTAAGATACACGCCAGCTTAAAAGTGGTTGACCACCAAGATGGCGAAATGAATAATTATCTGGATGAAGCAACAACACAGTATACCAATATTGGAATCGAAACTCGGGGTCAATCCTCTCTTTACTTCTTTCCTAAGAAAAGCTATGGATTTGAATTGCGTGATGATGCAGGCGAAGGAATAAACGATACGCTGCTTGGATTGCCTAAAGAGGAGGACTGGGTATTGTATGCTCCTTATTCTGATAAAACAATGTTGCGTAATGCAATCACCTATCAGCTTGGTAGAAAAATAGGCTCCTGGCAACCGCGCTTTAAATATTGTGAAGTCTATCTAAATGGCGATTATCAAGGCATCTATTTATTGCTCGAAAAGATTAAACGAGATAAGAATAGAGTTGATATTTCAAAGCTTAGAACCGATGAAATTGCGGGCGATTCCTTAACGGGAGGCTATATTGTTAAAGTAGATAAAATTCAGGATCTAAGCCAGAATGAGTATTTTTATACTTATCCAACAATACGCTATCCCAATACCAGAAACTACGCTTTTACCTATGTATATCCTAAAGCGGATAATATTGTATGGGAGCAGAAAAACTATATCAACGATTTTCTTGCCGAAGCAGAAACTTCCCTCAATGGAAGTGATTTTACCAATCCAACAACAGGCTATGCAAAGTATTTCGATGTTAATTCTTTTGTGGAATTTCAAATTATGAACGAGTTTGCTAATAATGTGGATGGCTATAGGTTTTCAACCTATTTTCATAAACAGAAAGATAGCAAAGGAGGTAAGCTATTTGCTGGTCCACTTTGGGATTTTAATCTTGGATATGGAAATGTAGATTATGCACCAGACAATTTATCTACCAGCCAATGGCTTTATAATAAATATGGTTCAGGAGATTGGCAACCTATGCATTGGTGGGCTCGTTTGATGGAAGATCCAAATTATCAGGAGGCGCTTTATCAAAGATGGACAGAGCTGCGTTCAGGTCCTTTGAGTAATGATTCCATACTTGCAGATATGCAAGAAATGATTGATCATTTAGGGACTGCAATAGATAGGAATTACGATAAATGGCCAATAATAGGAGAGTATGTTTGGCCAAACTTCGATTATCAGAATACAAGCTATTCCCAGGAGTATGAATTTCTTGCGAAATGGATGATCTTTAGATTGGAATGGATGGACAATCAAATAACATCAACCACTGGCCTTTTTGATCGGAATCAATCTATTCGGGAGCTGAGTGTTTATCCTAATCCTGTTCGCGATCGTTTGAATATCCGGTTTGAGCTGAACAGTACAAGCAGTTTAGAAATTAATCTATTTGATGTGCTTGGTAAGCTGGTTTATCAATCAAGCAATGAACCAATGAGTGTGGGCCTTCAAAATATTGCTCTGAATCTTCCCCAGCTGAAAGCGGGTTATTATACATTGAGTATCCAGCAGAGCAATCAAATTATTGGTCGACAAAAAGTGATAGTGAATCCCTAATTATAGCAATGTATCATATCATTAAAGCAATGCCAGGGACAAATTTAGATAGCTTAAATTTGAACTAATACTATACTTGTGTGTGCATTTGTGTGTATAAAAATAAAAAGCAGCTACAAAATCAATATTTGTAACTCTCTGTAAATTAAGTCGGAGTGACAAAGGGTGACGAATATTTTTTTGCTATTGAGGAAAACATATATCTATAAAAAATTACGCTTAAACAATAACCCCATATATTATTCCTCAAATTTTAGGGGTAGCATAATTAGGCGCTTTTATTGAACTTCTTTCAACACCTTTTTTAATTCATCCACAACTGTTTTATAACCTTCTTCATTTACCACATTTATATTTTGATCCGGGTCTTTATTCATATCGTAAAGCATCTTACCTAAATCAGTATTGTTTTTGGTTTTAAACTCCGTATAAATGAAGTCTTTGCTTATGACTGTTTTGCCTGTTTGATAAGTTACATAGGCATAATTTTTTACCTTTTCTTGAGGATTCGCAAGGATGGGTTTGAGGCTGACTCCTTCCAAATGTTCTGGTACATTGATTGTGCTCAAGTCGCAAAGCGTTGGATAAATATCTACAAATTCGCTGATAGACATGGTTTTTCCAGCTTTCATTCCAGGAGCACTAATAATCATTGGAGCATGAATGGAAGTATTGTAATGTGCATGTTTGGCCCAAAGTAAATGTTCACCTAAATTCCAACCATGATCGCCTATCAATATTACAATTGTGTTTTCTCTAAGTCCTAGTCGATCCAATTCAGCTAATACTTTTCCAACAGCATAATCTGTATAACTCACGCAAGCATAATAAGATCGAATTAAATCTTCAGCTAAAAGTGTATCCAATACTCCTTCATCAGGAATATCTAAATAAGATCTCAGTTCATTAAAATTATGCAAAGAAGCCTTTGGAGCACCTTTAGGGATAAAATAGTTATCCGGAATATGAATATCCATTTCATCATATATTTTCTTGTATTTTGCAGGAGCATTGAAAGGCAAATGGGGTTTCAAGAATCCAACACTTAAAAAGAATGGATCATCAGATTTGGCTAATTCTTTCAACTGTTTAATTGCTTCGTTTGCAATTTCTCCATCGTAATAAGCATCGTCATTCACTTCGGGGAATTCTCTGCTATTTCCAATGTGCTTTTTATTTTTAGCTAGTTCTTGATTTTCTTCCGTGATGTAATTTCGCCATCTTAAACCTGGTTTATTATCTGGCCGGTAGGCTTTTTTCGACCAACTCTCAGGGCTGTCAGTCATATGATGAAAAACTTTACCAAGTGAAACTGTCGTATAGCCATTGTTTTTAAAATGTTCTGGTAAAGTTGTAATATCAGGTACATCTCGATCGGCACGCGCATCGTAGTTGATAAATCGCGCTTTAGTTGGGCGCATTCCTGTGAGTAGACTAGCTCTGGAAGCTCCACTTACGGGAACATTGCAATACGCTTTTTGGAAAACCATACCCTCAGATGCTAAACGATCAATATTGGGCGATTGAACATATGGATGATCATAACAACCTAATTCAGGACGTAAATCGTCAGCAATAATAAACAGAACATTTGGTAATTTATTTTCGACTTTATCTTTTGCGCTTAATGAAAATAAGGAAGAAATGGCTAATAATGAAACAGTTGTTTTTTTCATTGGTGTAGATTTTGTTTAATTTTTCTTCTCAAAGGCATGAATTTCTTCTTTAAAAAGTTCCATAGATTTAAAAAGAGAGTCAGCGATTATCGGAAATTGATATCGAATATTATTTTGCTCATAAGGATTAGCAATCAAATTGTATAATTCCAAACTATCCACATCGTAATAATGGAATAATTTATAATCTCCTTTCCGTATTACCGAAGTATTATGATCGCCTGTACTTGTTGGCCGACCAGTTGGTGAATGCCAGAAAAAAGTTCTGTTTTGGTTAATCGTTTCGCCTTGTAAAGCATTTGCAAAACTATGGCCATCCAGATGAGCTTTCGGCTGAAGAGGCAGATTGACTAATTCCAAAACCGTTGGGAAAATATCGGTATTTACAATTACAGAATTATTAATAGTTCCAGCTTTCCCATTTCCTCCTTTTACAATTGTAGGGATTTTTATGCCGCCATCGTAAATGTGCCCTTTTCCAGCTCGAAGTGGTAAATTGGAAGTAGCCAAAGGACGTAAATTTTCGGGGCCGGAATTGGATAAACCTCCGTGATCAGAAGTAAGAATGATGATGGTGTTATCATAAATTCCTTCCTCTTTTAATGTTTGGATTAATCGACCTAAGCTTTCATCCACACTTTCAATCATAGCTGCATAAACCGGATTGTTTTGATGCATCCGTTGTCTGCCGTCCACATTAACTTCAAAATCAGCTCCTTCAAAATGCATGTTTTCAAGCTTTCGCTGATATTTTTTAATCTTTTCTGGTTTTGCTTCCAAAGGAGTATGAACGGCATAATGGCCAACAAAAGCAAAGAAGGGTTTTGATTTTTGTTCTTTGATGAATTGAACGGTCTCATCAGTAATATAATCGGTGATGTAAGTTCCGGGTACTGCATTTTCGAATCCAATAATTTGTCTGGCTTTATGCCCAGTAGCTTTTTTATAGGTATTGAAGGGTGCAAAATATGAAATAGGAGCACCTGCGGAACAACCCCCAATATTAATATCATAACCCTGATTTTGTGGCCAATGAGCTTCGTCGTGACCTAAATGCCATTTACCAATAAAGAAAGTAGTGTATCCATTTTCCTGCATGGCTTCTCCAAGGGTTTTTTCTTCTTGAACCATTACATCTGTGCGGCCGGGAATACCTGCTCTTGACGGATATTTTCCTGTATGTAGCGCATAGCGTGATGGTACACATCGTGGATGAGCAGCATAAGAATTTGTAAATCGAACGCCTTGATTAGCTAAATTATCAATATTTGGAGTTTCGTAAAACTCAGAGCCTTCAATAGATAAATCTTTCCAGCCCAAATCGTCCACTACAAAAAGAATAATGTTTGGTGATTCTTTTTTGCACGAGCTAAATCCAAAAAAACTAGCAAATGCCAATATCCACGAAAAGGTTTTTTTTGAAAACATAAATTACTTTTTCTTTTTTTTACTTGCTTTCTTATCGAATGCATTGATTTCTTTTTTCCAAACATTTAGTTTGTAAAGCATTATTTTTACGAGTTCTGGTTCTTTTTTTGCTAGGTTATTTTGCTCATAAGGATCCTGTTCAATATTGTATAATTCAACTTTGTTTTTGTCGTAAAAATGAATGAGCTTAA
Source organism: uncultured Draconibacterium sp. (assembly GCA_964412145.1). Taxonomy (GTDB): domain Bacteria; phylum Bacteroidota; class Bacteroidia; order Bacteroidales; family UBA12170; genus UBA12170. The sequence goes on from CAYPOW010000002.1 coordinate 9,243, forward strand.
ATTCTTTAAAGCGAATAGTTGATGAGTTATAATCACCTGTTTTAGTTGGACGGCCAAGAGGCGAATGCCAGAAAAAAGCTCGATCTTGATTAATTTCTTCGCCTTTTATGGCGGATACAAAACTCACGCCATCAATATGTTGTTCTGGTTTGAGCGGTAATCCTGCCATTTCAAGAAATGTTGGGTAATAATCGGCACCAGTTATTAACGATTGTCGAGTTGATCCGTCGTCAGCAACCCCTTTCCAATGAACTATTGTTGGTATCTTTATTCCTCCTTCGTATAAATGGCCTTTGCCGGCTCGGTAAGGAAGGTTGGATGTAGCTAAATTTCTTTTGTTATTTGTGCCAGAATTGGATAATCCCCCGTGATCTGATATGAGTAAAATAATAGTATTATCGTAGACTCCCTCATCTTTAAGTGTTTGTATCAATCGGCCTAAACTTTCGTCAACGCTTTCTATCATTGCAGCATATATCGGGTGGTTTTGATGCATTTTCTGTCTTCCATCTACACCAAAAGTATATTCATCGCTTTCAAAAGTCATGCTTTCTAATTTCTTTTTGTACTTGGCTATCTTTTCTTTCTTCGCTTGAAGAGGAGTGTGTACGGCGTAGTGCGCAATGGTAGCAAAGAAGGGTTGATCTTTATGTTCCTTGATATATTTTATGGTTTCATCGGTTAGTCTATCGGTTAAATATTCACCCTCTACACCGATTTCTAAACCCGTAATTTTTCTGCCTAAACCAGCCTTAGTCACTTTATTATAGGGAAAGAAATAGGAGGGAGGGCCTCCAGCATCGCAACCCCCTTTATTTATATCAAAACCTTGGTTTTGTGGCCAGTGAGATTCTTCGTGGCCTAAATGCCATTTTCCCGTATAAAAAGTTGAATAACCATGTTCTTTTAAGGCTTCGGCAATAGTAACTTCGTCCAGTTCCATATTACCTCTTCCAGGAATTCCAGCTCGTGCAGGAAATTTCCCTGTAAACATTGCAAAACGTGCAGGAACACAACGTGGGTGTGCAGTATATGAGTTATCAAATCGAACACCATTTTCTGCCAAACGGTCAATATTTGGCGTTTCATAAAATTGAGAACCAGAAATGGACAAATCGCCCCAGCCTAAATCATCAACAATAAAGAAAATAAAGTTGGGTCTGTGTTGAGCATTTGCAATACTCAAGTTGAAAACAACGAGTAAAATAGTGATAAGGATTACTTTTTTCATGTTTGGAAGGTTAAATCATGAACAAAGCTAGCTCATAAATGTCTCAAATGGGTTGAAAATTGATTCTGTTTAGTTCGTTTTAGATTCATTGAGACAAAAACAAGCATGTTCGCTCAATGTATGTGGCACAATTAACTCGAAGCGTCATCTTAAAATTTATCTATTTCTTTGAGATGATCTTTTACGAATTGAGTAGGAGTAGTGTTAAAGAATTTCTTGAAGCTTGTACTGAAATATTTTGGATCGGCGAAGCCAGTTTCATAAGCCACATCAGAGATATTTAAATTGTTGGATAAGAGAAGTTTTTTAGCTTCCATCAGGCGAATTAAACGGATAAAATCTTGTGGCGATTGATCGGTTAGGGCTTTGAGTTTACGGTATAAAACAGGCCTGCTCATGGCTAATTCACGCGCTAATGTTTCAACAGATAAGTCTTGATTGGTGATGTTCTGAAGAATGTATTCCTTGGCTTTTTTAAGTAATTCTTGATCAAGCGATTTATATACCGTTTCAGATTCATCAATATTGGAATGAAATGCAAACTTTTCTTTTAAGCGTATACGAGTGAGCAATAAATTGTTTATTCGAGCAATCAAATAACTGATATCAAAGGGCTTTTCGATATAAGAATCTGCTCCAATATTAAAGCTTTCAATCTTACTATCGACATTATTTAAAGAAGTCAGTAAAATAATTGGAATATGACTCGATGCAATATCTGATTTAAGCAACATACACATTTCATTTCCATTCATTACAGGCATCATCACATCCGAAACAATTAAATCTGGATGCTTATCGTGGACTATTTCGAGTGCCTTTTGGCCGTCTTCAGCTTGTAATATGTTGAAGTATTTACCTAAAACATCTGATAAATAAGTTAGTAACTCTCTATTGTCTTCAACGAGTAAAATTTTGTATTTCAGTTTTTTGATTTCATTTGATCCGCTTTTACATTCCGTTGTTGTTTTAAATAGCGGCTGTATGTCTATTTCATTGCGTTTACTTTGGATGGCTATGCTTGAAGTTTCATATTTTTTGAATGGAATTTCGATAGTAAAGGCTGTTCCTTTATCTTCAATCGACTTAAAGCTAATTTTTCCCTCATGCAGTTCAACGAGTTTTTTCACTAAAACCAAACCAACACCACTTCCCGTTTCTTGCGAATTGATTACATTTCGTGCTCTAAAGTAACGGGTAAATATATTCTTTTGCTGATTGATAGGTATTCCAATACCCGTATCGCTAATCTGAACCTGACACCTTTTCTTAAAGCTTTTTACGGAGATGTTAATTTCTCCATTTTCTTTAGAGTATTTTATCGCATTGGAAATGAGATTATATAATATCTTTTCCATTTTATCCCGGTCGAACCACAAAACAAAGTCTTCCGTAGGAAAATCGAAATTTAATTTAAGTTTTTGATTTTCAATCAGTGGCATAAAGCTTAAAGAAAGCTCTTTTATAAAATGGATAAATTGATGCGGTGCAGGATAGAATTGCGATTTCCCTAAATCGGCTTTTTGAAATTCCATGAGTTGCGTAACCAAACGGTTTAATCGATTGACGTTTTTTGTCGCTATCATTAAACTTTTTAGATCGGTTTTATCCATAAAGCTTGAATGACTTAGGTTTTCAAGCGGTGCCTTAATAAGGGTTAATGGAGTCCTTAAATCGTGTGCAATATTGACAAAGAAGCGTGTTTTTGCTAATGCATTTTTTTCCTTTATACGAATTCGGAAAAAGTTGATTACAAAATAGAGAATACTTGAGAGAATTACAACATAAATAAGATAAGCCCAAACAGTTTGGGTTATGGGCGGATCGATATTTATTTGAACCTGTCGGATATTATCTCCCCAAATTTCATCCTGATTGGAGGCTTTTACTTTAAATGTATATGTGTCAGGAATTAGATTGGTATAAATAGCTTCTCTTTTGTTGGTTGGGACACTCCAGTTTTGATCAAATCCTTCGAGTTTCCAGCTATATTTTATTTTGTTTGGATTGACAAAATTGATTGCCGAAAAACCAAAAGTTATCGAATTTTGATTGTGCTTTAACTCTATTTGGTTTGTAGTGTTGATATGATTAGATAAGACCGCATTTTCAGAATCAATGAGTTGTTCTTTACCAAAAAGTTTAAAAGAGTTAAACGCTAATCTAGGTATGCTATAATCAATGCTTAAACTGTCGGGATTAAAAAAAGTAAACCCGTTTTGCCCACCAAAAAATATTTCGCCGTTACTGGTTTTCCCGTGGGGGCCGAAATTAAACTCCTGATCGCTTAAACCATCAGATTTGTCATAATTTTTGAACTCATTATTAAGAGGATTAAAATGCGACAATCCTTTAGTAGTGCTAATCCATAGATGATTGTTTTGGTCTGTTTCAATACCATAAATAAAATTTGAAGGTAATCCGTCTTCTGTAGAATAGACTTGCATTGCTTTTTTATCTATATCCCAAAAAATCATTCCTCCACCCTCAGTGCCTAGCCAAAGTTGTTTTTTATTGGAATCCGTCCCTTCAAAAATGCTAAAAATTCGATTTTGATTCAACAAAATGCTGTACGGTCTAGGCCGATCTACTTCGTAGGTCTCCTCATCAATAATATATAAACCTTCTGTTGTTCCTACATAAATAGTCCCCCAGCTCGATTGTTTTATCGCTTTTACATTAGTCAGAGGAATCTCCCTGCTTTTCTTGGTTTGCGTATTGTAAACAATTAAGTTGCCAATTATTCCACCAGCCCATATCTGGCCTTTTTTATCTTCAATAATCGAATAGATATAATCTGATCCAACTGCTTTGCCCGCATTGTTAGTTTTTGCAACTTTTTCGTAAGTCAGGTTAAGAGGGTTTATTTTAAAAAGACCTTTATTATAAGTGCCAGCCCATACACTGCCATCTTTTGATTGACAAAGGGTAAGAACAATAATATCTTCATTCTTGTTTTGGCTTTGTAAAATATGCTCCCATTTGTCTTTTTTTCGGTTATAAATACTAATCCCTTTTTTAGTACCAAACCATAAATTCCCATTTTTTGTTTCCAAAAAAGCACGAGCCGTATTGTTTTTTAAACTGTTTTCGTTGTAGGGTTCATGATTGATTTTGTAAAAGCGGTTGGTGCTGGAGCTGTATACATTCACTCCCCCGCCATATGTAGCAATCCACATTGTCTGATCTCGATCGAAGAATATATCATAGACCCCTTTGTTGCTTAAGGATTGAGGAATATCGTCAATATGCATTAATTTAGAGACAATTTTAAGCTGAGGATTAAAAACACAGATTCCTTCACCATCTAGAGCAATGTATGCTTTGTTTGCATGCATTGTAATGTCCTTTATTGGAACAATTCTAGTTTGATTTGCGATAATTTCCGAATTCAAATCGTAGAGTTTGTTCTCCTTCTTATCAAACACAAACAAGCCTTTGTCGCGTGTTCCAATCCAGATCCTTCCCTCGGAGTCTTCGTTAAAAGACATAATAACTTCATCTCTTAAAATAGCTAATCGTTCAATAGGCTGTTTATCAGAAAGGTTGTCAATAGAATACGTCCCGGAAAAGATTCCCTGATTGGTTCCTATCCATAACACCCCTTCAGAATCTTTAAAAACCTCTTGTGTAATCAAGTTGATGTTATTGATATAGTCGATGGAATTATTTATCAAATCGATACAAAATAATCCGCTGGCAGAACAAACAACTAGATGATCGGGATCTAGCAAAAGCATATCGTACACGACACTGATTATTGGGTTTATGCCCTTTATCTGTACACGTTCAAATTTATCTTTTTCTTTATTGAAGAAATAGATCCTTCCTGATTCAGTTGAACAATAAAGAGGTGAATTTTCGCCTTGAATTAGACTCAAAACCATATTGTCCCGAGCGTATTGATAGGGTTGGTCTGTGAGCGAATAGCTTGTAAAATTGATGCCGTCAAATTTATTCAGCCCATCTTTTGTTGCAAACCACATAAAACCATCATGATCTTGAAAAACAGCATAAACAACACTATTGTTTAATCCGCTTTCAACAGAGAATTGCTTAAAAACCCCTTGATTAACCAGCTTTGCTTCGCCGCTCTTAAATGGCACAACAATAAGGAACAAGAGAGAAAGTCTTAGTACAAGTAATTTAGTAATTAAGAAGAAATGAGGTTGACGCATAAATCTTTTCCCAAATATTTATTGCGTAAAACTACAAATTTAAAAGGTTTTACTTTTAGAATTTGAATGATTTAATCTGTTTTAAAATCCGAAAAAATATATTGGGTCGTTTTTTTTCGGGAATTAATACCTTTGCTTTCTCAAACCGATATAATTTTTCTAAATGAGCAAAAAACAAACCATCCATTTTACCGATGCAATAAACATCAATAAAATCCCCGATGCATTCAGTGTTATGGCCAAACCTATTGGCCCAAAATGCAACCTAAATTGCACCTATTGCTACTATTTGGAAAAAGACAAGCTCTATCCTGAAACCTCTGATTTTATGATGTCAGATGAAACACTAGAGGCTTTTACCAAACAATATATTCAAGAGCAAAAAGCGGATACTGTTATATTTACTTGGCAAGGTGGTGAGTCCACAATGCTTGGCATCCCTTATTTTCAAAAGGCGCTCGATTTACAAAAAAAATACACCAATGGGAAGACCATTGAGAATAGTTTTCAAACCAATGGAACTTTGTTAACGGATGAATGGGGAAAGTTTTTAGCGGATAATAATTTTTTGGTGGGTGTTTCTATTGATGGCCCTGAAGATTTGCACGATCGCTATCGTAGATATGCCGATGGCAGACCCTCTTTTCACAAAGTGATGGAAGGAATAGAAATTCTTCACCGCCATAAATGTGAATTTAATACGCTTTCCGTAGTAAACGACTATAACGCCCAGCATCCTTTGCGCGTTTATAATTTCCTGAAAGAAATTGGCAGCACGTATATGCAGTTTATCCCTATTGTGGAGCGTAGAGCTTTGGATGAGAATAATGTTTTAAAATTGGTTGAACCCACTTATAAAGGCGAAGCAGAAGTTACGGAATGGTCAGTAACACCAAAAGATTATGGTAATTTTCTAATCAAGATTTTTGATGAATGGGTACGAAAAGATGTTGGCCGTTATTATGTGCAACTTTTTGATGTTACTCTAGGTAATTGGGTTGGAGCTCCTCCGGGCCTGTGTGTTTTTGCTGAAACTTGTGGACAAGCAACCGTTATTGAGCACAATGGGGATATGTATGCTTGCGATCATTTTGTGTACGATGATTATTTTATTGGAAATATCAAAAATCAGTCGCTTGGGGAGATGTTAAAATCGCCCAAGCAATTTAAGTTTGGGCTCGATAAAAAAAACAAATTACCATTCTATTGTAGAAGATGCGAATTTCTGTTTGCTTGTCATGGCGAATGCCCCAAGCATCGATTTGAAAAAACGCCCAATGGAGAAGAAGGCCTCAATTACCTTTGCGAATCCTATAAAATGTTTTTTGGACATGTGAAACCTCATATGAATTATATGGCTGGCGAACTTAATAACCGTAGGGCGCCTGCAGGCATTATGGAACACTTAAAGATGCAAGATCAGGCAACCCAAAACGTGAAATTACCGAAAAGAAACGATCTCTGTTTTTGTGGGAGCGGGAAAAAGTTTAAACATTGCTGTGAATCTAAGTTTAAATAGTAGCCTGACCTAGTATTTTTTGGTTGTCTATAAATACTTGAATAGCAAGTATTTAATATTTTTTGTTGTGTATAAAAATACGAGCATATATTTGATCTACCTCTGAATTGGCCATTTGTTCAGAATTCCTATGCTATGTTTGAACGTTAATAGGAAGCCCCTGAACGAATATCAAACCTAAATTACTTTTATTTTTCTTTTATTTGATGTCACAAATAGTCATTTACAAGAAAAGAGTAAAAACAATGCTGCTTCAACAATTAGATATTTTAATCATTCTAGCGTATTTGCTTACAACTGTTGCAATTGGTTTTTTACTGAAAAAGAGAGCGCAAAAGAGCAAAAACGATTATTTGCTAGGCGGAAATAAATTGCCTTGGTATATGCTTGGATTATCCAATGCATCTGGAATGTTTGATATTTCAGGAACTATGTGGCTCGTTACTCTGGGCTTTGTTTATGGCGTAAAAAGCATGTGGATTCCTTGGCTTTGGCCAACGTTTAATCAGATTTTTTTAATGGTTTTTCTTTCTATCTGGCTTCGCCGATCGAATGTAACTACAGGAGCTGAATGGATACAGACACGCTTTGGAAAGGGTTTGGGAGCTATCTTGTCACATCGGATTGTAGTGATTTATGCCTTGATCAGCAGCCTGGGATTTTTGGCTTACGGATTTGTTGGCTTGGGCAAATTTATGATGATTTTCATACCCTGGGAAACCGTAAGTGCCACTTTTGGTTTTGCAGCCGACAGTATTTCTCCAGAGTATATTCCGCATGTCTATGGAATTGTATTTACTTTATTTGCAACACTTTATGCTATTTTGGGGGGAATGGTTAGTATTGTGTGGACCGATGTTTTGCAATATTTAATCATGACGGTATCCTCTATCATTATTGCCGTAATTGCTATAAATGCCCTTGGCGATACTACACTATTAGTACCCGAGGGCTGGAAATCGCCTTGGTTTGGATGGACCCTAGATATGGACTGGAGTGGTATTATTGCTGAGGTAAACGATAAAATAAAACAAGATGGTTTTACCTTGTTTTCGGTGTTTATGATGATGATGCTTTTTAAAGGGTTTCTAGTAAGTGCTGCTGGTCCAGCCCCAAATTATGATATGCAAAAAATCCTATCGGCTAAAAGCCCAAAAGATGCTGCAAAAATGAGTGGTTTGGTTTCTTTGGTTCTAAACCCTGTAAGATATTTAATGATAATGGGCTTTGTCGTTTTGGCCGTTCTGTATTACAATAAACTCAACTTAGTCGTAGGAGGAACAATTGATTTTGAACAAATCTTGCCATCTGCTATAAGCCAGTTTGTCCCAACTGGTTTATTAGGCCTGCTACTTGCTGGCTTGCTAGCCGCGTTTATGTCAACCTTTGCAGGTACCTTAAACGCAGCTCAAGCCTATGTGGTAAACGACATTTATTTAAAAGTAAAACCTAAGGCTTCCTCAAAGCAAATTAAAAACACCAATTATTTGGTGGGAATTGTAACCGTTGGTTTTAGTATTACCCTCGGTCTTTATGTGGAAAATGTAAATAGCCTCCTACAATGGATCGTATCTGCTCTTTGGGGTTCTTATGTCGCTTCTAATGTGTTAAAATGGTATTGGTGGAGATTCAATGGGCAAGGTTATTTCTGGGGGATGCTCTCCGGTTTGATTCCGGCTTTAATTTTTCCTCTTATCTTTAAAGAAACACTCGAATTGTATTATTTTCCCGTTTTATTACTGGTTTCTATTGTTGGAGCAATTGTTGGTACTTTTTCTTCGGCACCTACCGATATGAATTCCCTTAAAGCCTTTTATAAAAATGTTAGACCTTGGGGTTTTTGGAAGCCTGTTTTGGAAATTGTACAAGCAGAAGATCCTAGTTTTAAAGCAAATCGTAATTTTAAGCAAGATATGTTCAATGTATTTGTTGGTATTGTTTGGCAAACATCGCTTATCGCACTACCCATATATGTTGTATTAAAAGAAACCGCTTTTTCATTAATCGCGGCAGCTATAGTTCTAGTTACCATGATTATTTTAAAGAAAACCTGGTGGGATAAATTGGAACAAAACAGCAATTAAAAAAATAGATATGAAATTTGGTTTTTTCGACGATCAAAACAAAGAATATGTAATCACGAACCCTAAAACTCCATATCCTTGGATTAACTATTTAGGCGATACTGATTTTTTCTCCTTGATTTCAAATACATCGGGTGGATATAGCTTTTATAAAGACGCCCGATTACGCAGAATTACACGCTACCGATACAACAATGTACCTATTGATGACGGTGGAAAATATTTCTATATCAATGATGAGGGAGATGTGTGGTCGCCAGGATGGAAACCCGTGAAGAAGGAGCTGGAACATTACTCTTGTCGACATGGTTTAGGCTATACTACTATTGCTGGTATGCGTAATAAGCTAAAGGTTGAAACTACATTTTTGGTTCCGCTGGAAACGCAAGCCGAGATTCAAAAGGTAAGCCTTACGAATACGGATACTAAAGCGAAAAAGTTCAAGATATTCTCTTTTGTTGAATGGGCTTTATGGAATGCGATGGACGATATGACCAATTTTCAACGTAATTTCTCAACTGGACAAGTTGAAGTTGAAGACTCCACAATTTATCATAAAACAGAATATCGCGAAAGGAGAAATCACTTTGCTTTTTATTCTGTAAATGAAAAAATGCAAGGTTTTGATACCGACAGAGATTCGTTTATTGGTTTATACAATGGTTTTGAAGCTCCGGAAGTAGTAATGGAAGGGAATTCTAAAAACTCTGTGGCTCATGGTTGGTCGCCAATAGCTTCTCATTGTTTAGAAATTGAATTGCAAGCTGGTGAAACCAAAGACTTGGTTTTTGTTTTGGGTTATATCGAAAACAAGCAAGAAGAAAAATTTATCGAAAACCAAATCATCAATAAAACCAAAGCCAAAAAATTAATAGAACAATTTAGCACCACTGCCGATGTTGATAGAGCGCTTCTTGAACTCAAAGAATATTGGGAGAATAACCTGAATGTGTATGCACTAAACAGCCATGATGAGAAGCTAGATAGAATGGTAAATATTTGGAATCCTTATCAATGTATGATCACTTTTAATTTCTCCAGAAGTGCCTCTTATTTTGAATCCGGCATTGGTCGAGGTATGGGTTTCCGCGATTCTAACCAAGATTTGATAGGCTTTGTACATATGGCGCCAGAGCGTGCGCGACAAAGAATTATTGATATTGCAAGTACACAATTCGAAGATGGTGGTGCATATCATCAGTATCAACCGCTAACTAAAAGAGGAAATAATGAGGTGGGAGGAAATTTCAACGATGATCCATTGTGGTTAATCCTCTCCGTAAGTACCTATATCAAAGAAACTGGCGATTGGGGAATACTTGATGAGCAAGTCCCTTTTGATAATGATGAAAGTAGAGCAAAATCTTTGTTTGAACATTTAAATCGTTCTTTTTATCACGTTGTAAATAATCTCGGAGAACATCAATTGCCGTTAATTGGAAGAGCCGATTGGAACGATTGCTTAAATCTCAACTGTTTCAGCAACAATCCCGACGAACCTTTTCAAACTACTGAAAATAAAGAAGGTGGCAAAGCCGAATCTTTAATGATTGCCGGTTTGTTTGTTTTATATGGAAATGAATATCTAAACCTTTGTAACAAGCTCGGGAAAACGGAAGAGGCGTTGCAGGCTAAAGTACATATCGAAAATATGATTCAGGCCGTAAATAAACACGGCTGGGATGGTGAATGGTTTTTACGCGCATACAATCATTTTGGAAACAAAATTGGTAGCGATGAAAACGAAGAAGGTAAAATTTTCATCGAATCTCAAGGATTTTGCATTATGTCGGGTGTTGGCCTTGAAGATGGAAGAGCCAAGCAAGCCCTCGAAGCTGTGAATAAACATTTAGCTTGTGAATATGGTATCGTGTTGAACAATCCAGCATTTACTAAATACTATATCGAGATGGGTGAGATTTCAACATATCCAGAAGGTTATAAAGAAAACGCAGGGATTTTCTGTCATAATAATCCCTGGATAATGATAGCTGAGACTATGGTTGGAAATGGTGATAGAGCCTTTGATTATTATCAGCGAATTGCTCCTGCTTATCTCGAAGAAATTAGCGATTTGCATAAAACAGAACCTTATGTATATTCTCAAATGATTGCTGGAAAAGATGCTTGGAAACCTGGTGAAGCCAAAAATTCTTGGCTTACAGGAACAGCAGCTTGGAACTATTATGCCATTACTCAATTTATCCTTGGTATCCGCCCTTCTTACGATGGATTAGAAATAGATCCTTGTATTCCAAAAGCTTGGGACGGATTTACAGTTTCTAGGAAATATAGAGGAGCAAGTTATGAAATCAAGATTCAAAATCCTAAGCATCAGAGCAAAGGTGTTCAAAAAATACTTGTGAATGGCAAGGCTGTTAAAGGGAACATTATTCCAGTTTTAGAAAAAGGAAGTGTAAATCAGGTAGAAGTATTATTGGGTTAAAGAAATTAAATTCTCTAGATGAAAAAACAACCGATTATTTGGGTTTTATTGCTGGTGTTTACACTTTCTTCTTTTAAAGTTGGAGAGAATAAAACTAAACAGGAAGAAGATAAAACGGAACAAACACCAATAGAAAAATGGCGAAATGCCCGATTTGGAATGTTTATGCACTGGGGTGTATATTCTACTTTTGCAGGGGAATATAATGGAGTAACAAGTCCGTGGCATTATTCTGAGCACTTGATGGCTCAGTTTAGAATTCCTGTCGAAGAATATAAAGAACAGGTAGCTTCTAAATTTAATCCGCAAGGTTTTAATGCTGACGAATGGGTTAAAACTATAAAAGAGACAGGAATGGGTTATATTGTGATTACTGCCAAACATCACGATGGTTTTGCAATGTACGATTCGAAAGTTTCAGATTATAATGTAGTTGATGCAACTCCCTACGGGAAAGATCCTTTACGCGAATTGCGAGACGCTTGTAAACGACAAGGCATTTTATTTGGCTTTTATTATTCTCACGCACAAGATTGGGGACATCCCAATGGTGTGCGGAATACTTGGGACTATCCAAATAATCCAGCAAGTCGTAAGTGGAAAAAGGAGAATCCAGACTATTTTAATACCATTAAGAAGTATTATGATGAAAAAGCGATTCCTCAAATTATCGAATTGATTACTGAATATGATCCAGATATTTTTTGGTTCGATACTGCTTTTTGGGGGCCAGCTGAACTCAATAGACTTTGTGTAGATACCGCTTTTTCTTTGAAACCTGAATTGATTATCAATAGCAGAGGAGAACCAAGTTATGATAGATGCACCTATAAATCTACTTCCGACAAGCCTTTCTCTTTTCCCCCGGAATCAGGCGATTGGGAAGCCATCCCGTCAACAAGTGAATCCTATGGTTTTCATCAACTAAGCCATACGCATGGAACGGGCTCGTTTTATATTCAATTGCTAGCCAATGCCAGTGCAAAAGGAGGAAATGTATTGCTTAACTGTGGGCCTAGGGGTGATGGAAAAATAGATGAAGTGGATTTGGGTATTTTTAAAGATATTGGTAGATGGATGAGCCGAAATAGAGAATCTATTCAGGGAACAATTGCCACAACACTTCCTATTCAGGGTTTTGGCCCTTCAACACAGAAAAACAACACACTTTATCTTCACGTTTTCAACTGGCCAAAGAATGGCGAATTATATGTTGGTGGAATTAAATCAGATGTTATAAAAGCGAGAATGCTGACGCATCCTAATCAAGAAATTAAGGTGAGTCGAATCAATGAAAAAGATATTCTTATTCACTTGCCCCAAAAACCTCAGGAATTAGGAAATACTGTGATCGCTCTTGCTTGTGAGACTCTTGAAACGGATAATGTACGTCTTTTATCACCAAATATTGAAGAAGATGTATTGCATGTTTTTGATGGTGACTTGATTGGAAAACATTTGCGCTTTGGAAAGGGAAATCACAAAAGCAACAGTGTACTCAATTGGAAAGATATGGAACAATCTGTTCAATGGTCCGTTCGTTTGCTCAATGAAACAACTTACGATGTATTTGTTTCTTACGATGCCTTAAAAGAATCGGATGGAAATACATTTAAAATCACACTGGGTGGTAGTGAACTAATGGGTCAGGTAGTTGGTTTGAAAAATATGGACAGACAGTATTTAGGAAGAGTCACACTCAAGCCAGGAGAGTTTTATATAGGGGTAAAAGCTGAGCATATGAACAATTACGAATTGATGAGATTAAGAAGTATTCATCTAATTTCAACAAAGAATAAAAACTAGCATTATGGATAAAAATAAAATTTCAATTGGCGAAAAGCTCGGTTATGCTTCAGGCGATTTTGCCTCCAACTTATTCTGGCAGACATTTATGTTCTTTTTGCCCATTTTTTATACCGATGTTTTTGGTTTACCGGTTGGAATTGCGGCTCTTTTATTTGGTTTGTCGCGGATTTTAGATGGAGTTACCGACCCCATAATGGGAATGATTGCTGATAGAACTAAATCGCGATGGGGAAAATTTCGCCCTTATATTGCTTTTTTAGCTATTCCTTTCGCCGTTGTAGGCGTTTTGAGCTTTACCAGTCCTGATTTGAGTTTAAATGGCAAGATTGTTTATGCTTTTATCACTTATAATCTGATGATGATTTTGTATACGGCTATCAATATTCCTTATTCAGCATTGATGGGTGTTATTTCGTCCGATTCGCAAGAACGAACAAGCATTTCATCGTATCGCTTTATTTTGGCTTTTGGGTCCGGTTTATTTGTTACCGCTTTTAATAATTCTTTTGTTGAGTATTTTGGGAAAGGAGACGATGCCCTCGGATATAAATACACCATCACTTTGTATGCTATTCTAGCTGTTATTTTGTTTTTCCTTACTTTCTTTACAACCAAGGAGCGAGTTCTACCTAAAAAGCAGGGGAACAATACGATTAAAAATGATTTGAAAGATTTGATCAGCAATAAACCTTGGATTATTCTATTGTTGGCAGGTATATTTACAATTTTCTATGTTTCCATCAGAAATGGAGCCATTGCCTATTATTTTAAGTATTATGTAGATGTTAAATACTTTGAATTTAGTCTATTTGGAAATGATTACAGCTACGATTTAGCTTCTTCCTTTATGGTTATCGGAACTATTGCCGGAATATTAGGTTTATCTTTTGTAAAGAAATTCTCCGATTGGGTTGGCAAGAAAAAAGCCTATTTGATCTTGATGATTCTTTCAACTTTATTTACCAGCGCATTTTTTCTGTTAGATAAAACTCAAATTACGGCTATCTTTGTAATGCAAGTACTGGCTAGTTTATTTATGGGTCCAACATCAGCTTTGGTTTGGGCAATGTATGCCGATATTGCAGATTATTCCGAATGGAAAACAGGAAGAAGAGCTACTGGCCTAATTTTCTCCGCATCAACAATGGCACAGAAATTTGGTTGGTCATTGGCGGGTGTCATCACCATGGCTTTATTGGGTTATTTTGGTTACGAAGCCAATATTCAGCAAACTCCAGAATCTTTAACAGGAATAAAAGCTTTGGTAAGCCTTATTCCATCTGTTGGTAGTTTAATATGTGCAGTACTTATTGTATTTTACGCTTTGGATGATAAATTTATCGCTAAAATTCAAATTGAATTAGCAGCACGCTCAAGTCAAAATAATTCTTAATTTAACAGATAAAAATGCAGTTTGGATATTTCGACGATAAAAATAAAGAATACGTAATTACCAATCCAGCAACACCTCGGTCTTGGAGTAATTATTTAGGCTCAACACGCTATGGAACAATTATTACCAATAATGCTGGCGGTTATAGCTTTTATCAATCTTCGGCACAAGGACGGTTTACCCGACTGCGTTTCAATGCCATTCCGATGGATCAACCCGGAAGGTATATTTATTTACACGATACAGAGAATAAAGATTTCTGGTCGGCCTCTTGGCAACCTGTTGGAAAAGATTTAAAAGATTATAAATCCGAATGTAGACACGGTTCAGCTTATACCCAAATAGATTCGGATTATTCACATATAAAAACGGAAACGCTTTTCTTTGTTCCTTTAGATGCCGATTATGAACTGTGGCATTTTAAAATCACGAACTCTGGCTCTAAAAAGCGTTCATTAAAAGCATTTACTTATGTAGAATTTGCCAATAATTGGAATGCTTTCGACGATCAGAATAATTTACAATACACCCAGTACATCGTTAAAACATCTTTTCATAAAAATGCCATAAACCATGGTTCCAATTTATTTATTCCACCACAAGAAAGTTTCCAAGATAAAGATCAAGGAAGGAGCACATTCATTGGAATTGCAGGAGCAGAAGTAAGCGGATTTGATTCTGATCGCGAAAAGTTTATTGGTCCTTATCGTGCGTATCATAATCCTTTAGCCGTTGAAAATGGAGCCTGTTCCAATTCTTTAACCGAAGGTGATAACGGCTGTGGAAGTTTGCAAGTAAATATTGATTTGGAAGCTGGAGAAACAAAACAGTTTACGGTAATAATGGGTATTGGCAAAGCAGATGTAGAAGGACAAAAAGTCATTGAGAAATACCAAGATGCTAAAAATGTAGAATTTGAACTTACGCAATTGAAAGAATACTGGCACTCGCGAATAGAAGGGTTTACTGCCCAAACTCCAGATGCGGATTTCAACAGTATGTTCAATATGTGGAATCCGTTTAATAATCTGATTACCTATGCTTGGTCAAGAGCGGCAAGTCTTGTTTATAGCGGAGAACGTGATGGATTGGGTTATCGAGATACGATTCAGGATATGTTAGGTGTGTTGCATACTATTCCGGAAGAAGCTGGAAAACGATTGGAGTTGATGCTCTCTGGACAATCTGCCACAGGCGGTGCGATGCCACTTGTAAAACCCTTTGCTCATAAACCGGGATTTGAAAAAACGCCCTCCGAAAATGAATATCGCTCTGATGATTCGCTTTGGCTTTTTAATACGGTTCCAGCCTATGTAAAAGAAACTGGTCTTATCGATTTTTACGAAAAAATAATTCCTTATTCCGATTCAGGTGAAGGAAGTGTGCTCGATCACTTGAAAAGAGCAATCCTTTTTAATTTGGACAGAACGGGATTGCATACGCTTCCTTGTGGTTTAGCCGCTGATTGGAACGACTGTTTGGTTCTCGGGCAGAAAGGTGAATCGGTTTTTGTATCCTTACAATTGCGCTTTGCATTAAAAGAATATATTTCTATTTGTAATTTGCTACATAAAGTTGATGAAATTAAATGGGGGCAGGAGCATTTGCAAAGAGTAGATGAATCCATAGAGAAATATGCTTGGGAAGAAGATCGATACATTCGTGCTTATCGCTACGATGGTTTAAAGTTTGGTTCCAAAGAAAATGAAGAAGGTAGCTTGTATTTAAATCCGCAAACTTGGGCCGTTTTGAGTGGCCATGCAAATAAAGATCGTTCTAGCATTATTATGGAAACAGTAGCTGAAAACCTAGCAACAGACTATGGTATAATGCTGATGGATCCACCTTACGAAAAAACAGAACATTCGGTTGTAAAAGCTCCTCTTTTCAATAAAGGAATGAAAGAGAATGCTTCTATTTTTCAGCATACTCAAGGTTGGGCCGTGATGGCCGAAGCTCTCCTTGGAAATGGAAACAGGGCTTTTAGCTATTTTAAATCTTATTTACCTGCAGCTTATAATGCAAAAGCAGAAATTAGAGAAACGGAACCTTATGTGTATGCGCAAACAACCAATAGTAAATACAATTCTCGTTTTGGTTCTTCACGAAACCCCTGGTTGAGCGGAACAGCAACCTGGGCATATTTCTCCGCCGCACAATCCATTTTGGGCATTCAGCCAGACTATGATGGTTTGCGAATTGATCCGTGTATTCCAGAGACTTGGGATTCGTTTTCCGTTCAGCGAGTTTTTAGAGGAAAGCGTTTAAACATTCTATTTAATAATCCTGATAAAGTTCAAAAAGGAGTGCATTCAATTATTTTAAACGGGAAAAAGTTGAGTGGAAATCTAATCTCCTTTGAACTGCTTGAGAAGGAAAATCAGGTAGAGGTTTTGATGGGTTGATGGGCTGTAGACTTTGTATCTTCAAGGAAAAAAGCCAAAAAAACCATTCAGAACGCAAAGCTAACCAAGACGAACGTAAATTTTACCCCGGTTTAGAATTTGAGTAAGATATTTACAATGTGTTTTAAAACAGTCTATGAAAAGATTAATTACTATACTATTCATCGTTCTAACTAACTTGGTTTTCGCACAAGAAAAAAGCAATTCCATTAAGGTTGATCAATTGGGCTATTTCCCTCAATCGCAAAAAATAGCCCTAGTGCCGGGGGAAATAAAAGGCGAATTTCAATTGCATGATGCAACAACTGGAAAAGTGGTTTTTCAGTCTACGTTGAGCAAACCCAAGAAATGGAAATACGCCAATGAAGTTGTTGCAATAGCTGATTTTTCAAGCTTTCGAAAAGAAGGAACTTATTACATTACAACAACCAATTCAGACACAAAAAAATCTTTCAATTTTGAAATTAATAACAAGGTTTACCAATCGCTTGCTAAAGCAGGTTGGGAGGCTTTTTATTTTGCTAGAGTGTCAACATCAATTGAGGAAAAATATGCTGGAAAATATGCAAGGCCTGCAGGTCATCCCGACGATAAAGTAATCGTTCACAAATCTGCGGCTAGCAAAACACGTCCCAAAGGAACAATACTATCATCTCCCGGTGGCTGGTATGATGCGGGCGATTATAATAAATACATTGTGAATTCTGGGATAACGACTTTTACACTGCTTCATTTGGTGGATTTATACCCTGATTATGTTAAAGAATATGCTTTAAATATTCCTGAGAATAAAAATGAGATACCAGATATTATTGATGAGATACTGTATAACTTAAAGTGGATGATAAGTATGCAAGATCCATACGATGGCGGTGTTTATCATAAACTTACAGATAAAAACTTCTCAGCTCATATAATGCCACATTTAGCAGTTACTCCAAGATATGTGGTGCAAAAATCTACTCCTGCGGCTTTAAATTTGGCAAGTGTTTGCGCCAAGGCTTCTCGAGTATTAAAACCTTGGAATAAAGAATTGAATGGTTTTGCAGATTCTTGCTTGATCGTTGCGAAAAATGCTTTTGCCTGGGCAGAGAATCACCCAAAGGTATATTACAAACAGCCAAAAGACATTAACACGGGCGAATATGGTGATGTTAGACTCGCCGATGAATTTGCCTGGGCTTCAATAGAATTGTTTTTGGCTACAAATGATGATAAATATATCCAATCCAATTTAGATCAAGTATTTATTTACAATGTTCCTTCCTGGCCAAAAACTGGAACTTTAGGTGTTTATGATCTTTTGTTGAACTCTGATTACACTTCTGATAAAATTAAACGATTAACTATTTTCAAAGGCTTTATGACCGAAGCTGATTCATTATACGATCGTTATGAGAATGCGGCGTATAAAGTTTCTCTTTCAAAATTTGAATGGGGGAGCAATGGTCACGGACTGAACGAAGGAATGCTTTTACTTATGGCCTATAAAATAACTGGACAAATAAAATATTTGCAAGCTTCTGAAGCTGTGTTGCATTATATCAATGGATTAAATCCATTAAATATTTGCTATGTAACTGGTTTTGGCAGTAAGAGTCCAATGCATATCCACGATAGGCGATCGGACAGTGATGATATTCCTGGTCCAATTCCTGGTTATATTGTTGGTGGACCAAATGATAAATCAGGCGAAGATTGTGGAATGCAAGCCTATAAATACAAAGAAGCAGCAATCCGCTATTTGGATAAAGAGTGCAGTTATTCTACCAACGAAATTGCAATCAATTGGAGCGCTCCTTTGGCCTTTATGGTTGCTGCAATTCAAATTGAAAATGAGAGATTAAATAGAAAATAGAGATTAAATATGAAACTCGCCAAATTACAACCTATACAAAGCGTTTTTTTAGCTATTCCTTTACTTGGTTTATCTGGTTTTGCTAGTGCTGATTTACCAGAAAATCAACCTAAAAAACCAAATATTATTTTTTTTATTGCAGATGATATGACCTACGATCAGTTCAATTGTTTGCCTCAAGGTGAAGGAAGGAATCTGACTCCAAATATAGATCGATTAGCTGCTGAAGGTGTTTTGATGAATGGTCAATACGTAAGTTCGACGGTGAGTTCACCAAGCAGATATAGCTGTTTAACTGGAACCTATGCGGGTAGAGCGGTCAATTCTGCATTCAATGCACGAATGAAAGAAAACGATGGACAGTCTGTAGTTGAATGGAATACGAAAATTGTAAAAGGCCAGCAGAATTTAGTTGAATTTTTAAATGAAGAAGGCTATTATACTGGTGCTTCTGGGAAAAATCACGTGATTAATGTCCCAGGTTGGAAAAGAGTTCCTCTGACTGCTGATACAGCTCAACGAAAAGTGATAAGAGAATTAGAGAGGAATAACCAAAAACTAAAACAAGCCTATTTAGATGCAGGATTTGATTTTGCAGACGGCTTATGGTATGATAATCCGGATTATAATGGACCGCTATCCTTGGCTTCTCATAATATGGATTGGTCGGCTGAACACGCTTTGAATTTTCTAGAAAAGGCTAAAGATTCTACTTTCTTCCTTTATTTTGCGACTACAGTTCCGCATGGTCCTGAGGAAGCAAAACGAGCTTGGAATGCAGATAGAAGAATAATTCCTTATGGAACGCTGAAAAAAGCACCAAATGTTTTGCCAGCAAAAGAAACTATTCCTCAGCGATTAAAGGAGGCTGGATTAGTCAAAAATAACAAGATTCCAAATCAAAAAGCCAATATGCTTTGGCTAGATGATGTTTTGGGTGCCCTCATCGATAAATTAGAAGAAAATGGTCAGCTAGATAATACCATCATCGTATTTTTTAGTGATCACGGGCAAGATGCAAAAGGAACAGTTTATCAAGATGGTGTGGTTTCTCCTTCTATCTTTTGGAAAAAAGGTGGATTTCCGGTAGGCAACCAAACAAATACTAAAGTCTCTAATATTGATTTTGCTCCAACATTGCTTGAATTGGCTGGTGCCGAGGTTGATAAAAAAGCTTTTGATGGCAAGAGTTTTAAAAAATTGCTTGAAGGTGATACAACCGAAATTCATTCTTCGCTCTATTTTGAAATGGGATATAGCAGAGGTGTTTTGAAAGATAATTTTAAATATATCGCTTTGCGTTATCCTGAAAAAGTTGAAAATTACACTTTAGAAGAAAGAAAAGAATTGCTCGACGATTGGAATCATTTGCTGGCATTACGCGGTAAGAAACCAAATAATACAGATCCAACTAAAGCTTATGGTCACGTGCAATTAATTCCTGGTGGTGGTGATGCGGAATACAAAGCTACACTAAGGTATAAAAGCTATACGGAAAAGAATCAATTATACGATTTAACAAAAGATCCCACAGAACAAAATAATTTGTTTGGAAAGCCTGGCTACGAAAAAATTACAAAACAACTTCAAGGAGAGCTGATCAGCCATTTGAATGATTTGCCCGGTACTTTTGGCGAATTTAAAACAAGTAAATAATCTCATTTAAAAATAAGCCAATGAAATCGATTCGGAAAATGCTTGGCTTTGTGTTGCTTTTGAGTGTTACTTTTGTAAATGCTCAATCGCGAATTCTATCTGAAAATGGTTTTGAGAATTGTATCGAGCTGAGCAATAAAAGTGTTCGGGTTGTTTTAACACCTTCACTTGGTGGAAGAGTTTTAAAATACGAATTGAACGGACTTAATATTCTTTATGTCGATTCTGCGCAAAATGGGCTTACCGAGAAACCCAAAGGAATGTACAAAGGTCCATCAGCCGGGCGTTTCGATTTTGGTCCAACCCGAGTAATTCCCAAACACGATAATTTATGGTGGGGAATGTGGACAAGTGAAATCACTGGAAACTATGCTGCACGATTAATTAGTCAAATTGATAAAGCAACAGGTGTTCAGCTCATTCGCGATTTTGAATTGGATCCAGAAAGCTCCAAACTAAAAATAACCCAAACTATCCTTAACAAAAGCAATGAAACCAAACGTTATTGCTTTTGGGGAAGAACCTTTGTGAAAGGTGGAGGAGCCACTTTTGTCCCTTTAAACGCATCAAGTCGTTTTCCGAAGAAATACCTGGCATATGGCGATCAAAAAGAAATTTTCTTTGATCCAGAGGATGAAGCCAATTTAAAAGTAGAAAAGAATGTTTTTGTGTTGAACAAAGAATCGGCTTATAAAAAATACGTAATGGACGGAGAGGAAGGATGGATGGCCTATTTGTCTACCGATAATCAACTATTTGTAAAAAAGTTTGAGGTTTTTCCAGATAAAGTCTATGCGGAGATGACTGCTTGCACGATGTCAGTTTGGTTTTCTGAAGATCAGATTGTAGAAATTGAACCGATGGGGCCGTGGGAGTGGATAGAGGCGGGGGAGTCAAGTTCCTTTGTTGAAGAATGGTATTTGGTTGATTTTGAATCCAAGCAAACTACGGATGCAATTTTGGAGAAAGTAGAACAAATGATACAAAAAGACTAAGCATAGATGTATTTTTTCCACCGCATTTTATTTCTTGTTTTATTTCTTGCTTATTTTCAATTAGATGCGCAACAAAATTGGTTTGTCTCTCCTACAGGAACTGATAGTTCTTCAAATGGAAGAACAGTTGCCTCACCATTTGCAAGCATTACTTATGCGGCAGAATTTGTGCAACAGGGAGATACTATTCAAGTTTTAGCGGGAGAATATTTTAATACAGGATTTGGTTCGGGTGATATTTGGAATACCGAAAGCACAGTAAAAATAAATAATCTGCATGGCGAAGAGAATGCGTACATCTATATCAAGCCTTATCAAGATGCAAAAGTAATCCTCAAAGGAGATGGTTTATGTATGTTTCGTTTGAGAAACTCCTCCTACATTCAAATAGAAGGTTTTGAAGTCTACGGCGAAGTGGAAAACATTTCCATGCAAACTGCTCGCGACAATCAATTTATCTATAAGGATGCTGATGGTAACATCAAATACCGTGTTCCCGCAGGCAGCACAGCCGATGAGGTGGCTGCTATGACTTTACCTGTTTTATATAACATATCTCGACCAAATTACACAGATACAAAAGGCATATATGTTAGCAAATCTCATCATATCAATCTGATAAATAATTTGGTTCATCATACACCTGGTGGTGGATTACGTGTTGCCAGTGGCGATTATATTAATATTATTGGTAACGAAGTGCATAATTGTTCTCGAAAATCATATTCTGGAACACATGCTCTTGTTGTAAGCGAAAGTTTGAGTATAGATGAAAATGAAGGCTATAAGATTACCATTGCACAAAATAAAGTACACCATAATTATAACGAAATTTATTCCTGGGCTCCTTCTAAAACCTTCATTACGCCTCATATTGATGAAGGGAAAGGGATTTCCTTACAAAAAAACTCAACGGAAAATGGTTGGATTCATGGTCGGTTTTTAGTAGTAAATAATATTGCCTATAAAAATGGTTTTGCCGGAATTCATAATAATTCGGGCGAAAGAATGGATTTTTATAATAATACTTGCTATTATAATTCGCTTTCTGAAAGTGGAAATAATATTGGAATGAGTACGCAAGGAGGCAATGATATTCGGTTTAAAAACAATATTGTAGTTACCGATCCAGTTTTATCAGGTTACGCCATCTCGGTTGCAAACACTTTGAATGTAAAAGTGAAATCCAATATTTCTTTTGGAAATACGGATCCTGATGTTGTAGGAATTCAGGTGGATGCGATAAATGCAGATCCAATGTTTATCGATGTTGATGATTTTGATTTTCGTTTGGAATCCAGTTCACCAGCCTTAGATGCCGCTATTATAAGCGCAGCACCAAGTGTCGATTATTTTAATAATGCTAGAGATGCATTTCCAGATATTGGAGCAGTAGAGTATATGGTTTTTCAAGGAATCGATAATCCGAATGACCAATTTGATTATAAGGTTTATCCAAACCCTTTTGACTCCTTTATTATTATTCAGTCAAGTCAACTAAATACATCCGACATAACTATTTTTAACTTATTTGGGCAAGATATTAGCGCACTAGTCCAAATTTCTAAGGATGAAAATATTAAGATTAAAACTCAAGCTTTAAAACCGGGTCCATATAGTTTAGGCATCAAAGGAAATTATAGGATTGTAATAAAGAAAGAGCAGTAAAGGATTAATAATTTTGGATTTCAGTTTTTTGAACTGATTTAGAGTTTATTACTCACTAATTTAATGTTGAGAATGTATTTTAAACCTAATCGAACTGAAATCAAACCCTATAATAGCCATTCAATGGGTATATTTGATACCAGATTAAGCAATAATATTATTTTAAAACTAATCGTATGAGAAAAAGTTTATTAATCTTCGTTTTAACACTATTATCCGTTTATGGATTTTCACAAAGCAAATCAATTATTGGTACTGTCACCGATTGTGAAGATGCGAGTCCATTGGTTGGGGTTTCCGTTTTTATTAAAGGGACTACCACTGGTACAGCCACTGATACAAATGGAAATTTTCTTTTAGATGTTGAAGTTGGACAAACCATAGTGTTTTCCTTTATTGGAATGACAGATCAAGAAGCTATTGTAACAGAAAAAAATGCATATATAATAGAATTATGTGCAAATCAAGTTTCTCTTGATGAATATGTAGTTATTGGCTATGGTTCAGTAAGGAAGAGTGACTTAACAGGAAGTGTTACATCTGTTAAAGTAAAAAATGCAGAAAGTTCAGGATCTACTGCCGTAAACGATTTTCTTCAAGGGCGTGCTGCAGGTGTAAATGTTAAAACCAATTCTGGTGTTCCGGGAGGTTCTGTTAGTATTAATATTAGAGGAGTAGGCTCTATGTCTGCCAGCTCTCAGCCTTTGTATGTTATTGATGGAAATATTATTGACGGTACTTCTGGAGATATTAGCGATGAGGATTTAACAGAAACTAACCCGATGGCATTTTTATCGCCAGAAGATATTGAAAGTATTGAAATATTAAAGGATGCTTCTGCCACTGCTATTTATGGATCGCGTGGAGCCAATGGAGTTGTATTAATCACCACCAAATCTGGCGAAGAAAATGGTTTTAAAATAGAATATAATACCAGTGCATCTTATGCAAATCCAACTAAAAAATTAGCGGTGATGGATGGCGAAACCTATGCTCATTATAGAAATGACCTAGCTGCCATTGCTGATGAAGCCGAAGTATATACTAATTTTGATAGTATTTCATCTATCGATTGGCAAAAGGAAATGATGCAAACGGCCATTTCAAAAAAACATCGTTTAGCTATTTCTGGTGGCCAAAATGGCTCCAAATATTACGTTTCTTTTGGTTATAATAGTTCTGATGGTATTATTACATCAACAGGATTTAAAAAATACGATTTTAGATCAAATATCACCCATAAAATAAGCAATAGAATTAAACTTAACTCCAATATATCAGGTTCCTTAGTAGAGAATAATCTTACTGTTGGAACAGACTTTTATGGAGGCGATAAATCAATGATCGGTTCTATCTTAAATACAAAACCTATATTAAACGACTTTTTTGACACCGAAGGTAATTTTGATGTTGAGATGATGGATATTAATAATCCTTATGCTTGGCGTGATGGTTATTTAGATAAAACCAATGAGAAAACTTTTGTTGCTAAATTCTCTTTAGATTTTGAAATTACCGATTGGTTGAAATATACTGCTAGAGTTGGATTAGACTATAGAGCCAAAGAAAGAAATAGATATTGGGGACGTGAACTGTATAAAGGAGAACGCTCCGATGGATATGCACAATCATTTGATTGGGACAACTTACACTATGTAACCGATCACCTTTTCTTTTTTAAACATCGTATAAAAAAGCACCGCTTCAATGCGACTCTTGGTTTTACTTACGATGAAAAACTGATGAAGTATAATAAGTATGAAGCTTTGGGTTTTGTCGACGATTTTAGTGGTTATGATGCAATGCATGGGGGTGCTACACAAGTCATCACATTCACCAAAAAAACACCTACTAGTTATGCTTCAAGTTTATTCCGTATAAACTATTCATTCAAGAATAAAATTTCGGCAACAGTTACCGGTAGAGCCGATGGCTCAAGTAAGTTTGCCCCTGGAAATCAATGGGGATTCTTTCCTTCAACAGCTATAGCGTATCGATTGACTGAAGAAGAATTTATGCGTAAATTCAAATCAATCTCAAGTTTAAAATTCCGTTTAGGTTGGGGTCAAGTGGGTAGCAGTAGCTCACCTGCTTATGCCACCATAAATAGGATTAATTATGTTCTTGGATCGGATGATAATGGAAACACCATTACTACTTTAAGACCAAGTACAATGGGTAACCCTGATTTGACTTGGGAGACATCACAACAAAGCAATCTAGGACTTGATTTAGAAATGTGGAAA
This sequence comes from uncultured Draconibacterium sp., assembly GCA_964412145.1. Taxonomy (GTDB): domain Bacteria; phylum Bacteroidota; class Bacteroidia; order Bacteroidales; family UBA12170; genus UBA12170. The sequence continues at coordinate 34,731 of CAYPOW010000002.1, forward strand.
GGGAAGCTAACAATGACCTTTGATGCCTATTATAAAACTACTAAAGATCAATTACAAAACCTTGCTTTACCTGGATCATCAGGATATTCTTCAATGTGGGTGAATTTAGGATTGGTAGAAAATAAAGGAGCGGAATTCTCATTTGATTATTTAGTTTTTAAGGATAAATTCTCTTTTTCAATTGGAGGAAATATTGCCTTCAATAGAAATAAAATTATGGAAATTGGTAGAACTGCAGATGATTTAGGACGTGTATTCTACTTAGGCGATAAGCTTGGCGGGAATGATGAGATTAAAGCTCCTGTTAATGTTTTTATGGAAGGCGAAGCTGTTGGTGCTTTCTGGGGATACCAAACAGATGGTATTCTACAAGATGCTGCTGATGCGGCAAGTGCTCCAACATTTTATGGTCTTCAATTGGCCGAAGGAAATATTAAATTTAAAGATATTAGTGGCGCAAATGGTTTACCCGATGGAAATATCGATGGATATGATAAAACAATTATCGGAGATCCTAACCCTGATTTTATCTATGGCTTAAACATGAATTTTGCCTATAAATCTTTCAATTTAAATATGCTTTTCCAAGGTGTTCAAGGTCGCGATCTTTTCAATGCCAACTATGCCCGTTTATGGAATCACGAACGTTCAAGTACAAATAAATTAGAAGAAAGTTATTTAGATGCTTGGACAGCGGATAATCCAAGTAATACTTTCCCAAGAATTGATTATAACGCTGTTACTTTCAACTCTGTTTTTACCGATCGTTTTGTTGAGGATGCTAGCTATTTTAAACTTAGCACTATCAGTCTTTCATATAATTTCAATGTGAAAAAAATGAATGCTATAGAAGGTATTAAAGTTTATGCCTCAGCACATAACGTGTTTACTATAACCAATTATGAAGGTTTTGATCCCGAAGCAGATAGTTTTGCAAATAATCCAATGCTTAGTGGAATAGATTTCAATTCTTACCCAGCAGTGAGAACAATAATGTTTGGTTTGAATGTTACTTTTTAATTGATAAAAAAGATGAAAATGAAAAAACATATATTTATCCTTAGCCTATTATTGGTAATTACAATTTCTTGTGATAAACCTCTACTCGATGAGCCTATTTACGATTTTAGAACGCCAGAAACAGCCTTTGCTTCTGAAGAGTCTACAAATGCAATCTTGTTGGGAATGTATAAAACTATGACAGCCTATCATTATTACAGTTCTACTTATTCTCAGCTACTTACCTTTAACTCAGGGTGGATGACCAGAAGAGCAGGTGGCGATGCCGACTTAGCACGATTAGAACAAACACCAACTAAATCTTGGATTGGATCTGTTTACGATGCTATTTATAGTTCTATAGCGCAAAATAATTTCATTATTGAATCGACTAGTGCTGAAAGCCAAGTAGAATATGTGCGTAACGCAAGAGGTCAGGCACACTTTTTTAGAGCGATGAATTATTTTAATCTAGTAAGGCTTTTTGGTCCTGTTCCTTTAGTAAGTAGACTATCAAAAACTCCTGAAGAGGCAAATGTGCCTAGAGCAGAATCTGTTGATGCTGTTTATGAGTTTATTATTGCTGATTTAAATAAAGCTTATGATTTGTTGCCAGAATTTCAAACGAGTGGATTAGCTCCAAAACAAATGGCTGCAAAAGCTTTGCTTTCTAAAGTGTTCCTAACAAGAGCTTCTTCTACAAATAATATCGAATATTGGCAAAGAGCAAAAAATCTTGCCGACAGTGTTATTCAATCAGGTATTTATTCTTTAGAAGCAAATTATGCCGATTTATGGAATGTAAATAATGAGTTTACTAGCGAATCGATTGTGGAATTTGGATTTTCAAATACAACCATTGGTGTAGGAAGTGCTTTCCCTCATATTTTGGTGCCTCAAAAATCGGGTTGGTCTTCCAATGGTACAGGTGGCTGGGGCCGATCTGTTCCTACCAGAGAATTATATGATACCATTGTAAGTACTCACGGTGGTGTTGATCCACGAATGGAAGTTAATGTAGTTGTTGATTATACCAGAACAGACGGTAAAACGGTAACAAGTTATCCGGCATTAACCAAAGGTGTAGCCAAAGTGTATCTTCCATACCCAAGTGTTCAAAAATATAAAGATCCCAATGGTTTAGATAATAATTCTCATGCCAATAATTACATTTATTTACGATATGCCGAGATATTATTGATTTATGCGGAAGCTGAAAATGCTTTGAATGGTCCAACGGGGAATGCAGTTGGAGCATTAAATCAAGTTTTATTGCGTGCTAGAAACAGTGGAGATACAGGTTTGCCAGATGATGCATCTACTGCCGATTTTGCTTCAACAGAAAGCTTTAGAGATCGTATAATGGTAGAGCGTCTATCGGAACTTATGGGCGAGTTTCATACCTGGTTTGATGCCCGAAGATATGGAATGGATTATTTTACTAAAGTCTGCGAAAATCACAATAGAAGATTAGATCTAGCTAAAACACAAAAAGTTTTTAAAAGTGCTTCTGATTTTTATTTTGGAATTGATGCTTTTACAATTCAGCGGAATCTATTGCTTCCAATTCCAGAATCAGAAATAAATACGAATGAAGCTATTTCTTTCGAAGATCAAAATTTTGGCTATTAAAAAAAAGCTTACTGCAATCGGTTTCCATTTGGAGATCGATTGCAGATTTTTGACAATTAATTATACCTAGGAATTACTCGATGGGAAAACAAATACATACTGCACTCAAATTAGGCGTTGTTATTGGAAGCTTGGTTCCCATGATGCTAAGTGCACAAAAGAAAAATGTTCTCTTTATTGCCATCGATGATTTAAAACCTGTTTTAAATTGCTATGGCGAATCTCAAATATATTCGCCTAATATAGACCAACTTGCCAGTAAGGGTGT
>CAYPOW010000003.1:0-4435 GCA_964412145.1 uncultured Draconibacterium sp.
TTATTCGCTTTTATATCGTAAGCCATTAGATATGCACCATGGCGAATATAAAGTAAGCCTTTATTGATTATCGGATGAGCAAAATGTTCTTTTTCACCTTTGGTAATTTTAAATTCGCTAATCACTTTCATATCTGTTGGGGTCGGATCGATTAGCATCACTTTGCCTTTTTGATTGTAGTAGTAGAGCAAATTATCTGCTGCAATTACAGAACCCGATCCAATTTTTAGCTTGCTTCCAATTTGGCCAGTTGCTTTATCAACACTCATAAAAACAGGTTTTTGTGTTCCGCTGCTATAAATATAATTGTCTATACTCAGTACACCTCCCATAAATCCATCTACTGTATCATTTCTCCATATTTCTTTAATAGAGTTTCCATCTTCAGCTAATTCAAGTTTGACCCCGCAATTGCCATCACCGGCAACATAATAAATGAATCCATCTTCAAATAAAATAGTATTGCTATGTGTATCTCCCATTCCAAACGTTCTCTTTTCAGGTACAAGATTATTTTGTTCGTGTGCCCAGAGTAATTCGCCTGTTTTAGTATCGAAACCCATTAAATGGTAGGCTGAGAATTGCGCCAAGATATTACGGGTAGGTAATTTAATAATTCGGGGGGCGTTGTATGCTGGTCTTTCTCCCATACCTTTGTTTTTCCAGATTAATTCGCCAGTAAATCGATCCAAAGCAACTATATTGAACTCTTTTCCACCAGGCATAAAAAACACTTTATTCTCTTCTAGAATTAATGATTCCGAATGGCCATGCATCGTATATTCTCCTTGGAAATCATTTTTTAAATTCTTGTCCCATAGTATTTTGCCAGTCTCTGCATGAAAGCAATAGATATTCCCCAATCCTGAGCAAACATAAAGCAAACTGTCAATAACAGTAGGTGTGGATCTTGAACCAGGGAAAGTCTTGATCCATTCTTTTCCATATGCTTTTTTCCAGATTAAATTGCCCTCTAAATCAAAATTGAATAAGAAACCAATACTATCAACTTCGCCAATAACATACATCCTGTCTTCAGTGAAAACCGGAGTTCCATATCCATTCCCGAGATTGCTAAATTCCCAAACTAATTCGGGGCCATCTTCAGGCCAAATTTTTAAAAGGTTATTTTCCTGATAAACTCCATTTCGATCTTCACCTCTCCATTCATACACTTTTGGCTGAGTATCGCATGAATAAATTAATAGTGAGATGGTGATAATGGCGAATGTAGATTTAAATATTTTCATCGAGTTTTCTTAATTAATTGGTTATAGTGAATTGCTGTATATGTTTATATAACTTAAAAGTGTTTTAAAATGCTAAGGTATAAAATCTATGTATTCGCAAAATACAAAGTATGATAAGATTAGAGACTAAATTATTCGTTTTAATATTGTAGCAGTATATGGATAAATACACGTCTGTTAAAATACAGATGAAAGTATTTTAACTTTTATTTGATAAAATGTGGACTTGTAATGTATGAACGGTTAAAAACATCGTCTTTGAATATGAAAGTATTCAAAGACGATGTTAGTTTGATTTAGTGTTTTACTACTTTTCCAGCTAGTTTGTGATTAATTTTTACGAAATAGATTCCTTCCGGAATGTTTGAAATATCAATTGTGGTATTATTGTTTACTTGGTTTTGATAAACACGGACTCCGGTAACAGAAATAATTTCGACTAAAGAATCGTCCATTATTCCGCGTAAATTCAACGTGCCTTTTGTTGGATTCGGAAAGAATGAAATTCCGCCTGCATTTAAGTCGAGATCATCTGTGCCGCTTACTAGGCTAAATTCAACTTCGAAAATTCCAATACCAGTAACATTAGCTATGGTATAAGTTGCGTTGCCACCAATGTCCACAAGGTCTCCTTTTACATCAACAGAATTGTATGTTACAGTATTTATTTCATATCCATTATCAGGTATAATAGTAAATGTAATACTACTGCCTTGAATAACGTCAGTTGTACCTGGAGTAATATTTCCATTTGCGCCAACAGTTACAGCTTGTTTAAATAATTGACTTTGGAAGTACATATAATCGATATATAAACTACTACCTTCAATATTAACGTCAGCGGGAGTCCAGGTATATCTATCCCTCCACTTTGATGATTGTAGCTCTAAAACCATCGAATCTGCATCCACTGACCCACCCCAAGCATTGTCTAAATCGAATGGGATTTCCATTTTTTGATAGGTAGTTGTGGCATATAATTCATAATAAGCATTATACACTTCATCTCCATTTTTTGAAAACTTTAGCACTGCGGATGCGGTATCAATTACCCCTGCCATTGGTTCGAATTTATAATAAAATACCAACACATCGCTTCGTTCTGCCACAGGCAAGCCACCGACAAGATGAACTTCCCAATTATCTCCACCAGTATTTATCCAATCCTGTCTTCCCCACAAGGTTAATCTGGCATCGTAATCCATTTGCAAATCCTGTTCTTCCCATTCAACTTCTTGAGTGGACATTTTAAGTGCAAAATCGCCATTATAGGCATCAGTTGACTTTTCAACATTTGCGCGAATATTATACATTTCCTCCGTAAAGTCTTTGGTAACGCTTTCCCAGCTTTCGAAGCTATTATCAGGTATTTGCACATTATTGGTGCCATTAAACCGAATATTATCAAAATAAACTACATTCCCATCTGTTCTAATTTCCTCTACGAAAGGATCGCCACTAACGAGTCCAAACAGCATACTGTCGATAACAGCTGTATAGGGTGATAGATTGAATATAGCATCTGTATATTCGGTATGAACTCCGCCCACCTTAAACATATCGGTGGTTACTTGTGTTCCGTCACTGTATAGCCATACCCATATTTGAGCCGAATCGTTTACTGCCATATTGCATTTATAGGAGACGGTAACTTGTGTAGGATCATCTGCAAAAGGGATTCCTCCACCAGGGGCATCATCATCCATATATCCATATAATACATATCCAAAATAACCTGTTCCAAAGGATGAAAATTTTAAAGCGTAAGTACCATCGCTCGCATCTGTTGTTTTTGCTAATATGCCATAAGTTTCATTTGAGGCTTGGTCATCTGTGTAAATGTTGACATCTGAAGATGCAGGATATTCAAAAACAAGAGCATTCCAGCTTTCGAAATTTCCGCCTGGTATTTGTGCATTGGTATATCCAATTGCAAAGAAAATAAGTAAAAAAGTAAAAAGTGCTTTCATATTGATTTAGTTTTAATTGTGAAGTATTTTTTTTTAAAATTAATTCCTCAAAATTTAAATCTGTTTTCAATTCAAAATAGTCCTTTCACGTTTAACGAAATCGTTCTCCCCCTCCTATATTAAAAACGTCCTAAAGTTATAATGAATCAGGACAAAAGTCAATAGTTGACAAAAATATTTATGAAACAATACCGTGAAAGGTATAAGCCTATAATTACAAGGTATTTATGGGGGATTTGCTTGTTTGTTTTTGTCTTTTCTCCAATTTATATGACTTTATAAAAAGCATTTTCACTAGTAATGAGAATGCTTTATCCAATAAAAGCAAGAGGCCGAATGGTTAATTTGAGATAAAATAATTTGCTTTTCGGATATGCATTTCCTTAACTATTATTTTTTTTATGACAAGAATCATTCTAATTATTTAGCATTGTTTTATTTGTTTTTGTAACTTCACCAGTGAATAATGACTAGGATAAATCTATCAAAATAATAGCCAAGCAGAAGGTCTAAATTCATGCTGATAAATAAAATTTAATGAGTTTTATTCACCAATAAATAATAAAGATGAAAAAAGTACTGATTGCACTGGATTATGATCCTACCGCAGAGAAAATAGCCGAAACGGGATTTTTATTGGCAAAAACAATGAAAGCCAAAGTCACTTTACTTCATATTATTTCGGAGGTGGATTTTTATTATTCTCCTGAATATTCATCTATGGGATTTACCGGCGATATAGCTTCCTATCCTTTGCAAATAGAAAATGTAGATCAGCTACGCAAAACCGCACAGGATTTTCTGAATAATACTAAAAGTCATCTGGGTGATACAGATATCCAGACAGTTGTCAAGGAAGGGCGGCCAACAGAATCTATTTTGGAGACTGCAAAAGAATTGGAAGTGGATATAATTGTGATGGGATCGCATAGTCGAAAATGGCTTGAGAAAATTGTGATGGGAAGTGCAACCGAAAGTGTTTTGCGGAAAACATGTATTCCGTTATTTATTGTTCCTACAAAAAATAGCGATTGAAGATTGAAAAGTCAAATCAAAAGAATATTTCGGATCGTTTTCTAAATCGTTTCTATTCTACATTCTGAAGATCTTAGTATATCCATACTTAACCTAGCATTCTTATTTTATAAGAAGAGGTGGTTTATTGAATGTTTAACCAGGAATAGTCTGAGCTGGTAAAAAAAACTGCATCTTTTT
>CAYPOW010000003.1:4535-11360 GCA_964412145.1 uncultured Draconibacterium sp.
TATTACGGTGTTAGCGATTTGCAAATAGGCATTCTCTCAATGAGTTTTATGATTGTCTTTATTGTGTTTTCCTTTCCTGCTTCCTGGGTTATTGATACGTATGGAATCCGTATAGGTGTTGGAATTGGCGCTGTACTTACAGGTGTTTTTGGTATGGCACGCGGAATGGTGACCAACAATTATGAACTTTTGCTTTTAGCTCAGGTTGGCATTGCCATTGGACAACCATTTCTATTAAACGCCATTACTAAATTGGCTGCTCGTTGGTTTCCTATCGAAGAAAGAGCTACGGCATCCGGCCTTGGAACGCTTTCGATGTATTTGGGTATTTTAATAGCAATGCTAGTGACCCCTTTTATTTCGCAAGCTTATGGAATTGGAGGAATGCTCTATATTTATGGCATTGTCTCTCTTTTTGCCGCGGTCTTGTTTTTAGTTTTTGCAAAAGAACGTCCACTTACAGCACCTTGTCGCCCTGATCAGGAAGAGCGTTCACTTGTTTTAGATGGATTGAAAGATATGCTTCACAATAGAAGTTTTTATTTGTTGATGCTCATCTTTTTCATTGGTTTGGGTGTATTTAATAGCGTCTCAACCTGGATAGAAGACATCATTCGCCCACGAGGTTTTTCTGCTGAAGCAGCAGGAATAACTGGTGGTTTAATGATTATTGGTGGCATTATTGGTGCCGTTATTATGCCGATTCTTTCCGATCGTTCTAGAAAAAGAATTCCATTTATTATCGTTGCGTTGATTGGAAGTATCATTGGATTGACAGGATTGACCTATGCAACTACCTATTCCTTATTGCTAACATCGGGTTTTGTTTTAGGTTTTTTCTTGCTCAGTTCCGGCCCAATCGGTTTTCAATATGGTGCCGAAATCACCTATCCTGCATCCGAAGGAACGTCGAATGGTATCCTTTTATTGATGGGTCAGGTATCCGGCATAGGATTTATTTTTGCGCTCGATAGCTTTAAATCTGCTGACACGGGTTCTATGACTCAGCCCTTGTCGTGGCTAATTGGGTTGATGATTTTGAGCTTGCTTTTAGCAACTCAGCTTAAGGAATCTAAGTTGATTAATGAACCAAATACAACGACTTAAGCTCGAGTCACATGTGTTTAAATAGCTGAATAACAGCCATTAATATGTCTATTGGTATTTCCAATATTTATTATTGAAAAATTCGCCTACTGCTAAATTTAGCACACTATTGCTGAGTGGTTTTTTTGCCAAATCAGAAAATTTATCGATAATTTCTATGTGCAAATCTGCACTTTCAATGATATCTATTTATTTTTAATCAACTTATACACCAATTTCTTGTTCTTTTCTAACTCTATATTAAGAAAATAAACACCGCTTGGTAAATGTTCTAAATTTATCTTTTTTTCATCGCTAATTTGCATCTCAAATACTTTTCGACCTATTGCATTTGTAATGATTATTTTCAAAATATTATCATCAGATTTGAGTGAAAAATAGTTATCGAAAGGATTAGGGTAAATACTGATATTATCAAATTCACCCTCTATTATGTCGGTTGTAGATACAATATCAGCTGTTGTTGTTGGTGATCCAAGAAGTGATAAAGTGTAGTTGGCCATATCTGTTCCACTTAAATTCGCACTTTCAATGCCTACAGAAATATCAACCCCAACATCAACCTGAGAAAATTCGGCAACTACATCAATTAAAACAACAATATCATCTTCAACTAATTCAAATAGACCTAGGTTATTCTCGTCAATAACAGCAGAAACTGTTCCGTCATAATCTTTGTCATTCACAGTGAATGAACCTGCAATTGAAAGTTCTTTTTCAGTGATATTTGCTTTTAAACCAGTAGGTTGAATTAGTGAATATTTATCAATATCGTCGCCTTTTAAAGTTAGATTTGCACTAATGTTTATATCGTTTCCAACATTACTGCTGTCGAAAGTTCCAACGAGTGCATCCAATTCAACATCATCTTCGTTTATTACACCGATAAGAACAGCATTTGAGATAACTGTTTGGGAGTTTCCATCATATATCTTGTTTTCGGCGGTTGACCCAGATACTGTTAATTCAATTTTTTCCGTATTAAGCGCTATTTGTTTGCCATAACTTGTTCCGTAAGAATTAGTTGCATAGGCTTTAATATAATAAGTAGTATTTGGAATCAGACCATTTATTAATGATGTGAAACTACTAGTATCTGAAAGGTTCCCAAGTTGTGTAATATTAGGATTTGCCGTAATAATTGGATTTTCAGAAGTACTCCAGCAATGACCATGTTCTGTTGCATTGGAAAAGCATAAATCAATGACTGATCCGTTAGCCGATGCGCTTTCGAAAGTAATATTACTGGCTGGCAATGATAAAACAATCGGAGCTCTGGCTTGCCATTTAAAGAATGGATACCCGTCGTTTTCCCATTGTATTGAATAGGGTTCGGCAGGCGGAGTAAAATTTGATGCCCATTGTGCAATTCCTTTCGAAATCCTAATTTCATCTATATTTCCTTTGAATTTTCTTGGCCCGATAAAAAAATGATTTAAATCAGTTATATCCACACTGCCTGTGTAGTTTTCTGTATTTACCTGATTGCCATCAATATACACTTTCCAGGTATCTCCATCTCTAACTCCAGCAACGTGATACCAAGTATTAGCAGATGGTGACCAGGTATTGTATGTAGAGCCAATATATTCGCCTTTATTTGAGAATAGAATTACGTTCTGTGAGGTATAATAATAAAAATTAAAACCACTTCCTTGTACAGCAGAACTTGCGCCCGTTCCGTCAACACTTGTGGCTGAGACAAAATCCAAATTTGAAAGCGTGGAAAACCTCACCCAATAATCAATTGTAAAATCATTTGTTCCCCAGTTAAAATCATCATCAATGGGTATAGAAAGATAGGTTGTTCCCAGACCATCAAAATAAGCGCTTCCTTCACCAAACTTTGAAACGGTTTTGTCTTGAACTAAATTCCCATTCAATATGGTTGGGTGTTCGGATTTGGAGTGATCTTTAAGTTCACTCTCCTCCATGTTCATATGCAATACAATACTTGATTCAGTTTTGTTAATGTCCCAGTTATTTTCGAAATCCCAATCTGTATAATTCTCTGTCAAATGCATTTCTGCAGTTGTTTTGCCAATGATGCTTCCGCTAATCGAGCCTGTACCAGATCCAACTGTCATTCCAGACGTTTGATTATCCCAAAAACAAGACGTGTAAGTAGGCGTTTTACCTCCATACGAATAATTATAACCAACGAAACCACCTATTCTAGAGGTAGTGCCTGAAACCGCCCCTGTCGAATAAGAATTAGTAATATAAGTTGCTGTATTCCAACCTATAAATCCACCAGCTGATTCGCCAGATGCAGAAACACTTCCACGTGCATAACAATCAGTTATATTTGAATAATCCCCAGTATGCCCAATAAAACCGCCAACATATCTTGCGCCGGATATAGTGCAAATAGAATAGGATTTTGTGACTTCAAAAAAAGATCCGCCGCCAATTAATCCGCCTACCACATCATCTCCATATATTGATCCGGTTGAAAAACAATTACTAATAGTTCCGAAGTTTAATCCAACTAGACCTCCAACCCTATGCATTCCAGTAATATTAACTCGGTATAAGCCAACATTAGTTATTGTTCCAGGAGTATTAACAAAACCGAAAAATGAAATGTAATTTTCAGCTGGGCGATTTATATACAAACCAATAATCACCTTACCTTGCCCATTATAATTTCCAGTAAAATGAGTTGATTGATTGCCTATAGGCGTCCAGCCTGCTCCGCTATTCCAATCTATTGTTTCAGTGGCATCAATATCCGACATCTGTAGAAAATATTTGTCCCAATGTTCAGGGCTTTGGCTGAGCCAATAGAGATTCTCTAATGATGAAATCTGAAAAGGGTTAACACTAGTTCCTGCATCAGCATCATTGTAATTTAATGGTTCTAATGCGCTTTGCGATTTAGCATTTACGATTGTGATTAAAAATAAAAATGCTAGTAATTGTTTAAGAATTGCAGTCATCTTCATTAAGTTTAAGTTATAAATATTTTTACTGTTAAATGTGGTTCTTCAATGAAGGCTGATACATTATAAAATGTACTTTTCAGCTGTGAAAGAAAAACTTTCTAAAGATAAATACAGTAAAAGGCCAAAGTCAATATTTTGAGTAAATATTTATTAACAGTTTAATTGTGAATGCATTGGTGTTGCAAGATAGTTAAAACCTGTTTCAGCTTAAATACATGACGGCAGGATTGATATAGCTCAGCAATTTATTTGTCTAATTGTGACCCATCAAAGTCTTAGCTCCATCTAAAATAAAACGCATTTCTGCAGCTTTTTTCAAACTTATTATTTGATCAGTCTTGACTTTTAAGGTAATGTCTCTTATGGAAAAATCTTCCTTAACAAAACAAATTTCAAGCAAATCTGAGAAAAATAAAAAGTTGTTTTCAGTTTCCGTTAGAGAAAAACTTTTATTGCCATTTTTATAGCTGAGTATATTTTCTTTATTTAACTTTTCCAGGAAATAGCCTTCTTCATTGGCATCAAAACTTTCTTTTGTGAGATAAACGTGTGGTTTGTCTTTGTATGGTTCACCGGCAGTTGGACAAAAAGTGGTGCAATTGCCGCATTCATTGCAAAAATCGGCAATATTTAAAATCTGTTGCTTTTGATTGATTGTGAATGTATTATCTGGAAGTAATCTGTGTTTTCCTTTCTCAATCTGCACTTTAAACATTTGAATACTCTGTGGCTCAACTACATAATTGAAATTTGCTCTATTTGGACAAACACTCACGCAAATATTGCAATAATCATCGCAAGCCAAACATCGTGAAGCTTCCTGCATAATTTGATCTGCAGTTGCGAGCATTTTATGATCTCCTTCTCCGTAAACACGTTCTGCACGCATGGATAAATGCTTCTCATCACTGATTTTTTTATCCTCTTTTTTAAAGGAAAAATGGTGTTCAAGCTTTGCTATTTGAATGATTTCATTGGCCATACTTTGTCCATCACCAACGGCCTGAACAATGCTGGCGGCTCCATGCCTGACATCACCACCAATGAATACATTTTCCGATCTAAAAAGTTTGGCGTCTTTTTGTAATTCTGCCAAATTTTCATCTTCAAAAGGAAATATAACTTCCTGACCGATGGCAGGAATGATGCTTGTTGCCTTTAAATCGATTGACTTTTCGTTTTTTGGACTTACGCTTAAGCGACCATCAGCGCCTGCTTTTTCATTCAGTTGCATAGGCTGGCAACGAAGAATTGTTTCTGTTTCGTTTTCGATAATTTCAAGCGGACTTAATAGATTTAGAAAGCGAATCCCTTCGGCTTTTGCATCGAAAATTTCTTCTGCATCAGCAGGCATTTGAGCCAGTGAACGACGATACGCAATTGTTACATTCCCATTTCCTTTTTGCATTTTTTTAGCTGCACGAGCAATATCCATGGCCGTATTTCCTCCTCCAATTACAATGACATCTTTTCCGAGTTGGACAGCTTTGTTTTGTTTAAATTGATGTAAAAAAGTGAGTGCATCCAATACTTTATCCGTCTTGGCACCCGGAATGTTAAGTGCTTTCATATTTTGAGCACCTACAGCCAGATAAACATAATCGAAATTGGATTTTAAGTGAATAAAATGCTTCTGGCCAACAGTCGTATCGTAATGAATATCAACACCTAAGCTTTCAATTCGAGCAATGTCTTCATACAATGCATTGTTTGGCATTCTAAAACTTGGAATAGCTTTGTGAACTAATCCACCTGCTGCATTTTCTTTTTCAAACAGCTCAATTTTAAAACCTTCGAGGGCTAAAAAATAGGCGGCTGATAAGCCCGCCGGGCCGGCACCAATAATTGCTATTTTTAGACCGTTCGATTTGGGGACTTTTAAAATATCTGATTTCCCCGCATGACTTACAAAATTCTTTATTTCTCTGATTTGTAATGGATTGTCGTAGTTGATACGTGTGCATTTCGTTTGGCAGTTATGTTCGCAAACCAATCCTAAAGTTTGAGGAAAAGCATTATTTCTTAAGATAACATCAAAGGATTTTTGAAAATCGCCTAAAGCTGCATAATGTAAATATTCCGGAATATTCTGTGATGTTGGGCAAGTATCTACACAAGGCGCTGCAATGCAATCAAAAGTATTTAATTCGCGCTTGGTTTTAATATTCTTTGTTTCGAAAAGATTATAAGTATAGTTTTTATTTTTTACAACCCTTGTGGCATACTCTTGAAGCTTTGATAAAAATAGTTCGCGATTATCATTCGTAATTTCAGCTAGGCTGGATTGATTATTATCCTTTAAATGTTTTTGAATATTTGTTGCATATTGTGCCATTCTGCTGTATCCGCCTGGTTTTAAAAGATCTGAAGAAGCCGTAACAGGCTGTATACCACAATCTAAAACTTCCGCAATATTGAAAGCATCAATACCGCCTGAAAAACTAATATCAAGTTTTCCTTTAAACTCCTCTTGCAAACGGGCAGCAACATTTATACTTATGGGATGTAAAGCTCTTCCGCTTAAATACATCATTTCCTGTTTTGGATCGAAAACGGATTTTAGATTCTTTACTTCTAGAGTATTTGTTAGTTTTAATCCAAAATGAACACCTGTTTTTTTCGCCGTTTTTTCTAAATTTCGAACAATGGATAAAGCATCTGAATATTTTAAATCGTGCTCAAATGCCAAATCAGGCACATGAACTGGCCAGGAAAGTTGATCATTTAAAATGTAGCGTAAATCTTTAGCTCCCAAAAGTGTTGGATTGAG
>CAYPOW010000003.1:11460-35935 GCA_964412145.1 uncultured Draconibacterium sp.
AAACTTTGAGTTACCTTTAATTCCTGCGACCATTCACAATTATAGCCTTCGTCCTGCATGTCAATACAAGGCTTGCTAACGTCAATCTCATCAAGGGTTTGTATGGTTTTTAATTCGATATATCTCGCTCCAAAAAGCCATGAAGAAACAATGTTTTGCGCCAGTTGTGTATGTGGTCCTGCCGCCACTCCATATGGAGTTGAAAGCGTTTGACCGAATCGTTGAATCTTCAGTTCTTTAAATTTATTTGGATCGACAAAAAGTTGTTTTGGTAAGCCTAATATTTCATCAGAAAACTGAAGTTCGTTTAAAATTCTTTTTAAAAATTTATGGAGAGGAAGAGGGTAAAAATGATCAGTCATACGGTGATTATTTGCGTTTAAAAATACAAAAGCTTTTTGAGCTGTCAAAGCTAGCTTTTTAAGCAATAAAAAAAAATGACCAGAAAGCAAATTATCAGAGATAAAACATTATTTTTGCTTTTTGATTGTGAAATAACCCTTCGGGGGAAACTAAATTTAGAAAAATGAAAATTGCATTAAAACTAGTTTTATTGTTAGTGATAATCGGATTGGGATATATGGTTGTAGAAAGCATCATGGAGCCTGTTCGTTTTAATAAAGAAAAAGATAAGCGCGAGCAAACGGTAATTCGTAAATTAGAAGATATTCGTTCTGCCGAACTGGCTTATAGAAAGCTTAATGGTTCTTATACAGCAAGCTGGGATACTTTAATTGATTTCCTGAAAAACAATGAGTTCTTTATTGTTAAAGAAGTTGCAGATCCTAATGATACCACGTTTACTAAAACTATCCGTGATACTCTAGGTACAATTTCAATTATCGATTCTTTGTATAATGAGCGTATTAATTTCCATGTCGATCATTTAAAGTATGTGCCAATACCTGCCAAATACTTCAATAATGAAGAATTTGAATTGCGTTCAGGTAAAATAGAAAGAGGCGGAGTGCCTGTGTATGTATTTGAAAGTCAGGCTACTTACGAAGTTTTATTAAAAGGTCTTGATGAGCAATTGATACGAAATTTGAACAAATCGGTTGTGGAAATGAATAAATATCCTGGATTAAAAGTTGGATCTCTTTCAGAAGCCTCTACGGAAGGAAATTGGAAATAAATGGATAAGCCTTTGCCTAAGATTTTTAAAGCATCGGCTCAATTTATTGATCAGGATTTCCGTTTCGGTAATTCCAAGAATAACAGATTATCCATTCAGCTAAGGCTGGATGGATTTTCTTTTGCTCAAATAGATAGCATCTCTAAAAAAGTATTGCTTATTGAAGATTATGATGTGCCTCTTATGCTAGGTGAGGAGGCCGATTTTCAAAATGAAAAGGTGAATGTACGACTGGAAGACTTTTTTACTGAAAAACAAATCCACAGGAATCAATATAAAAGTGTTCATTTTGTTATTGACAACAGCCTTTTCACATTGGTACCTTCTGTTTTACTCGATGAAAAACATGCCTTTGATTACTTAAAGCAGGTTCATCAAATACCGGAAAATTTTATTGTAAAAACAGATGCCATTTCCTTTTTTGAAACAAAGAATGTGTATGCTGTTTATGCTCCGCTTTTTTATAATTTGAGTGATTATTTTTCAATTTTCGAAATTAAACATGGGGCGACGGTTTTTATTCAACAAATGACCTTACTCCAAAAAATGCAAAAAAGAAATGCAGTTTATATTGAAGTGGCCAATAGAAGCATGCATATTATTGCTTTTGAAAATGAAAAACTAGTATTTTCAAATACATTTACTTTTAAGGAGAAAGAAGATTTTATATATTTTATATTACTGATATACAATCAGTTAAAATTTAATACGGAAGATGTTCCTTTATTCTTTTCAGGAAATATTGATCGAAGTTCACCTTTGTATTCAATTGCTTATCAATATATCCGTATTCTCGATTTTCCACCTGTAGGAAATAGAGGTTTAATCTTTGGTAATGGAATTCCCGAATCTGCAGGAGCAAAATACCGTATCTTAACTCAAGCTGTTTTATGCGAATAATTAGTGGTTATTATAAAGGCAGAAAACTCAATCTGCCTAAGAATTTTGCTTTACGGCCAACAACAGATATGGCCAAGGAAAGCTTGTTTAATATATTGCGAAATCATATTGATTTTGAAGAAATTGACGCCTTGGATTTGTTCTCAGGTACCGGAAGCATAAGTTATGAATTGGTGTCGCGTGGCGCAAAAAGTGTTTTAGCAGTTGAGCAAAACGGACAGCATATTCGGTTTATCGAATCCATTATTCAAAAATTGGAAATTGAAAATATGAGAATCCTTCGGATGGATGTTTTTTCATTTTTCAAAACCAATAAGCGTGATTTCGATCTTGTTTTTGCCGATCCTCCTTATGATTTGCCGGAATTGGAAAATATACCGGATCAGATTTTTTCAAATAATATGTTGAAAAGTGAAGGGCTTTTTGTTTTGGAACACCCCAGATTGAGTTCCTTTAGAACACATCCCAATTTCTTTGAACACCGAAATTATGGCAGTGTTAACTTTAGTTTTTTCAAGAATGTAGAAGACTTATCGAAATAAAATATCCTTCTTCTGAGCTTTATCTTTATCCTTTTTTATCAAAAAATCGAAATAACGAGCTATCTCTTCGTGTGGTTTTTTTGCCGGATTAAGTAAAATTTTACCATTTCTATCGAGCAGAAAATATAGAGGAAAATTTCGGACTTGATAACTGTTTAATAATTCAAAATTATTTGCAAATAAGAGTCTGTCCCAGTGAGTAGTAGTCTGATTTTCAAATTTTAACAATCCTTGATTTGTATAATTAACTAAAATACCAACTATCGCAATATCAGCACGATATATCTCGTCTAATTCTTGAAGCATCAACATGTCTGACTCACATGCAGGACAATTATCCGACATAAATACCAGATAAACATAACGTCCTTTATAACTCTCTTTTGTTTTTAAAGTTCCCCCACCAGTTTTAAGTTTAAAGCCAGGAGCAGGTGAGCCGATTTCTAATCCTGTAAATTGATTTAAAATATTGCCAGCAATTTTTTGATTCTCGCTAGACTTGCTTTTTAAAATAAGTTCATTAAAAAGTGTTTTTAGCCGCAGCGAATTAAAATCCGAATTATAATAAACTTCTCTTAGTGCAAATATCAAAACCAATTCTCGCAAATGTTCCTGCTCAAGGATTGGATCAATTGCCATATAATCAAGAATTTCATTAGAGCTGCTCCCATTCCGAATTCGTTTTGCAAACTCCGTGTATTTTGTATTTCTTTTATTTGATGCAAAATAATTGAGGAAATAGTTACTGAAAAACTCCATATAACCTGGATTTTTATAAAGTATTTCGGCTTTATGTAAAAAGGATTCGCCTAATTTTGAATTAGTTGCTGTACGTGATGTATTTTTGAGATTGGCAAATTGATAGAACATTAAATTTTCGATAAAGACTTTTTCCAGACTGTTTAGATTACTTGCGCCAGCCAGTTTTGATGCAATTTCTTTTTCGAAAGATTTCAAAAGTTCAGTATTTCTTTGCTTAAAAAGCGCTACAAAATTTTCCTCAAGAAAAGCATAATAATCACTATTTAGTATATCGATTACTTCATTTAAAGCATCTGCTTCCTTCCATTTAAAATGCAAGGGCATTTGTTTGTTCAAAGCGCTTTTTGGAAGCAAATCTACATTGTCGATTTGAAGGTCGTATTTTCCCCCTTCTTCCACAAAAAAAGAAAAGTGTTGGTTGCCAATCTGAATAAAAACTTTCTGAATCCCAACAATATCGAAACTTAATTCAAATTGTTGGGATTCAGAAATTTCACATACGTCGAGTAGTTCTTCTGTAAAAGCTATATAATCAGAATAAGCAGATACACGAATAGCCAAACCATTTCCATTTGATACTTTTCCTTGAATAGTTACTGGCATAGCATAGCTAAAGGTATGTAGCAAAACTAGCAGGCAAAAAAGTGGTAACTGTTTGAAATACATTAACATATAAATTAAACGGTGTGCGCTATTTATTTAAAAAAGGAAGCACTGCCGAAGGAACAAATTGACTTACATCGCCTTTATGTAGCAAAATATCGCGAACAATAGAGGAGTTCAAAGCCGTATGCTCTGCTTGAGTGAGCATAAAAATAGTTTCAATTTCAGGATTCATTTGCATGTTAATCTGCCCTATACTTCTTTCAAATTCAAAATCGGCAGAAGTACGCAAACCGCGAAGCAAAAAACGAGCATTCACTTGCCTACAAAAATTAACAGTTAAACCAGTATAGCTTTGTACTTCAACTTTATCGCTATCGGCAAATACGGCCTGAATCATCTTTATGCGCGTTTCCAAATCGAAATAAGTTGTTTTTAAAGCATTTGCGCCAATGGCCACAATCACTTTATCGAAAAGAGGCAAAGCTCTTCTAATTACGGAGGCATGACCGCAGGTTATTGGATCAAAAGATCCTGGAAATACAGCTATTTTCTTCATAATCAATCTGTTTTGTCATACCAACTGGCATACATATTATAAGAATTGGATATTCGATTTACCTCGCCTTTAAGCAATTGCTCATCCATATCTTTTATTTTTTTTGCAGGAATACCGGCCCAAACACTTCCCGATTCAATGTGGGTTCCTTTAGAAACAACAGCTCCGGCAGCAATTATCGAATTACTTTCAACTACTACATCATCCATCAAAATTGCGCCCATGCCTACTAAAACATTATCGCGAATAGTGCAGCCATGAACAATTGCATTGTGTGCAATAGAAACATTATTGCCAATTTCAACAGGAGATTTTTGATAAGTGCAATGAATTATGGCTCCGTCCTGTATATTTACATTATTTCCAATCCGAATGTGATGCACATCACCTCTAACCACTGCGTTGAACCATACGCTGCATTTATCACCCATCACCACATCGCCAACAACAGTTGCATTATCCGCAAGGAAACAATCTTTGCCAAAAATCGGAGCTATGCCTTTCACTTTTCGAATTAGAGCCATATTTAAATTTTCTCAAAAATAATGAAAAAAGGAGAACTCCAGTTTTTATTATGTTTAATTTTGTTTTATGACCAGACCACACTATTTAAAAGAAGGAGACCAGATTGGATTTGTATCTGCAGCCAATAAAATTAGCATTAACGTAATAAAATCAGCTGTAAATACTATGCAAAGTTGGGGATTAGAACCGGTTTTTGGTCAACATATATTTGCACAAGATAATCAATTTGCCGGCAGCGATAAACAAAGATCAGCTGATATTCAGGATTTTATGGATAATCCTCAGATTAAAGCAATTATAAGTACACGTGGAGGTTATGGCAGTGTTCGCATAATCGACAAACTTAATTTCGAGAAATTCAAACGCTTTCCAAAATGGATTATTGGTTATTCTGATATTACTGTTTTTCTTAGTCACTTAAACTCTCAACTTAAGATGGAGTGTTTACATTCCACTATGCCATTAGATTTTCCGGTTAACGGAAGTTCAAATAATGCTACAGAAAGTCTGCGAAAAGCTCTATTTGGGGAATTGAAATCCTATGTATTTAAGCCAACAAAGGTCATTCGCCAAAATCAGGCTCATGGAGAGCTAATAGGAGGAAATTTGTCCATTTTATACAGTTTGATCGGATCAATATCTGAAATGGATTTTGATAATAAAATCCTTTTTATTGAAGATGTTGGCGAATACTTATACCATATCGACAGAATGATGATAAACTTAAAACGCATGGGTAAACTAAAGAATTTGGCAGCTTTAGTTGTTGGGGGAATGACAAATATGAAAGACAACAAAACTCCTTTCGGAAAAACGACCGAAGAAATTATAGCTGAGCACGTTGAGGAATATAAATATCCTGTGGTCTTTGGTTTTCCAGCTGGCCATATTAAAGAAAATTATGCTTTAAGAATGGGTGCAAATATTAATTTGCTTGTGGATAAAGAAGAAAGTAAATTGGTTTTTGATTAATCCTATATCGAATTTTCATGTAACTAAAATTGAAAAGGGCGTCTATATTTCATATATTTACTCATATTTAAAATTGAAATAATATGAATTATTCTTCAGATTTTCGCTTTTTCGATTATCTTTCAGCCAGCGATATTGGCTTTTTTGTGGCTATAATTGTTTTTTTGATAGTCGCCGAATGGAAAGTGTATGTTAAAGCTGGACAACCGGGATGGGCAGTACTTATCCCATTCTATAATTTTTATATTTTGCTTAAAATTGTAGGTAAACCAGGGTGGTGGCTTTTGTTATTGTTTGTACCACTGGTAAATATTGTTATAGGCATATATGTAATTCATCTCTTATCCAAAAGCTTTGGCCATGATATTGGTTTTACTTTAGGTTTGATTTTCTTAAGTTTTATCTTTTACCCAATACTTGGATACGGTGATTCAAAATACATGGGTCCGGCTGGTGCGGAATAAATATAAATGATTGATAAACAGGAGTTAGGTAGGCTTGGAGAGGAGTTTGCTCTTCATTTATTGGTTTCAAAAGGCTTCAAAATTTTAGCAACCAATTGGCGTTTTCGTAAAGACGAGGTGGATATTATTGCCAAAGATGATTCGTTTCTGGTCATTGTAGAGGTTAAAACAAGAAGCACCAATTATTTTGGTGAGCCTTATACTGCTGTCAATAAAAAAAAACAAGGATTTCTTATTCGTGCGGCAAATGCATATATCGAAAAGAATAATATCGATTTAGAATGCAGATTTGATATTGTTTCGGTTGTTTTTGCCGAAAATAAACATCAGATAGAGCATATTGAAGATGCATTTTATCCACTATAGTTTTGATGGTTGATTCAATTAAAACATTGTATTTTTGCGTATGCATAATCGATTAATCGAATATATTTCAAAAGAGAAGCTCATTCAAAATGGTAAAAAAGTACTTTTGGCTGTAAGTGGTGGAATGGATTCCGTAGTGATGTGCCATTTATTTTCAAAAACTGATATTGAATTTGGAATAGCCCATTGTAATTTCGAACTTCGTGGAGCAGAATCTGATGGTGATGCTAAATTTGTTGAAGAACTGGCAAAAAATTTCAAAGTACCATTCTATCTAAATAATTGCAATGCAAAAAATTACGCACAAGAAAAATCTATTTCCATTCAAATGGCAGCCCGCGATTTGCGCTTTGCCTGGTTTGAAGAGTTTATTCGTAAGGAAGATTATGCTGTTTATGCCACCGCTCATCATTTGGATGATGCCATAGAAACTTATTTTATAAATCAGTTGCGAGGAACAGGAATAGCTGGTTTACATGGTTTATTGCCAATAAACGGCAAGCTAATACATCCACTTTTATTCACTTCACGAAATGAAGTCGTTGACTATGTAAAGCAAAATAAAATTAGTTTTCGTGAGGACAGCTCCAATATATCGACTAAATATATGCGCAACAGTCTGCGGCATAAAGTTTTACCAGTTTTAGAAGATATTCAGCCAGCTTATCGCGATATTCTCGAACAAAATATGCATCGATTTAAAGCTGCCGAATCCATTTTTTTACAGAAAGTGGAAGAGGAACGACAAAAGATTTGCTTTTCGGAAGAAAATATGCTGAAACTTTCCATTTCAAAATTATTATCTCTTGATCAAGCTTCAACTTATTTATATGAATTTATAAAAGAATATGGATATGGTTTTTCGCAGGCAGAGGAAATTGTTGAGAGTATGAAAAATGGCCATGCAGGTTCGCGATTTTATGCGGATAAGAATGTGCTTTTGCGCGACAGAAACGAGTTGATTATAACTGAATATCAAGATAATACGAAAGAAAAAGTTATATTGGATATTGATCAAGAAAGAATCGATTATCCAATTGATTTGAAATGGGAGATTTTGAATGAGGCTAGGTTTGAAAGTGATTTGAACAATGCTTTCTTGGATTTTGATAAACTCAAATTTCCTTTAAAATTGCGCAAATGGGAGCAAGGGGATGCATTTTATCCTTTGGGAATGAATAAAAAAAAATTACTCAGCGATTTTTTTATCGATCTAAAATTGAATCGTTTTCAAAAGGAAAATACCTGGCTGCTGCTTTCTGGAAATGACATTGCCTGGGTTGTTAGCTACCGTATTGATAATCGTTTTCGCATTTCAGAAAAGACTAAAAAATGCTTGAAGTTTGAATTTAAACACTAGCTTATTTTAAAGAACCGACTACACGCAAGGCTTTTGGTAAAATGCTGAAATTTTGTGGTCCTTTCCCTACGGATTCACCATCAGTTTCTATTTCCAGTTGATTGTGTGCAAAAGAAACACCTGTATTCTGAAGTGCTTCAATTTTTGGATGATGAATAAACGAACCATCATACAATCCTTTAAGTTCTTTAACGACAGTCCATTTGCTTATTCTTTTAATTACAGTAATGTCCAAAAGGCCATCATTTGCAATCGCATTTGGCAATTGTTTCATTCCGCCTCCGTTGTATTGTCCAATACCTATACCAATGCTAAACATGCGCTCTTTAAATTCTTGCTCACCAATGGTTAGATGCATATGCTTGGAATTGTATTTTAAAAGGGTTTTTAATAAAATAAGCATATAACTCAATGCATTTCCCTTACCTTGATCTTTTAATTTATTCGCTGCATGCGCAACAGTGGCATCAAATCCAATTCCTGCAACATTGGCGAAATAACGATTGGGGACGCCGTTGTCGTGAAAATCAACTAGTCCAATGTCTTGTACTACTGTTTTTCCATCGCGTATTAATTTAATGGCATCGATATATTTTAGAGGCACTTGAAAAGTTCTACACCAATCATTTCCTAATCCAACAGGTATCATTCCAATAGTTATTGTATTTGGATCTATGTCTTTCTGCATAAAAATGCCATTAACAACCTCGTTTAATGTTCCATCGCCTCCAACAACAATAAGTTTTCGAAACCCTTTTTCAATGAATTCTTTTGTTATCTCAATGGCATGTCCTTTTCTTTCGGTCATTTCGAATACAAATTCAATTTTAGCTCTTTTAATAAGCTTTTGAATTGTAGGCCAATTTTTTAGGCATTTTCCAATGCCTGCATTTGGATTAACTATTAATCCCCAACGCAATTCTGTTTTCTCCATCGGGGACAAAGATAAGAATTTTTAAAAATGAATATTGATTAGTGTGGCCTACTTAAAATAATTAAGATTTATTTAGGTTGGATTTACTGCAAATACACACGATGAGCGTTTTTTGTTTTAAGAATTATTAACACAGTAAAAAAAATATTTCAATCGAAAACAATAAGCATGTACTTTTGCAACTAAACGGATGTTTTATGCAGCTTTATCTTGCCCCTTTACAGGGTTATACCGAATTTTTATTTCGAAATGCCTATGCTCGTCATTTTAAAGGCATCGATAAAACCATTGCACCTTTTCTTCCTTCCGGCTTGGGTCAAACAGTTAAACATCAGCGTATTAAAGACCTATGGAAAGAGCATAATGGACTCATGCCTGTCGATCCTCAGATTTTGGGTAAGAGCGCTCCAGAAATAGTTCCAGTTGCTAAATATCTTTTTAACTATGGATACGATACACTGAATATCAATATGGGCTGTCCAATTCCTGCCATCAGGGCAAAAATGCGCGGCTCCGGAATTCTTGCCTATCCTGAAATGGTTGAAATGCTTTTGGAAAAATTATTCATCGAATTACAGAATAAGATTTCATTGAAAATTCGATTAGGCAATGAATCGGCTGATGAAATAAAACAATTAATTCCGGTTATCAATCAATTTCCAATAAAAGAGCTTATTATTCATCCACGTGTTGGAACTCAAATGTATGAGGGAAATGTAGATTTGGAATCTTTTTCGTGGTGCATTGAAAATGCGAAAGCACCTTTGGTGTATAGTGGTGATATATTTGATTTAGAGACTTTTAGGAAACTGCAAACTCAATTTCCAAGAATTGATAAATGGATGATTGGAAGAGGATTGCTGTTTTCGCCTTTTCTACCGGAAATTTTAAAACGAAATGATTGCGGCTGGGTAAAAAATGAGTTGAATCGTTTCTGGGAGTTTCACGAAGATTTGGAACAGCAAATATTAACGTATCGCGACCGACCAAAAAATCAGCTGAATAAATTGAAAGAATATTGGCGTTATTTTTCACAGGCTTTTCAGGATTCTGAATATCATTTTTATCAGATTTCGCGAGCAACCGATTTTGATGGTTTTCATACTATTGTGAATAAGATAAAAGAGAAAGGAGAATGGCGTGCAGGACTCACGGATACAGATCATTTTAATTTTGTCAAATCGCTTTAATTGAATTTTTATATTACAAGTTTGTTAATAATTACACTTTTTTAAGTTTTCAAGCCAGTTGAAAACCAGTATTTTTGCACTCAAAGAAGATAAAATTGGATACATTATTCGAAGGTTTAAATAAAGATCAACAATTAGCCGTTAAAAAAACTGAAGGCCCTTTAATGGTTATCGCAGGTGCAGGCTCTGGGAAAACACGCGTACTTACATTCCGTATTGCTTTTCTATTGCAAAAAGGCATCGATCCGTTTAATATTTTGGCACTTACATTTACAAATAAAGCAGCCAGAGAAATGAAAAACAGAATTGGAGAATTAGTTGGCTTTCAGGCGGCAAGGAATGTTTGGATGGGGACTTTTCACTCGGTTTTTGCTCGAATTCTACGCGCCGAAGCTGATAAACTAGGTTTCCCTTCCAATTTTACCATTTACGATACCGACGATTCGAAAAATCTAATAAAAGCAGTTGTAAAAGAAGGTAATTTAGATCCGAAAATCTATCAGGCCTCCTATATTTTAAGTCGGATTTCGGCTGCTAAGAACAATTTAATATCAGCCGAAGGCTATATAAATAATGAAGATTATATGTTGGAAGATAAAAAAGCCGGCAAGCCATATCTGGGCCAGATATATTCAATTTATCAAAAGCGACTTACACAATCGGCAGCAATGGATTTTGATGATTTATTGTTTAAAACCAATGTGCTGCTACGCGATTTTCCTGATGTGCTGTACAAATACCAGCAAAAGTTTAAATATATTTTGGTAGATGAGTATCAGGACACCAATTATTCGCAGTATTTAATTGTTAAGAAACTGGCAGCGAACAACGAAAATATTTGCGTTGTTGGAGATGATGCGCAAAGTATTTATGGATTTAGAGGAGCTGATATAAAAAACATTCTGAATTTTAAAAAGGACTATCCTGAAGTAAATTTGGTAAAACTGGAACAAAATTACAGATCAACTCAGGTGATTGTGAATGCTGCTAATTCGCTGATACACAATAACCAGAATCAAATATTTAAAACTGTTTGGACTGATAATGATGAAGGCGAACGCATCAAATTAATTCGCGCCTCTTCTGATTTGGAAGAAGGCCGATTAATTGCACAGCAGATTTTTGAGGATAAAATGAATTTGCTGGCTAAAAACAGCGATTTTGCCATTTTGTACCGAACCAATGCCCAATCTCGATCGCTCGAAGAAGCGCTTCGGAAAATGAATATTCCGTATCGGATTTATGGTGGATTGTCATTTTATAAAAGAAAGGAAATAAAAGATGTTTTAGCCTATTTCCGTCTGGTAATCAATTCAAAAGACAACGAAGCATTTAATCGAATTATTAATTTTCCGGCACGCGGAATAGGGAAAACGACTTTGGAACACATTACCATTGCTGCTTCAGAAAATGAGAAGAGTTATTGGGATATTATTGAACAGCCGCAAAAATTCAAATTAAATATCAATGCTGGAGCTCAAAAAAAGCTGAGCGATTTTGTTTTAATGATACAAAGTTTTAAAGCTGAATTGGAAACAATTGATGCTTACGAATTAGGCAATAAAATTGCCAGAGGCTCGGGATTGATAAGCAATTTGCATAACGATAAAACACCCGAAGGCATCAGTCGTTATGAGAACCTCGAAGCTCTGTTGAATGGAATTAAAGAATTTGTTGAGAAGGATGATGATAGTGAGACTCCTGAAGAGGAATCGTTTAAAGGTTTGTCCATTTTTATGCAGGACATAGCCCTGCTCACCGATGCCGATGAGAAGGACAAAGACGATATAGAAAAAGTGTCGATGATGACTATTCATCAGGCCAAAGGCCTTGAGTATCCGTATGTTTCAATTGTAGGTTTAGAAGAGAATTTGTTCCCATCCGTGCATTCTATTGGCTCACGAGTTGATTTGGAAGAGGAGCGACGACTATTTTATGTGGCACTAACACGAGCCGAGAAAAGAGTTGTTTTGTCTTATGCCGAGAGCCGTTTCCGCTGGGGAACATTGAGTTTTTGCGAACCTAGTAGGTTTGTGGATGAAATAGAAGAAAAGTTCTTGGATTTTCCACGAAGCCGATCCTTTTCAAAGTCTGCAATGCCTTCCAATCCATACAAAGCTGTATCGAATAGAAATACTCGTAAATTATCCAATAATCCGACTACCATTAGTGGTGATGCAGGCAAATCAACATATAAACGTATTCAAAGTGAGGCTTCAGGCATTGTAAATCGACCGACTTCGAGTTTTAAAGCTGCAGAAATAGATGATTTACAAGTAAATATGGAAGTTGAGCATCAACGATTTGGGCTCGGAAAAATCATAAAAATAGACGGTGCTGCTTCTAATAAAAAGGCAACGGTACATTTTTCAAAAATAGGAGAAAAGCAACTCTTATTGCGATTTGCAAAACTGCGGATTGTAAAATAATTTTGTACCTTTGTTCTCGATTTCCACAAATAAAATTCAACATAATATCTTAATTTCATACCCATGGATTACAATAGCACCCGCGAAAAATTGATAATACCCGAATATGGACGCAATGTTCAGAAAATGATCTATAATGCGCTTGCAATGGAAGATCGCGAAAAGAGAACTTCATTTGTTAAGTATATTATTGGCGTAATGGTACAAATGCACATTGCCAATGGATCTTATGGCGATTATCAGCATATGATTTGGGATCATCTTCATATTATTGCAGATTATAAAATGGATGTAGATTCACCTTATCCGGTACCCGATAAAGAAGCCATTGAAGCCAGACCGAAAACTTTAAGTTATTCTACAGGCAAGATTAAGTATAAGCCTTACGGAGTTCATATCGAAAAAATGGTGAAGCTAGCCATGACCTACGATGAAGGTGAAGAAAAAACCAGTCTGATAGAAAACATTGCCAATCATTTAAAAAAGGCCTATATAAATTGGAATCAGGATTCTGTTGATAATGAAGTTATTATAAAACATTTAGCTGTTTTGTCGGACGGGAAATTAAAGTTGAATGATGATTTTGTTTTCAAATCTTCAGAAGAATTACTAAGTCAAACGGCGAAGAAGAAATGGGTTGATAATCGATCGGGTGGTCGTGGATCCAACAAATCATCGAATAAGCAAAATATTAAAAGCAGACAAAACCCAAAAAGAAGACAATATCGCTAATTAAAAGTGTGATTACATTCTTTTTGGCTTGTAGGATATACAAATTTTTAAATTTATGAGCTCCTTTGTTATTGAAGGCGGATACAAATTATCTGGAAGCATCCAGCCTCAAGGCGCTAAAAATGAAGCCCTTCAAATTTTATGTGCCGTTTTATTAACCGACAAAAAAGTTGAAATACATAATATTCCTGATATTCACGATGTAAATCGATTGATTGATATTCTGCGTGATATGGGTGTTAAAGTAAATGATTTGGGAAACCATTCTTATGTTTTTCAGGCGGATCATGTTGATTTGGATTACTTAAAATCAGATATTTTCTTTCAAAACGGTGGTCGTTTGCGCGGTTCAGTCATGCTTATGGGACCACTTTTAGCTAGATTTGGTGAAGCCTATATGCCTATACCTGGAGGAGATAAAATTGGTCGCCGAAGAATGGATACTCATTTTACTGGCTTTGAAAAACTAGGTGCACAGTTCGTATTTCACAGAGAAAAAAGTTATTACCATATACGAGCTGAAAGATTAAAAGGAAGCTATATGCTTTTGGATGAGGCATCAGTGACAGGCACGGCCAATATTTTGATGGCCGCTGTTTTAGCCGAAGGGGAAACCACCATTTTCAATGCTGCCTGCGAACCCTATTTATTGCAATTAGCTTCCATGCTCAACAGAATGGGCGCCAAAATAGAAGGCGTAGGTTCTAATTTATTAAAAATTCAAGGCGTTTCAAAATTGGAAGGAACTTCACATACTCTTTTGCCCGATATGATTGAAGTGGGTAGCTTTATCGGTATGGCCGCAATGACTCAGTCGCCTCTTACCATCAAAAATGTGAATTACGACGCTTTGGGAATTATTCCTGAAATTTTTACACGATTGGGAATTAAAATTGAACGTAAAGGCGATGATATTTTTATTCCGGAACAAGATGAATATATTGCCGAAACCTATATGGATGGTGCCATTATGACTATTTCTGATGCACCTTGGCCAGGTTTTACACCAGATTTGATAAGTATTGCTTTGGTTGTTGCAACTCAGGTGAAAGGAAGCGTTTTAATCCATCAGAAAATGTTTGAGAGTCGTTTGTTTTTTGTGGATAAACTGATAGATATGGGTGCTCGAATTATTCTTTGCGATCCGCATCGTGCAACAGTAATAGGATTGAACAGACAAGCACAATTAAGAGCTATTCGAATGACCTCACCTGATATTCGCGCCGGAGTGGCGCTTCTAATTGCAGCTCTTTCTGCTAATGGAACAAGTATTATTGATAATATCGAACAAATTGATCGTGGATATCAAAATATAGATACGCGCTTAAGAGCTTTAGGAGCTAAAATAGTTCGGACAAATTAAATCTGGCAAACATCTTAGTTTTGTAAAAAAAAAATTGCTCAAATTCCCGTAAAATAATTCATTTCACAAAGGCTAAGATGTATATTATTTTTAATTTTGCAGCGTGAAGAACTCAATTGGATTACAAATTACATTTTTTTTATTTACATTTATTTTTATCCTGCCTTGTACTTCCTATGCAGGAATCACTGACGATGACGATGAATTTGGAGCAATTATTATTCCAATCGATTCGATTAAAAAACATGATAGCACTTCATTTTGGCGCTTTGTAGGTCGCACCCGCTTAAACATGAATACAATTGTTTTATCAAATTGGGCCGATGGTGGAGAAAGTTCTTTAACTGGTGTTGGATCTTTCGATTTAACAGCTGTCTATCAAAAAGGAAAAATAAAATTCGAAAACAACTTTCGGTCAGCACTTGGTATTCAGGCATTTCAATATTCAAATTTGAAGAAAACGAATGATAAACTCGATTTTTCATCTGTACTTGGATTGCGTTTTTCAAAAAAATGGTATTACAATTTAAACCTCAATTTATCTACGCAATATTTTAATGGTTATTCCTATCCGAATGATTCTATTATTGTTTCTGATTTTTTTGCACCTGCTTATCTCACCATTTCTATGGGTTTTGAAAATAAATCGCTCAAGAATTTATCGCTTTATGCTTCTTTGCTTGCTGGGAAAATGACTTTTGTAAGCAATCAAACATTGGCCAATAAAGGCAAATACGGTGTTGTCCCTGCAATAAAAGATTCAACAGGGAATATTTTGGTTCCGGGAAAGCGAATAAAGTCGGAATTAGGATTTAGTATTATTGCAAAGTATAAAGGAAAAGTATGCAAGAACATTGATTTGAATTCGAAACTAATGCTTTACAACAATTATTTCGATGCTGAAAAATCAAACAGATGGAATATTGATGTTAACTGGGAAACTTGGTTGGATATGACAATCAATAAATTTTTTGTGGCCAGCGCTTATATTCACATGATTTACGACCACGACATTAAAGTGCCGGTTTTTGAAAATATTAATGGACAACGTACCAAAATTGGCGAAACAATTAGTTTGCAGCTTAAACAAAATTATGGATTGGGCATTGCTTTTAAATTTTAAGGCGAAGCTGAAATTTTATTTCTGATTTTATTTGGCCGTTTATCTCATCCAATCCACTTCCTATCGATTCTTCATTTGGATAATAACTTAAACTATATCGAAACCAACAGTTTAAATGCTTATTTAAATCGTACTTTATCAATTGATAAAATCGAATTCCCTGGCCAAAATAAGCAGGAATACTGAAAGCATAAAGCACATCGTTTTCATAGGCATAAATGGCACTTGCATAGCTATCGGTATTGAAAATGGCAAAACGCGTATTGCTTACAAATCGCTGATTGACAGAATGATAATTAATATCTTGATAAATCATATAGCCAAATTGTTTCGCTTCATTTCCTTTGGAATAGTTTGTTATTTCTATTCTGTTTCGGAGTTCAAATTGATCGTTTAGTTTATAATTTATTTGGTATTGCCACCCTGATTTTGTCTCGTTTTGGAGATAATTAACTTCACCCAACGTTTCTTCACGCGTATTTATTTCCTTTTGTTTGTATTTAAATTTAAGATGCATTTTAATATTTGACTTGTAATTGTAAAATAATTGGGCTCTGTATTCAACGCCTTTTGATGGACTGTCTTGTTCATATTTTAACCAGGGAAAAGAGAAAAAATCGGCATAAGCCTGCAAGTTCATCTTTTTATTTAAAAGTATATAAGCACCGGCAAAAAATCCTTTTTCATTATTTATCTGACTATTTTCTGCCAATGCCGAAGAAAATATATTATGATAGTTTTTTTCATAATTGCGGTATAACAGAGATAAATTCAGGCGTGAATTAACAGGTAGACTCACTCCGCTTAAAAGAGCCGATCCGCCAATAGAACTCTTTGCGATTTCGCCAAAAAAATGAGCTTTCCACCATCTAAATGCATAATCCAAACCGTAATTGGCCAGCCTGTTCCCATTAAAGTCAAATAAGTTATCCGGTGTGGCATCACTGATTATTTCTTTTGATAAAACAGTTTGAAAAGCCGTAAACCCAAGTGACAAAGAATTGAAAATATATTTAAATCGACCTCCAATAAGTTGAATATCAATACTATGTTTCTTCTTTAATTCCAAAAGAGTTCTGTGTAATCCGGTGAACAACAGAGTCGAAACATATTCATTTCCATTTTCATCTTCCTTAATAGTTGCATCTTGTGTGTTTTTTGAATAAAACAAAATGGCCGACCAGTTTTTCTTGCCCAAATGAATGGAGGCACCTCGCAAAAATCCATTTTCGCTAGACGAAGTATTTGGTTTTATGAAGCTTTCGAATCGTTTTAATTGAACGGCATCGGTGCTTTTTCCGAAAGATAAGCCGGTCCAAAGTGTTAAACCTTGTCCAAAACGCAAATGATAATCGCCAAGTGCAATTTGTTTAATGATGCCTAAATCCTGACCAAAAAAATGAAGAGAAGTATAATCTAATCCTTTCTTAATGTGAGTTTCAGGATCTGTTTGTTGCAGCATATTTCTAGGATCGCTTAAAAACAGTTCCCCTGCATCTTTTTCTGTTGTAAATCCTATCTGGAATTTATTGGAAGTACTGAGTTTATATTTCAGATAATATTTATCGGCATTGCCTAAATAATACGAATTTGCATTGCTTCCATCTTCGTAATCAAGAAATCCTTTTTGTGTTTCAAGAACTCTTTGATAACGTATGAAAATATCGTGTTTACTGTATTTAGCCATTTGTTTAAAGCTGGGAAGCGATTGTTTCTCAATAGTTTTTACTTCAATAAAAGGGAGCAATGGTTCGATATTTTCCCGTGTAAATCCATCAATTAAGAGCAATTCGTAAACCGAGAGTAATTCATTGTTTTTCAGGATATAAGACTTTAAATTTTCGAGCTGAAATTCATTCAGTAAAAATAGCCGTTGCAATTGTTCTATTTGATTTGAGTTGATATTGATTGGATTATTTTCTAGTGTTTCGAGTTCTTCTATAAGCTCGCTGTAATCCAATTGAATATCTTGATTTTCGCTCAGGTTTTCCAATGTTCGTTTTATAGTTTCACTTTGCGGGAATAAAATAAGTGGAAATAATAACAGACATGCTAAAAGGAAAATGTATCGGTAGAAAATGGTATAAAGCATTTTAGGTGATTTATTTAAAACAGTAATAAACTGATGCTTTTGGTGAAAAGCCAAGAATTTGATGATAACTGCTTCCGAAATCAATATTAAACCCATTCAATTTAATGCCCAGGCCAAAACTGAATAAGTTTGGATTAGTTGATAGACCTCCACGTACAAAAAAATCTTCGATCAAATGATATTCTATGCCTAATTTTATTATTCCGGTACTAATGTTACTTTGTTCATATTCAGTAAGTAACAATAAATTCTGATCAATTTTATAAGCGCATGCCAACTTAAAAATGGCTGGAGTGGATTCGGGATTAACTTTGCCAAGTTTTACCATAAAAGGATTGTAAATATGACTGGCAATTTGAAGCTCATCACTTATTTTTGCAAGAATTCCGATTTCAAAAGTAAAGGCTCCGGCATGGCCGTATTCATTGCCTATGGAAACAGAAACATAATCGATTTGAAGTCCTACTGAAAATATATCACTTAACAATTTGCCATAGGCTAAGCCAATCTTTTGTTCGTTATAAGCGGCGTAGCCATAATAATTTAAGGTAAGACCAAATACACCACTGTTAGTTGGAATAATGACGGCGCCGGATTTTAAACTTAGGTTTTTATCCAAGCCCAGATAATTATCGTAAGCAAAACCAGCAGCCCAGTTATTTTGTGTAGTTAAGCCTGCTTGATTGTTAAAAACCGACCAGAAATCGGCGGGCAATAAACTTACACCACCCATAGAAAGCGATTTCGCACCAATTGGTTGATTGGGTTGCGCTATTGTGGGTATAATAGGAATAATAAAAATGAGGATGATAATTAGAAAATGCCTCATATTTATGTGCTTACAATCAAGTGTAAATATAAATATAAATGGAGGTTGATATCAAGTATTTACATAAATTTTATAGAATAAAAGTGTAATTTATCTTTGCCTTGAGAAGAAATTATGGATTAAACATCTAGCTTAATCGGTTTTGGATCCATTTTAATTTTGGCTTTTTTCCAATAACCGCTTCTATAATAAATGTAAGAAATTACCATTCCGACCATCCACCCGATTGGAACTCCCCACCAGATTCCTGCTCTGCCTATGGATTCAGAAAGCCACAAGGACACAGGAATCCGAACGGCCCAAAGTGCAATTAAGGTAATAAACATAGGGATTAAAGTAGCACCTGCTCCTCTTAAAGTTCCGCTAAGGATAAACATTGTCGAGAAAATAATATAAAATGGAGCCACTATATGCATATATTCAACTCCAATTTCTATAACTTCGATATCAGTAGTAAAAATTTGGATCACAAATCGAGGCGCCAACAAGAATAAAGCACTGATTAATAGTGATATAGAATTCGTCATAAGAAGAGTACTTCGGTATCCAGTTTTAACACGATGTAACTGATTTGCCCCTACATTTTGCCCCACAAAAGGAGCAATTGCAGCCGCAAAACTCATAGCCATCATTAGCGGAATAGACTCAATACGAAGTGCAATACTGTATGCGGCTACTACATTGGTCCCAAAACTGTTAACGATTCCAAAAAGGGCAATCATTCCAAACGAAACAATTGTTTGCTGAAATCCTGTTGGCAAACCAATACGAACACTTTCTAAAAATATTTTTTTATCGAAACGAAGTTTGTTTAAACGAATACTGATAAGTTCATGCGTGCGGTTTAAATAGATAATTGCAGTTAAAAAGGCGCCTCCTTGTGCAATTATTGTTCCCAAAGCAGCTCCTTTTACACCCATGCCAAGCTCCACAATAAAAATCCAATCGAGAAAAATATTTGTCATCGTTGCAATAAGCGTAAAATAGAATGGCGTTTTAGAATCACCTAAGCCACGAAGAATGGCATTCGTTCCGGCAAAACCGAAGAAGAGAATTGTTCCCATTAAATAGACCTGAATATAGTCGATTGCTTCTGGAATTACATCGGCAGGTAGATTTGTAAGTTTAAAAATATAGGGAGCAATATAAACTCCAAAAACAGTTAGGAAGATCCCGCCAAAAAACATAAAAATATACATGGTATCGATAGCTCTTTTTACCGATTCTATGCGTTTTGCACCCATATATTGCGAAATGACAACGGTAGCACCTGAGCCAATTCCTATAACAAATGAAATTAAAGCAAAAATGAGGGGGAAAGAAGCTCCAATAGCTGCAAGTCCTTCTTTTCCAACAAAATGACCAATAAAAATACTATCAACAATACTGTATAATTGCTGCAGAAGGCTACTGAAAACAATAGGCAGAGCGAAGTAAAATATTTGTTTTGAAATTTTGCCTTTTGTAAAATCCTGCATTAAATCTTAGGTATAAATATCTATTTAAAATGCTAAAATGATTATATTAGCACTTAATCTAAAATTAAGGGCAAAGATGCGAAAATATTTAACGCGGAATAGTGATAACGCTTTTACTATTCTGGTTCCTCGAAATACAAAAACTGCCGAGTCTGTATTTAGCTGGTCTGAAAGCGATTATTTATCTCAGTCTGATAGGCTATTTTTGAAGCGATTCGAGAAATATTATCTGGCCAATTCTAAAAATGATTTTGCTCAATGGCCGGTTTTTAATTGGCTTGCAATTTTTTATAATGTTAGCTTTGTTAAGGAAACAGAAGAATTTGTGGAGTTAAATTTGATGTTTAATGAAACTTTGAACAAAAATATTTGGTTGAGGTTGAGACATGCTATATTTAATCAATACAATGCTTTAATTGGGTTTTCAGAAGTTTTAAAAGATGTTGAAGAACTGGAAGATGCTGACCGCTTAATGATTGAGCGAATCAATTTCAATGCCCGTGATTTGTTTAATAATTCAAAGTTATTGATGGAATTTGAGCAATTAAAAGCATTTAGCTTTGAACTTGAAACTCGAATGGCTCAACCGCTGGATCATTTTTCGTCCTTCATAAGTCAGTCGAATGAGCTTCAAGAAAAAATAACATTTGAGTATGATAATGCAGAATCAGAAAACCTTGAAATAAATATAGAGAGTCCTTATTTTAAAACATCATTGAATTTGCTTTTTAATATTTTAAAAGAAGTTGGCGATTTATCCAATGTGTATTTGAAATTTAATGTAAAACGTCTTTTTCATATTTCAATTGAATTTAGAAATACCGAAATTAAGAATGACGAATATTTACTTGAGATTCGGGAACTAAATGATTTTTTTAATTTAGGCATCGACTTAAAACCAATTACGCTGCGCGTTTTTCATCTGATGTACATTCGGTTGGTGGCAGAAAAATTGGGAGGAGCGTTTAATATTCATATTGATGAATCCGCCGAATGTCAGTTTTCTGCTGAATGGATTTTTCCTTTTGTGGAAGCTAAAGAACCAAATGCTTCGAAAATGGTAGTCGAAAACTCAAAAAAGAAAAAATCGATCCCATCTATTGCAAAACAAAAGTATTCTAAGGAGATGAAGAAGGAATTGGCCGACAATTTTATAAAGGTAGAAGAGACTTACCTTCTGGACGATTGGAGAATTTTTGCAGATTTGCTCGATATGATTTGTATAAAATATAAAGTCATTGAAAAAAGAGAATTAGAGCAAATTACCCATACAATTAGGGCGGCAACCGATGCCTTCGATATAAAGGCTTTACAATCTATTAAATTGAAAATTAAGCAAATAGTAGAAACAGAATAAAAAAGTGTAAATTTGCATAATAATTAATATTCAACTACTAGAATAAGCTCGTTGAACGAAATAAGATTATAAATAATGAAAAAGAATTCCCTTGTTTTATTGGTAGATGATATTCCGCAAAATATCCAGTTGCTTGGCACAATTTTAAGAAATCAGGGCTATTCTTTTGCATTGACAACGAGCGGGAAAGAGACTTATAAACTCCTCGAGAAAGTGACGCCGGATATTATTTTGCTCGATGTTATGTTACCTGATGAAAATGGTTTTTCCATTTGCGAGAAGCTAAAAAAATCAGAATCTACTGCTCATATTCCTATCCTTTTTTTAACGGCTAAAAATGACACTAAAGATAAAATTCAGGGTTTTAAAGTAGGAGCTACTGATTATATTACCAAGCCTTTTGAAGAGTTAGAAGTAATAGAACGTGTTAAAAATCACTTGCAGGCAAAGTTAGATCGCGACCAGCTAAATGCTTATAATAAGGAATTGGAAGTGATTGTAGATCAGCGGACTAACGAACTTTTAAAAAAGGAAAGGGAAACTATTTTAGCTCAATTTATTCAAGGCGTAGTGCACAATATACGTGGCCCTATTTCTAGTGCTTTGGCAGCTTCAGATTTGGTTCAGGCTATGCGCAATGATTTAAATGTAAAAATTGATGAGGGCGTCGAAAAGAAAGAATTAAAAAGATTGATGGGGGAGGTTTGGCAAATTTTGGAGCTGAATAATGATGTATTGCGCAAAATGGCAGGCAATTTAGAATCGATGTTGCGTAAAAGCAGGACAGATCAAATGGTTGAAAATGATGTGTATGATCTAAATGAAATTATCAAGCAGGAATTGGAGTTTCTCGATGTGGATCTGAGGTTCAAAAATCAGGTTGAAAAGAAAATCAATCTATCACCTGAAAAATTAGCCATTTTTGTTTCACTTGGTGACATTGCGCAAATTTTTGAAAATTTAATTAAAAATGCAATGGATGTAATGTATAATAAAAATCGCCCCTGGATAGCCATTGAAACAGGCAGTATCGATGGGTTTCATTATTTTTCTGTGCAAGATAATGGAGATGGAATTCCGGTTGATATCATAGACAAAATATTTGAACCTTTTTTTACTACTAAACCATTGACAATGGATAATAAATCATTTGATCCTCAGCCTGTTGGAACAGGAATCGGATTACGGTTTTGTAAGAAAACAGCTGAAGCATATAAAGGAAAAATTGAAGTAGAAAAAGGTAGAGAAACAGGAGCAAAGTTTACTGTTTATTTGCCTATTTTTTCCTAGCATTAAAAGTGCCTTTTATGCACATCAAAAACCTGATTATCTACAAAAGATTTAATTTTTTTCGCCAGCATTACAAAGATTTTTAAATCTTGTTTTTCAAACCAATCAAGGGCGATTTCAGTTCCGCGCGATGCATCTGCTAGTCGGATAAGGAACAAAAAGTTATTCTTTTTGAGCCAGATAATAGCTTTTGTATCTCCGTGAACCGCGGCATCAAAAGCGGCAAACTGAGGGAATTTTAATTTTATAAGTAACTCATTACTCGCTTCACCACCCCGCATCGATTTTGAGAGAATAGCTAATTCAGGATATCCGTTTTTTAAAAGCCATTCAAATATATCTTCATTGCCTCCTACGGCTTCCGTAAAGGCAAGTAATATTTTTGCTGAATAAGTTTCTAAATGACCTCTTCGCATGCTGTTTTATTTGGTAAATTTACTCATATCCAATTGTTTAAACAAAGTTTTGCCGCGAATAAAATGTTCCCAAGCAATATTCTTCTTATAAATTCCGGAAACTCTTTTTTGATTCAAAGACTTTCTTTTTTTATGGAGTTTGGGTAGATTTCTATAAAAATACATATGAGCATTAAAAACAGAAGCTAAATCGCGATAACTACCATCGAATAAAAATTTAAAAGCGGCAATTCCATCCAAAACCATACGATAAAGAAAAGTCAGGAGCAATCTGTTTTGCGGCAAATTTTTGTAGAGCAAGCAGAAATTATTTCTAAAATTAAGATAGGTTTTATGAGGATTGTTCTTAGGAAGTGTGCCTCCGCCAATATGAAATACGGTCGATTTTGGATTATAAACAATCTTATACCCATTATTTTTGGCTCGCCAGCAAAAGTCAATCTCTTCCATATGAGCGAAAAAATCTTCATCAAAACCGCCGAGCTCGTGAAACACCTTTGATCTCACAAACAAACAAGCACCGCTGGCCCAAAATACTTCCTGAATATCATCGAATTGACCCTTATCTTTTTCGAGGGCATTAAAAATCCGACCTCTGCAAAAGGGATAACCTAAAAAATCGATATAACCACCACCTGCGCCTGCATATTCAAATTGTTCACGATTATTCCAGGACTTAATTTTTGGCTGACAAGCGGCTATACTCGGATTATTTTCCAGGTAATCAATAAGAGGTTTTGTCCAGTTTTCAGTAACCTCTATATCTGAATTTAGCAATACATAGTATTTTGCATCTATTTGTTTTAAAGCTTCATTATACCCTCTTGAAAAACCGTAATTTTCTTTCAGTTTAATTAATGTGACCTCTGGAAAGCAACTGTTAATCAGTTCAATAGATCCGTCAGTTGATGCATTGTCTGCAATAAATATTTCTTCGGAATCGCTTTTGAATTTTATTACAAATGGCAGAAAATCTTTTAGAAATTTTTGGCCATTCCAATTTAGAATAACTATTGCAGTCTGTAATACCATATTTTTATTTGGATTGAGCAGC
>CAYPOW010000004.1:0-5734 GCA_964412145.1 uncultured Draconibacterium sp.
CGGCAGCGGCGGCTCTTGAAGCCTATGAATCGACACTTATCACAATTATGGGTGCAGAAGTGAAAACTGATCCTGATGGCAATGGCGAGTTCACTGTTAATGATGGTACAGCCGACTATATTGTTGATGATAAAATATTTGCTTATACACCAACTATTGGAGAATTTATTGACGTTACAGGTGTAACCACTTATAGTTATGGTGCATTTAAAATCTTTCCAAGAAGTGCCGATGATGTAGTTATATCTACTGGTGTAGGTATAGACGACCTTGCTGGAACAGATATTAGAATCTATCCAAATCCAAGTCATGGTAAATTTTATGTTCAAATGGACAATGTATTCAGTATGAATACTAAAATTGAAGTCTTTAATGTTGTTGGAATGAAAGTTTTCGAAACTTTTGCAAATAATTTCAAAACAGAAATCGACTTAAGTTCAATGAAACAAGGTGTTTATTATGTTAGAGTAGAAGACGGTCAAAATGTCCTCACTCAAAAAATAATGAAACAATAAGTTTTTCATTTAATCCTAGATTTAAGCCCTTCAGGTAATTCTGAAGGGCTTTCTTTTTGCGTTTCCATTGCTTAAAAGGCTATCTTTGCACGGTCAAAATTACTTGGAAATGAAAAAATATCTATGGATACTGCTTGTCCTATGGGCAAATAGTATGCTCGCGCAATCCTATGGCGATTACTATCAAACTGCCGAAGGATTAAAAAGCGATGCTTTAAAAACAGCTCTCAACACAATTATTAAAGGACATACAGAATTTACTTATACTTCTGGTTCAACCGATGTCTGGGACATCCTCAAAAAAACAGATCAAGATCCTGATAATGAAGCAAATGTGATCTTAATTTATTCTGGAGCTTCTGTCAATGCAGCTCAAGAATACAACAATGCAAATGGCTGGACCAGAGAGCATGTATGGGCGAAATCGCGTGGTAATTTTGGAACAGAAATTGGACCGGGAACAGATGTTCATCATCTTCGTCCTGAAGATGCCGGCGTTAACTCGGCTCGTAACAATCGTTCCTTTGATAATTGCCAAAACTGCGAGGAAGTTTCTTACAACGGCGTTTTTACAGGCTCATACACAGATAAGTACGAATGGACTTTTGAGCCACGCGATGAAGTGAAAGGTGACGTTGCACGAATGATTTTCTATATGGCCACACGTTATGAGGGCGAAAACGGCGAACCTGATTTGGAATTAACAGAAAGTCTGCCTTCTTTGTCAGATACAAGTCCCTTTCACGGACGTTTGTCTACGCTAATCAGCTGGAACAGAGAAGACCCTGTAAGTGACTGGGAACGCAATAGAAACGAAATAATTTATGCTTTATATCAAAATAATAGAAATCCTTTTATCGACTACCCTGAATTAGTCGAATATATTTGGGGCAATGCTGTAAATGCAACATGGTCATCAAAATTTGGTACATCTCCTAAAAACGGAGAAACAAATGTGCCTATAAATACAAGCATTCAATTTATTTTTGCAGAAGCAATTCAAAATATAGACAATTCCGAAATTACTGATGCTAACGTAAATGAATTACTTACGTTAAAAGAAACCGATGTAAATGGTATCGATATTCCTTTCACTGCAACAATTAATTTGGATAAAAAAATTATTACAATTATACCCAATTCAGAATTTAATTATTTGCAAACGTATTATGCAGCTATTGGCGATGTTGAAAATTCAGATGAAAGCCTTATCGGTTCGACTGAAATAAACTTTACGACTATAGAAGAAGATATAACGGCTCCAAGCTTTGTATCTTATCCTACAAATGGGGATATCGATGT
Organism: uncultured Draconibacterium sp.; assembly: GCA_964412145.1. Lineage (GTDB taxonomy): Bacteria > Bacteroidota > Bacteroidia > Bacteroidales > UBA12170 > UBA12170. The sequence continues at coordinate 1,818 of CAYPOW010000004.1, forward strand.
AGATATATTTACTTCTATTACAGTAACTTTTGATGAACCTGTTCGTAATCTGGATGATTCTGAAATAACCAATTTAAATGTAGCTGATTTACTAACCTTAAAAGAAAATGATGCGAACGGTACAGAAGTTTCTTTTACAGCGACTATCGATGAAAATAAGAAAATAATCACAGCAACACCAAGCTCGGAATTAAAGAGCAGTCAAATCTATTATGCTGCAATAGAAACAGTTGAAGATGCAAGCAACAATGTTTCGTCGGCCAACAATATGACTTTTACAACTGCTACTGAATTGCTTGCAGCTCGCGTAATAATTAGTCAATATTATGAAGGAGCTAGCAACGATAAGTATATAGAAATTTCAAATGTTGGCAGCTCTTCAGTCGATTTAAGCACTTATTATCTGGGTCGTTTTAGTAATACAGATTCTCCTGCAGATAGCGATATTTATTCAGATGGCGACCCGTTGAGCGGAAGCATTGGAGCAGGACAAACATTTTTATATAAAAATCCGGGAGCTGTAAATCCTGCATATGCATCAACCGGTGCTGTAGGATCAACAACGGCCACTTATTTTAATGGTGATGATGCCATTGCATTAATGAATGGCGGAAATACCTGGCAACATAGGGTTGATTGTTTATATTCTTCAATTACTAATGGACTTTGGGGTGCAGAAAAAAGTTTTTACCGTAAAGAAACTGTTACCGGAGGAAACAAAAACATAAGTGTTTTAGATGGAAGCGGTGAATGGACTGAAGTAAGCCTGGCTTTAGTGGCCAGTGCAGATCAGGAAAGCATCGAATATCTGGGAACTCATACTTCCGGATCATCTACAGAAGAAGATGTTACAGCCCCAGTATTTACTTCATTACCAGGGAATAACGCTGAAAATATTTTGGTAAATACTTCTATTACACTTACATTTGATGAGGCCATACGGAATATCGATAATTCGGAAATCTCAGATGATGATATTGCCAATTTAATAACGATAAGGGAATCTAATAAAGATGGTGCAACCATCTCTTTTTCCGGAATAGTTAATGAAACTAAAAATATAATTACCATAACTCCAAGTGCCGATTTAAGTTTTAATCAAGTATATTATGTCAATATAGCACCAATAGAAGACTTCTATGATAACGCAACTGTAGCAAGTGAATTTAGCTTCACAACTATTTCAGCCGATACAGAATTGCCATTTTGGTCTCTGGATTTTGAAACTCCGGGAGGATATACAACATCCGTTGCAGAGTTTACAAATATCACGGAAACTGCTGATGGCTATGATTATTTTCTTAGAACAAATGGCTCTAACATTGGAGCTGATGTAGAATTCACAAACAAATTGGGGTCTTTCTATTTTGCAGCACAAGATATTAATGGCGAAGGTGCTAGCCTACCTGTGGAATTAAATATTGATGATATTAACATCAGCGGGAAAATCATTTCCGCATTTTCTGTTTATTTGGCCGAAGATAAAGCAACTGATGGCTCCTTCGATTGGGATAAAGTTGATTACGTTAAATTTCAATATGATGTGGACAATTCAGGCACTTTTGCAGATTTATTCTGGATTTATGGAGACGGATCTACTTATAACAGTCAGCCTTCTATCGATACTGATTTTGATGGAGTTGGTGATGGAACAAACATGTTAACATCTGAATTTAAAGAAATCACAACTGCAATAGATATAAGCGGAACCACTTTGGATATAAAAGTGATTTTTAATCTAAATGCCGGAGATGAAGATATTGCAATAGACAATCTTAGTTTAATTGAGAATGATTTATCTACTTCTGTTGATGGCATAGATGCAAAAGAAATCAGCGTATATCCAAACCCAAACAATGGTAAATTCATTGTTCAGTTAAGTAGCGCATTGAAAGCAAATACACGCATTGAAGTCTATAATGTGATGGGAAAACTAGTTCATGAAATGTATGTGAATCAGCAAAAAACGGAAATCGATTTGCGCGCTATGAAAAATGGCATTTACTTTGTGCGTATTTTCGATGGGGAAATAATTGTTACACAAAAGATTGTAATACAATAAGTTATACGGATTACTACTAAAGCCTTTCAGAAATACTGAAAGGCTTTTTTTATTTTTGCATCAATTAAAAATATCCTTTGAATGATTATATTTCAACCCAATCACCTTCTTTTTTGATTAATTCAATTAAAGAAGAAGCAGCCTCTTTTTCGGCCACATTTTTACGCATTAATACTTTGCCTTTATACAAGTTGATAATTCCTTTTCCACTGCCAACATAACCATAATCGGCGTCTGCCATTTCCCCTAATCCATTCACAATACATCCCATTATCGCAATTTTTAAATGTTTTAGATGATTGGTCTCCTTACGAATTTCCCTCAATCGTTCTTCGATATTAAACTGCGTTCTACCACAAGACGGACAGGCAATATAATCCGTTTGTGTTAATCGCAATCGGCAGCTTTGCAATATTCCAAAAGAAAGCAACTGAAGGGTTTCCAAGTGAATATTTCCTTCATCTTGCAACCAAATTCCATCTCCCAGACCGTCCAGCAAAAGCGCCGAAAAAATACGTGTGCTTTCCACTAATAGTGTTTCATTTATATCCACACTAAATTTACGATGTAAAATAACAGGCGCGTCTATTTGTGCCTTATGCAGAAAATAGAAACCTTTTCGCCATTCGTAAATAGGGTTTTCGCTCTCGGCACTCAGTACCAAAACAGAAGAAGCTATTTTCCGTAAATAATCTAAATTCTCCTTTATTTCTAAGTCTTCCAGTTTGACCTTCAAAAAAGCAAGCTGATTATCGGGAAGCTGGTTATCAATCCATTCTCTTTTATTTAACAAAGGGTAACAATTTGAATGTTCATTTTCCCAAGCAGCGAATTTCTGAACATATTGCTTATCCGAAGGTAAAAAAATAGGCTTTTCATTACCGAGATAAAGTAAATCCGCTTGTTGTGAATAATCGCCTTTTAGTGGTTTCTGCACTTTACAACTGTTTCGCTGAGCAACAGTCAATAGTACGACAGGCGGATTCTTACCACCAATCTTCATTGTCGATTTTGAATTTCGTTTGTGAAATGAAAAAGGTTTAAACCAGATTTTTTGATCTTTATTGATTTGATTATCAGCTAATTGTTTGATTGCGTTTCTTAATTTCAAAGCAATTGGCATCTCATTTTCAGGTTCTTCCGTCAATGAAACACGAATCGTATCCCCTATTCCATCGCTCAATAAAGTAGCTATTCCAGCTATCGATTTTTGTCGTCCAATAACGCCATTGCCAGCTTCCGTTACCCCTAAATGTATTGGATAATTCCGATTTTTGTGAATCATTCTTGCCACTAGTATACGATTGGCATGAACCATAGTTAACACATTACTCGACTTAAGCGAGATAATCAAATCATAAAATTGATGATCTTCAAATATTTGCACAAACTCCAAAGCAGATTCAACCATGCCTTCCGCCGTATTTCCATATTTTATCAGGATACGATTGGACAATGAACCATGATTTACACCAATTCGAATAGCTGTTTTATGTGCTTTACAGACTTCAATTAAAGGTTTTAGTTTGATTGCTATTTTTTGAATTGCTTCAATATATTCCTCAGCAGAATACTCGAATTGTCTACGTTTTTCAGCATAATTGCCAGGGTTAATCCTCACTTTTTCAACATATTTAGCTGCAATTTCGGCTGCTTTTGGACTAAAGTGAATATCAGCAACTAAGGGCGTGTTATACCCTCTTCTAATAAGTTCCGACCTAATATTCTGTAAATTTTCGGCTTCTTCCACTCCCTGAACTGCAAACCGTATCAATTCACCTCCAGCCTCAATTATTCGAATACATTGCTCTACAGTGGCTTGTGTATTTAGCGTATCTGTATTTGTCATCGATTG
>CAYPOW010000004.1:5834-28316 GCA_964412145.1 uncultured Draconibacterium sp.
TACATTGCTCTACAGTGGCTTGTGTATTTAGCGTATCTGTATTTGTCATCGATTGAACAACAACTGGATTTGCACCACCTATAGAAACGCTACCAACCTTTACTTCTTGAGTCTTTAAACGTCTGTATGAGTAGTAATTACCGAAATACGTATCCTTATTATTCATCCATCAAGGTATTATTATTTCCAATCGATCTCTGCCAGAAGTATAATTTTTTGGTCTGATATTCGTTGCATTTTATAACGAACTTTTCCTGTGTTTTCAGCTTTATCAGCAAATATTTCGATTGTTTCGCCAAAGCGAGTTTCTTGTAAAAAATTAATTAAAACTTCGTCCAATGGATGTGATTTTATTTGCTCAGGAGAATATATATCGGTAATCCAGGAAATGTATTTGGCATTATTAACGTGACCATAATAATCGATATCGCTTGTTTTAACGACATAGGTGCTCATCAAAAACGCAAAATCGCCTTTGGGTTTTAATCTCGTAATTAAATTATCAGGATTATCGACAAATCGAAGAGAATCGAAAGCATGATCGAGGCGCAAAGGTCGTCGGGTTTCCATCTCTATAATCAGCCAATTGGATGATCCAATTGCAATTAACTTATTATTAGCATTTAACATTCTATAATCGCGATTAGCAAACATACCGCTAATGCCTTTGGGTTGCGTTTGAATTTCTAGACTTTCCTGCCACTTGGGTAAACTTTCTAGAATTTTAATTCTGACGCCGAACAATACCCAGGCCAATTTGTTATCGCCAAGGCTTTCAAATCCAAAACCCAGCTTTTCAGCATGTTTCCATGCTGTAGCCTGTGTAAAATTGAATAGAGAAAATGCACTTAAGTGACCGCTAAAATCCACGTCATGCCATGAAACAAAATTATGAGTGCTTAGTTGTGGTATCTCAGCCGGAAAATCAGGAATTAGTCGATTCATCAATTTTCATTTTTAGAGGTTAAAGGTACGGATTCTAATCTATTTTCTATAAAATAGCCTACTGGAATGCATCAATAAATTAAGATCCTGACTAAATTTCTATTATAGAATTTTCTGTTTCTAAATGTTTAGTGTATTTTGGTGCTTTTGAGTTTTAGCGGCAAAAAAATTTAAGCCACAAAATCACCAATTCACAAAATCTCACAAAAAAAACAAACGAAAATATAAAATAAATAATTTTTAGTCCGTTTCTAAAAGTCTAAGCTCAATTTATTCTTGCTATTGCTCAAATATTATTCTTTCTTCCTTTCGATTTTAAAAAAGAAAGAAAAAACCAAAGCCACAAAAGCCAATCCGCTAGCCAAACGAAATACATCCTGTATAGCTTCTGCTCTTTCCTGAGTCAAAAGAGCTATATCATTCGGATTAATTTGTTGGAGAAAAGCATTAAAAAGAAAAGCAAAAACTAAAACGCCAAATAATTTTCCCAAACTCTTTGAAGTGGAAATAGCTGCAGAACCCATTCCATAATTAGTATTTGGTAAAGCAAGCATTCCAATGGTTGTTGCAGCAGGATAATAAAATCCCATTCCAAGCCCTAGAACAAACATAGAAAAAATGAGAAATGATAAACTGCTATTTTGATTCCAAAAACTAAACATCAGCATAGACAGTAAAAGAAAAATATTACCCAATATTACTACTCTTTTTGTTCCCCATAATTTCTGAAAATATCCGGTTAGTGGCGACAATAAAACCATCACCAAAGGCGCCACAACCATAAGTAAACCAGACAGTTCTGAACTAAACCCTCTGGCCTCTTCAAAAAAGAAAGGCCGTAAAAAACGAGAGCCTACATTGATAGTGAAGAAAAAGAAAAAACCCAAACTGGCCAGCCGAAAATTGCGCACCTTAAATACACTTAATTGCAAAATGGGATGGCTGTATTTTTTTTCGCGTCGTAGAAAAAAAATAAAAGCTAACAGCGAAATAAATAAAAGAACTACAGTCCAGTAAAATGAAATATGACCTCTGGCCAAATTTAAAGCGGCAATTAAACTCGCCAAAAAAACAAAACTCCAAAGAGCTCCCAAAAAATCAAATCTTTCTTTTTCAACGATTGGCATTCTAAATTTCAATCTTAAACTGAAAAACAAACCCAGCAAAATAAAAGGAATATTGATAAAGAAAACTGCTGGCCAAGAAAACAAGCCCACGAGATAACCGCCAATTAATGGGCCAATACTTATTCCTATACCCGTACTCATCATCCACTGTCCATAGGCTTGCGCCTGTTTTTCTGGCTCTATATGGCGCTTAATAATCGCGGGGCCAATGACATACAAAATAGCTTCTGCGAATCCTTGTATAAAGCGTAATGCCAAAAGTGTATTAAAATCTCGAACAAGGCCACTTAAAAAGCTTGTTATACCAAATAGCACAAAGCCAAAAATCAACATTTTTTTTGGAGAAAATAACTGGCTCATTTTACCCATTATTAAGGCTGAGCTGCTGGCACTAAGCATGGAAACCATCAACACAAGAGAAATAGCAGACACGGTACTATTAAAATGAATACGCATTTCGGGAAGCGCAATATTGACTACAGAAAGATCCATTAAGACGATTAAGGCCGCTAAATTAATGGCCCATCGAAGTGATTTTTCGTTTTGCATAATCTAATGAGCTTGTAACCAGTTTTCACCAGTATTCATATCCACAACTATGGGTACATTTAGAGCTACCGCTTCGCGCATCTCCTTCTCTACCATCGTTTTAAGCTCCTCAACTTCATCGCGATGCGCATCAAAAACCAATTCATCGTGCACTTGCAAAATCATTTTGGAACGCATATTTTTGTCCTGCATACGTTTATAAATATTGATCATGGCTACTTTGATCATATCGGCAGATGAACCCTGAATGGGTGCATTAATGGCATTTCGTTCGGCAAAACCACGCACAATTCCATTGGCAGAATTGATATCTTTTAAATATCTACGGCGACCTTTTATGGTCTCAACATATCCTTTTTCTTTCGCAAATTGAATGGTTTGATCCATATAGGTTTTAATGGATGGATAATTTGAGAAATAATTGGCGATAATTTCCGCCGCTTCACTTCGGGAAACACCAATATTTTCTGCCAGTCCGAAAGCAGAAATACCGTAAATAATTCCAAAATTAACTCCTTTTGCATTGCGCCGCAAATCTTTGCTAACCTCCTCAATAGGAATATTATACACCTTTGATGCAGTGGCTGTATGGATATCTACACCTTCCTCAAACGCTTTTATCATCGCCTTATCGCCGCTTAAGCTGGCAATAATTCGTAATTCTATTTGCGAATAATCTGCTGCAAAAAGAATGTAATCCTTGCTGCGGGGAACAAAAGCTTTCCGAATTTCCCTCCCTTTCTCTGTGCGAATAGGAATATTTTGGAGGTTGGGATTGGTTGAGCTTAATCGTCCCGTTGCTGCCACGGTTTGATTGTAGCTTGTATGAATTCGATGCGTACGCGGATTTACTAACAAAGGCAAAGCATCTACGTAAGTCGATTTTAGTTTTGTGAGTGATCGGTAATCGAGAATAGAACGAATAATTGGGTGCTTGTGCTCTAATTTAGCCAAAACATCTTCGCCTGTGGAATATTGACCAGATTTGGTTTTCTTGGCTTTATCCACAATTTTCATATGCTGAAAAAGAATTTCGCCCAATTGTTTTGGGGAAGACACATTAAATTGAGCGCCAGCCATTTCCTGAATCTGATCGTTCAACTTGGCAATTTCTTCGCCCAATTCAGCAGAAAAACTATTCATAGCCTCCGAATCCAGATTAACGCCTTCGCTTTCCATTGAAGCTAAAACAGGAATTAATGGGATTTCGATTTCGTTAAAAAGATCGAGCAAACCTGCTTCAGATAACTGAGGCTCAAAAGTATCTTTTAACTGGAGTGTAATATCTGCATCTTCTGAAGCATATTCCTTTAATAAATCTAAAGGAACCTGCCGCATATTTTTTTGATTGATTCCTTTTTTACCAATCAAACTTTCAATTGGTAATAGCTTGTAATTCAGGTAGTTCTCTGCCAATACATCCATACCGTGACGCATATCAGGCTGCAAAAGATAATGTGCAATCATAGTATCAAAAAGACGCCCTTTTACTTCGATGCCATACCATTTTAAAAATGAAATATCGAATTTGATATTTTGGCCAATTTTGCCAATTTCTTCGTTTTCAAATACCGGCTTAAATTCCTGCAAAATGATTTCTGCTTCCGCAAAATTAGTTGGCAAAGGAACATAAAAACCCGTATGATGTCCAAAAGAAAAAGACATTCCTACCAACTCATCAGTATTGGCATCCAAACCTGTTGTTTCCGTATCAAAAGCAAAAGCCATACAGGAAGCCAGGGTTTTAATGAGTTCCATCCTCTTTTCTAAAGTATCAACCAATTCGTATTGATGTTCTTGTGTTTCCAGGGTTTTGTATTCACTTTGCACTGTTTCTACATCCACATTCATCGAACCAAAAAGATCTGTCTGACCATTTTCAATCTGAACAGTTTCTTTTGCACTTGTTTGATTTCCTGTGTGCAAAACTCTCGCAGCAAAATTCCTGAATTCTAATTCAGCAGTAATTTCTTTGAGCAATACAGCATTGGGTTCATTTGTTTCATAACTTTTTAGCTCCAGTTTAATGGGAACATTGATATCAATCGTTGCTAATCTTTTCGACAATAACGCTTCCTCCATTGCTCCTTCTACTTTTATGCGCAGTTTTGGGTTTTTTATTTCATCGGTGCGCTTTACTAATTCTTCTACGCTTCCAAATTGCTCAATTAATTTTTTGGCCGTTACAGGTCCAACTCCCGCAATTCCAGGAATATTATCAGAAACATCACCGCTTAAACCCAGAAAATCAATAACCTGCTCCGGCCTCTTAACACCAAATTTTTCACAAACCTCTTCAACTCCTAAAATTTCAGCCTTGTTACCCATACGGGCAGGTTTGTACATTTTAATATTTTCACTCACTAATTGACCAAAATCCTTATCAGGGGTCATCATAAACGTAAGCAGATTTTCCTTTTCGGCCTGTTTGGCTAAAGTTCCAATTACGTCATCTGCTTCATAATTATCAACCAAAACAACCGGAATATTAAAAGCTTCGATTAGCCTTTTTATATATGGAATTGATATGCTGATATCTTCAGGGGTTTTCTCCCTTTGTGCTTTGTAAGCGGGATATATTTCATTTCGAAATGTCAGGCCTTTTGGATCGAAAACGACGCCAATATAATCTGGTTTTTCCTTGCTTAAAACCTCAACAAGCGTATTGGCAAATCCAAGGATAGCGGAAGTGTTCAGGCCTTTTGAATTCACTCGAGGATTTCGGTTGAGCGCATAATAAGCTCTGTAAATCAATGCATAAGCATCGAGAAGAAAAAGTTTTTTCTGTTCAGGCATACTAAATTTTTAATGTTCGAATAGGTTTGTTTTTTTTGAGCCAAAACTAAATGGCTTTAATAAAACAGCGTCTCCGTTTATGTTGAATGTGATCGAAGTTTTTCCAATTATTAATAACGTGGAGATTGGTTTCAAAAATACCCGTGGTTTCCATAAACTGAATTCCCTGTTTTTTCATTTCATTTTGAACTTCGGAGTACATAATTACAGCGGCTCCTGCATTTTCATATTCCGGCATAGCTCCTCCCAAAAAGAAATCGACCACCTTTGGTTTTTTCATTGCTTTTAAAATATGATAAAAGCCAAAAGGAAAAAGGCTTCCATTCGCCTTTTGAAAAGCTTCGGACAAAGAAGGCACGGTAATCATAAAAGCAACGATATCGTCCCCTTTTTTAATTACACTCACAAATTTTGGATTGATGAGTTTGAAATACTTTTTTGTAATGTAATCCACCATCTTATCATTGAAAGGAGTTACAAAAGGCAATCGTTCAAACGCCTCATTAACAATGGCAAAAATAGGTTTAACATAAGGAAGCAATTGCTTGTTACTAGTAAATTTAAGCGCTTCAAAACCATAACGTTTCTTAACAATTTCGGCTCCTCTATTTGCCTTATTGAGTGCCCGCTCTCCCATCGTCAATCTAAATTCGATCCAATCATTTTCCTTTTCAAAACCATAAGCATCCAAATGAGTTTTGTAATAAGGCATATGATATACCGAAGCCACCGATGGAAGATGATCGAAACCTTCGATCAATAAACCTTGAGTATCCAGATTGGAAAAACCCAAAGGCCCATGAACCGTAGTCATTCCCTTTTCTTTCATCCATGCAATTGCAGTATCCATAAGAAGTAAAAAAACTTCTTTGTCATCAAAAAACTCAATGCTTGAAAAACGTCCGAATTTTTGATCGGTTTTTTTGTTGTATAAATTATTGATAATGCCAATAATTCGCCCCACTACTTTGCCGTCTCGATAGGCCAGCCAAAATTCTGTATCGCAATACTCCAGAGCAGGATTATGCTTAACATCCATAGCATGTATCACATCTGATTTAATGGGAGGCACCCATAAAGGCATGTTTTTATATATTTCGAATGGAAGATTTGCAAACTCTTTCTTCTGCTTTTTACTTCGAATTGTTTCAATTGTGAGGGCCATAATTATGCTGTTTAGATTAACAAATCTACATAAAAAACGTGACAAATCCGACTTGATTTTTGGCAAATGCTTGCTCGAATAATAGACAATTCGATGCGCTATTGGATTGTAATATTAGCTTTTTGTGATTTTTAAAAGAAATCGTGCTGTTTTTAAAAAAACATATATCTTTATCCAAAGAAAATAATTATGGCTCAAACATTCACGATTCCAATCCCTTTGGGTTTTCAAGCAGCTGACTTTCGATTACCTGACGTAATGAGCGGAAAATCAATGGGTTTTAATGATATAAAAGGCCAAAAAGGTACTTTAGTAATGTTTATTTGCAATCATTGTCCTTATGTTGTACATGTAATTGACGAACTGGTAAAAATTGGCAAGGAGTATATGCCGCAAGGGATTGGCATCGTTGCTATCAATGCAAATGATGTAGAAAATTACCCAGAAGATTCACCTGCTTTAATGAAGCAATTTGCATGTGATCGCGATTTTCCATTCCCGTACCTTTATGATGAATCTCAGGAAACAGCCAAAATCTATCAGGCAGCCTGCACTCCAGATTATAATTTATTTGATGCGAATGATCGATGTGTTTATCGCGGACAATTGGATGAATCACGACCCAAAAATAATGCACCGGTTGATGGAAAAAATTTGCGAGCAGCTTTGGATGCTATACTGAAAGGATTGAAACCTGACGCAGATCAAAAACCCAGTTCAGGCTGCAATATCAAATGGAAAGTTGAGGATACGAATCCTTTAAAACCTTTATTTTAGATTTAATCGCTGTTAATCATCCAGATAGAAAACAGATCGAAGTAATTCCAAAACGAAAGTAACAAATTGTCGGGTAGATTTAGTTTTGGCAATAGTTCTTTATAAATTTCGAGCCAAACTATTCTTGCTTCGGCCGTAATGGCAAAAGGCATATGCCTTCGAACAAGCATAGGGGCACCTCTGTTCTCGTTGTAATATGTTGGCCCTCCCAATATCTGCACAAAAAAATCGGCCGAATTTTTCTTGGCAGCCTCAAAAATAACCTCTTCCGTTGGAAATAGATGGCTTATTTCGCTGGTTTTTATCCTGTCGTAATGATCGCTAATTAATTTTCGAACACCTTTTTCTGTTAAAACTTCCAATATTCCTTCAGGAGGTAAAACTACCGGGGGTCGACTTCCTTTTATTGCGTCAGTTATTCTAAGCTCAATCATATAAATCGTTTTAAAGATATAGCAAATATACAGCATATCTCATATAAATAAACTTTCCGCATCCGCTTCCTGTTTTTTATCAAACAATGTCTCTTCCCTTCATTCCTGATAATTTCTATTAAAAAAAACAGCCAATATTATGCATCCTCCTGAATAATAAATTTTTATCTTGCATCATTCCGACTGATTTTTATATATTTGCTCCGATAAAATAGTGCAAACCTTGATAAATATTTAAGAATGAATAAAATGAAAATCACCCTAATAGTTCTTTTCATTGGACTAGTATCTTTTGCCAGCGGCCAAGATTTAAATGCTGCAGGTGCCAAATTTAACGAAGGCCTTGAATTAGATAAAGCAAAAAACTATAAAGGTGCTATTGAAGCATGGAGTGAATGTGTTTCTATTTGCACTGCAATTGGATTTGAAGCCGATGAATTAAAAAATACGGTGCAAAAGAAATTAGGATATGCTTTTTTTAAAGAAGGGATTACTCTTTACAGAAAAAAAAGCTTCGAAAATGCAATTGCTTCCCTAAAAAATGCAGTTAAAGTTGCCAATGAAGTCGGCGATAAGAAAACAGCTAAACAGGCAAACACATATATCCCAAAAATCCATTCAACAATAGGATTAACACTGTTAGCGAAAAAAAATTATGATGGGGCTCTAAAGGTATTTGATAATGCATTATCACACAATGCTAAATGTGTTGATGCTTTTTATGGCAAAGGAATGACCTATAAAGAGATGGGTAATCTTGACCTTGCTGCTAAAGCTTTTGACAATGTGTTGACCTACGGTGCGTCAAAGAAATCTGCTATAAAAAAAGTAGCAAGTTCTAAAGAAGCTGCAGAAGTAATGTTTGTTTCTAAAGCTGCTTCTGAATTACAAATTGAGCATAGTGCCGAAGCCATAACGCTTTTAAATGAGGCACTTAAATATTCTCAAAGCTCTCCAAACACTTTTTATTTATTAGCTCTGGCTAATAATAAACTTAAAAATTGGGATGCTACTATCGATGCTGCTCAAAAAGCATTGACACTTGAAGGTGCAGATGTTTCTGCATTAAATTTCGAACTCGGAAAAGCTTTTGAAGGAAAAGGACATGCTGCAAATGCTTGTGCTTCTTATAAAAAAGTAACGACAGGGCCAAATGTTGAGGCTGCAAAGTTTCAAATCAAAGAAGTTTTAAAGTGTTCTTAGAGAGAAAAAGATTTTTTTGAAAGGCGGCATATTGTCGCCTTTTTTTTGTGTCTTTTTTTGCTTGATTCAAATCGCTATTTTTTCATAGCTTTGCATGTAATGAATTAATTAACGTATTCGAAAGTGTTTAGCGACACGAAAAAGCGCTAAGTTATGACTACTAAATTAAGTTTAAATTAAATCAATCATAAAATGGAACTACTTTCAAAAAAATGGATTTTAATCTTAACGAATGCAATCTTAATAATCGGTTTCGGATTAATTTTAATCTTAGTTCCTACCGCAACGCTTAACAGTCTGGTTTTTGTAATTGGAATCGTTATTGCTTTTGTTGGTCTGGTTTTGATTTTTGGCGCTTTCAATTATGCCAAGGAAAATAAAAATATGATTTTTTGGCTATTTCAAGGCTTATTTAACCTGGTTCTTGGGGGAGTGGTTATGTTTTTCCCTGAAGCATCCATTAAATTTTTAATGATATTGGCTGGATTATGGACTATTGTTTTAGGTGTATACCAGTTTTCTGTAAGTCTAGGGAATAGTGAGCTAAAAGGTAATTTTTTGCATAAAACAAATGGCGTGATAGCTATTTTGATTGGTTTTATTCTCATCTTTTTTCCTGAACTGATTTTAGGGATAATGGTTCAGGTTTTTGGATTTTTACTTCTTTTAATAGGTGGAGGTATGCTCTATCTGACAATTTTATTGAAAGGCTTTAGTAAAGTAGAAAATTTAAACGACGTTGACGAAGAAGAGACCTTAAATGAGGAGGATGATACAGAAGAAGAAACTATTCCTTAAATGCTTTAATATCTTTTACATTAAGCTGCAAATTTTTTACACCATTCCAAACATTTTCTTCCAAAGTAAAACAAAGGTTAAATACAGTTTGTTTTTCTGTATTTCCTTTTTTATAATAATCGCTTCCCGATTTTATTAAACCAAATTTATCGGCTTGTTGAAATGCTATTCCGGCAATAGGATAACCCGATGTATTCTTGTGTACAACATCCAACTTTATGTGCTTTTCAGCAACAATGCGCGATTTTCCGGTATCTATAAGTTCATTCACCTGAAAAACAGGTAGCATATTTCCCGGGCCAAAGGGAGCCAACTGTTTTATGATGCGATAAAATTTTTGATTGATGTCGTTTAAACTTAAAACAATATCAATTTTAATTTGAGGAACGAGTGATGCCTCCGTAATATTTTCCTGAACATACTTTTCAAAACAATTGCTAAATACTTCCAGATTTTCCGGTTTTATCGACAAGCCGGCAGCATACGTATGTCCACCAAAGTGTTCCATATATTCGCTACACGATTCAATGGCATCGTAAATATCAAATCCATGAACAGAACGACAGGAGGCCGTTAAAAATCCATTCGATTTAGTAAAAACTATGGAGGGTTTGTAATGGCTTTCTATTAATCGTGAAGCTACAATTCCTATCACTCCTTTCGACCAATCTTCTTTGAAAACAATATTGGCTTTTTTATTATTCTGTTCCGGATCGTTTTCAATTATAGCCAATGCTTCTTCCGTTGTTTTGCTATCCAGATGTCTACGCTCGGTATTTAAATCATTAATTTGATCTGCAATAACATCGGCCTCTTCACGTGTTTTACTTACCAGGAGGCGTACAGAATCTTTACCACTTTCAATGCGTCCCGCAGCATTTATTCGGGGGCCTAATTGAAACACTAAATCGCTAATTCCCAATGGCTTATCAAAAACATTCTCCATTTGATTTAAGTTACGAGGGCGCGATTTACGAACACTAGTATATCTTAAAATGGCTTCAACACCTTTGCGCGGAAATTTATTTATTCTTTCCAATCCGAAATGTGCAAACACTCTGTTTTCGCCAGTAATAGGAACAATATCGGCAGCAATACTAATAGCCACTAAATCGAGGTATTCTTCCAATTGCTTAAAAGGAATCTGTTTGCTTTGCGCAATTGCTTGAGCTAATTTAAAGCCAACACCACAACCAGATAATTCTTTATAAGGATAAGGGCAATCATCGCGTTTGGAATCCAAAACAGCTACAGCCTGAGGAAGATGTTCGCCCGGACGGTGATGATCGCCAATAATAAACTCAACATTCTTCGTTTTGGCATACTCTATTTTATCTACTGCTTTAATTCCACAATCCAGAGCAATAACTAATTTAAAATTATTTTCTGCGGCAAAATCAATACCTTGAATTGAAATGCCATAGCCTTCAGAATAACGATCAGGAATATAAAAATCGAGCTCAGCGCCTATTTTTTTCAAAAAAGAATAAACCAGAGCAACAGCAGTAGTGCCATCCACATCATAATCGCCATAAACCAGGATTTTTTCCTTCAATTGAATGGCTTTTAAAATCCGGATAACGGCCTTATCCATATCTTTCATTAGAAAAGGATCGTGCAGATGACTTATTTCGGGACGAAAAAATGTTCGTGCTTCTTCATACGATTTAACGCCTCTTTGAACCAATAAATTAGCAAGATGCTCGCTAATATCAAGCTCCTGAGCTAACTTTGAAATTAATTGCTCATCCCCTCTTTCTTTTAAAACCCAGCGTTTTTCCATTTTTATTTATCCTGAACAAAGGTACGTTTTTTAAATAGAAAAACTTTTTTTGAATTCAGCTTTTTCGTTTTTGTTCTTTTGCCTTATTCAATCAGGTGTTTAAAGTTTGTGAAACTAAATCAAGCTAAAATTGTATTTTTGCAGTATGTCTGATACGCTTATAATTAAACCACTTGATTCCTGGTTAAAAACTGTGAAGCACCCCTTAATCATTAGTGGCCCCTGCAGTGCAGAATCGGAAACCCAATTGCTAGAAACAGCGAGAGAAATAGCCAAAATTGATTCGGTAAAACTTTTTCGTGCCGGTATTTGGAAGCCAAGAACCAGACCCAAGATGTTTGAAGGACATGGTGAAGAAGCGCTCAAATGGTTGAAGAAAGTAAAACAAGAAACAAGATTAAAAACCACCATAGAAGTTGCCAATCCAAAGCATGTTGAGCTAGCGTTAAAGTATGAAGTAGATGTCCTGTGGTTGGGCGCCCGTACGGTAGTAAATCCTTTCTCAGTGCAGGAAATTGCAGATGTTCTAAAAGGTGTCGATATACCTGTGATGGTTAAAAACCCTTTAAATCCAGATTTATCGTTATGGGTTGGTGCTTTGGAACGCCTGAATGAGGCAGGAATAACAAAACTAGCCGCCATCCATCGTGGATTTGATTTCTTTAAAAAATCCGCTTACCGCAATGCTCCAATGTGGGAAATCCCTATCGAATTAAAGCGTCTTTATCCTTCTTTACCAATCATCACTGATCCAAGTCACATTTGTGGGAACCGCAGTTTACTTGCCGAAATTTCGCAAAAAGCATTGGATCTGGAAATGGATGGACTTATGATCGAGTCTCATTATCAACCAGATAAAGCATTAACCGACGCGAAACAACAAATTACACCTGATGCACTAAAATATTTACTTAATAATTTAGTAATCAGAGAGCGCACGGGTGATGTTGTTTTTGAAACCAAACTGGAAGAATATCGCTCAGAAATCGATCGCCTGGATGCAGAAATGATTCAAATTTTATCGAGGCGATTGGGTATTATTGATTCTATAGGGAAATACAAAAAGGAAAACAATATTACTATACTTCAGCTCAAAAGGTGGTCGAACATAATGCAAGAAAGACTCGAAAACGGTAAAAATTTAGGTTTAGATTCAAAATTTCTGTTTAAAATACTTGAGTTGGTTCACAAAGAATCAATTGCCCGACAAACACGTATTTACGAAGAGGACTAAGCTTATAGCAATTCTAATCGATAGGAATCCATTTTGATAAAAATAAAAAGCAAAATGGTAAAGGCCCATAAAGAACTACCGCCATAACTAAAAAAAGGCAATGGAATTCCAATAACAGGTGCCAATCCAACAGTCATACCGATATTAATTGCAAAGTGGAAAAACAGAATAGACGCTACTCCATAACCATAAATACGACTAAAAGCAGATCGTTGTCTCTCAGCCACAAATACCAGGCGGCCTAAAAGAACAAGGAATAAAATAATAACCATTGAGCTACCCAAAAATCCCCATTCTTCTCCAACCGTGCAAAAAATAAAATCTGTGCTTTGCGCAGGAACAAATTTGTATTTAGTTTGTGTTCCCTGTAGAAAACCTTTGCCACTAAAACCACCAGATCCGATAGCAATCATGGATTGATGAGCATTATAACCAGCGCCCTGAAAATCAGTTTTTTTCCCTAGCAAAATTTCAATTCGTGTTTTTTGATGCTCCTGCAAAACATTTTCAAAAGCATAATCAACGGAATAAATAAATGCCGAAACGATAAAAAACAGGCCAAAAAGCAGAAATAAATTCCTTTTCGCTTTTTGTATCATCAAAAATATTATAAACGTCAAGATGGATAATACGCTTAATACCAATATTTTACCGGCCATTAATGTAAACACAAAAAGAACGGCTATAATGGCTCCTATCACTAAAAAATTACCACTAAAACCTTCGCGATACAAAACCAATATAAAAGCAGAATAGACAATGGCTGAACCCGTATCATTCTGAAGCAAAACAAGGATAAAAGGAATAAACAGGAGGCCTGCTGCTCTAAATATAATCTTTGGTTTTTTTAGATTTATATTTAATCCGCTTAAATAGCTGGCTAAAGCAAGATTGGTAGCCACTTTGGCAAATTCGGAAGGCTGCAAAGTGAAACCCCAAAAATCAATCCATGATTTTGATCCGGCAATTTCTTTTCCAAATATCAACACGCCAATTAAGAGCAATATGCTGGCTCCGTAAATTAAATAAGAAAAAGAGGCGAAAAATTTTACATCAATCATAATAATAGAAAAAGCGATAAGGAAGGCTGTTAAAATCCAAAAAAACTGGTTGCCATAGCGTTGTGTACGATCAAAAATAGACGGATGATCTACATTGTAAACTGCTGAATAAATGCTTATTAGGCCCATTACAACCAATACTAAATAAAGCATTACCAGCCACCAATCGATATTGTTAAATATACCTTTTCTTCTTCTCATTATCGTGGAATTAGATTGGCTTCAAACATGTGTTTTTCCTGAGCTTTTCTTTTTATTTCTCCATAAAAATATTTCTCCATCATTAAACTTGAAATAGGCGCCGCCCAGGTTCCACCATAATCTCCTGCATTTTCCACCACTACGGCAATTGCAATTTTGGGATTATCTTTTGGCGCAAACGCAATAAACACACTATGATCTTTGCCATGCGGGTTTTGTACAGTACCCGTTTTGCCGCAAACCGGAATTGTATCAAGCGCAGCAAGAATAGCAGTTCCGCCCAATTTGGTCACTTTTTCCATCCCATCAATTACTGTTTTAAAATTTTCAGGATCGACCAAAACGTGTTTTTTTATTCTGGCAGATTTGATCAGATTATCGGGAGAGCCAATGGCTCTGACTAAATGAGGTGGGTAATAATATCCTCTATTTGCCATGATAACAGCCATATTCGCCAATTGCACAGGCGTTACTAATATTTCGCCCTGACCAATTGCAAGGGAACGTACAGTCAATGCATTCCAGCGACCACGATAAACTTTGTCATAATATGCAGCTGTAGGAATATTTCCGCTGCTTTCGTACATTAAATCTGTATTGATCTTTTCGCCTAAACCAAAACTTTTCACAATAGTATACCAACTCTCATAAGCTTCGTGCACATTTTTATATTTTGGATTATTTAAAATATGCTTAAATGTTTCCCAGAAAAACGGATTGCACGAAACTTGTATTCCATATTCCACCGTCAGTGGAGTATCGTGATAGTGTGTACATCTAATAGGAGAAGATTCAGGTCCTTGACAGCTAAATTTACTGTGTATAGTAATTGCATTTTCCTGAAGTGCAACTAAAGCATTAATCATTTTAAAGGCCGACCCTGGGGAGTAAGTTGCCATTAATGCACGGTTATACAGAGGCTTTAAACTATCGCCAACCAATTTATTGAAATTTTCGCCACGTTTACGGCCCACAAGCATTGCCGGATCAAAATTAGGACTGGACACGAGACTTAAGATTTCGCCACTTGAGGGCTCTATGACAACAATACTCCCGATTTTATTTTGCATCAGTTTTTCACCATAGGCTTGGAGTTCCAAATCCAATCCAGAAAAAAGGTTTTGACCTTGCGTTGCTAATGTATCGAATCGACCCTCTTTATAACTTCCTTTTTTGCGGTTAAAAACATCAACCATTACATATTCGACACCTTTTTTTCCGCGCAATTCTTTTTCGTAATGTTTTTCTAAACCGCTTTTACCAATATAATCGCCTAATTCATAATAATTATCATTAAGCAAATCGCGTCGGTTTACCTCCCCAACATCTCCTAAATTTAATGCGGCCACAGAATATGGGTAACGTCGTAATGTTCTTTTTTGTACAAAAAAACCTGGAAATTCATAAAGCATTTCTTGTAGATAGGCATACTCATCTTTTGGTAGCTGACCATAAAACAAGGAGGCTTTATAAGGGGAATAGTTTATTGCTTTTTGGTAATATGCTTTAAATTCATCCTTTGTAATGCCTAATAAATTACAGAAACGTAAAGTATCTGTCATTTGGAGCTGATTCGGAATTATCATCAAATCGTAAACGGCGTCATTGGCTACTAAAACCTTGCCCTTTCTATCGAAAATTAATCCACGTGATGAATAAATGAGCTCTTTTCGAACCACATTATTTTGTGCCGATAAGATATACTTATCTTGATATACCTGCACATAAAACAAGCGAGCAATATAAATAAAGCCAAGAATCAGAAAAATACTTAAAATTACATATTTTCTTTTCGAAAAATTAGCCTTCATATTGCGATAGATCTTTTTGCAAAGCTAATTAAATCTCATTTTGCAATCCAGAATGTAAAAATAAACATCCAAAAAAAATTAGACTATTTCTGCCAAAATGAGGGAGAGAAAATAATTAAGACTGTAAATAGCTCTAAACGACCTAATAACATCAAGAAAGCGGAAAACCATTTGGCTAATAAGGGCAAATGAGCATAATTTTCTACAGGGCCTACACTACCAATACCTGGCCCAATATTTCCAAGTGAAGAAGCAGAAACACCAATAGCAGAAACAAAATCGATACCTGTTCCAGCCAAAATAACAACACCAAATGCAAAAATGGTAATATAAATTAAAAAGAAAGAAATGACTACAAAAATGATATTCTGAGGAACTGGTTTGCCATTTAATCGAACAGGAATGATTGCATTTGGATGAACCAAACGCTTCAATTCTAAAAGACTATTTTTAAAAAGAAGCAAAACACGAGTAACTTTAACACCGCCACCTGTGGAACCAGCACTTCCGCCAACAAAGAATAACAAAAATAAAATAAGCCAAAATTCAGGTGGCCAGATCAGGTAATCGGCTGTAACAAAACCAGTTGTTGTTGCAATAGAAACAACTTGAAAAAGCGAATCGCGGAATGCATTTTCTGTATTTAATCCCAGTTTAAAAATAAGACCAAGACTAATCACCAGTGTCGCCACCAAAATTATTAATAAATAAAAACGAAACTCCTCATTCTTCCATACAAGTTTAGCTTTCCCATTTAAAAAATAAAAATGCAGGCTGAAATTCGTTCCGGCCAAAATCATAAAGAAAATAATAATGTATTGAATATAAGAAGAATAATTAGCGATACTTGCATTTTGTGTTGAAAATCCGCCAGTGGCCATCGTTGCAAACGAATGACAAATAGCGTCGAAAAATGGCATTTTTCCGGCCATTAACAATCCTACTTCAACAAAAGTAAGGAGAACATAAATTCCCCAAAGTCTTTTTGCCGTCTCTTTAACTTTTGGATGTATTTTATCAAAAGTGGGACCGGGCGATTCTGCTGCAAAAAGCTGCATTCCTCCAATTCCCAACAGTGGTAATATAGCTAAAGAGAGGACAATAATTCCCATACCTCCTATCCAATGCGTTAAGCTTCGCCAAAATAAAATTCCTTTTGGCAGAGATTCGATATCTGTTAAAATGGAAGCCCCCGTTGTAGTAAAACCAGATATCGTTTCAAAAAAAGCATCTGTAAAAGAACCGAAATAACCGCTCAAATAAAATGGTAAACTACCAAAAAAAGATATCACTATCCAGCTCAAAGCTACAACCAAATAACCTTCTTTTTTTGAAACATGTTTACTAACTCCCTTGGTTATCAATACACCTAGTAAACCTATGAAAAGAGTTATAACAGCTCCAAATATTAATGGCCAAAATCCTCCTTCTGAAGCAAAAAGACGAATTTGATGGATTTGTTCAGGATTGTAAATTGCAGCTATCCCTGCACTCATAAAAAGAGCAACAGCTTCTATAATCAATAAAAATGATAGAACATAGAATACGAGACGGTAATTTAAAGCCGAGTGCATATCTTTAATTTATAAAGAGTTGGTTAACTTTATGCAAAGCAAAAGGCATTGAAAAAACAACAACCTTATCGTTTTCTTTAATCTGCAAATCGCCAACGGCTATATATGATTCATCACCTCTTACTATCCCTCCAATAATTGCACCTTCAGGGATTTTTAATTTTTTAATTGGCTTTTTAGTCACATAAGAATTTTTCATGGCGATCAATTCTATGGCATCGGCGTTAATACCACTCAAGCATTTAACATTTGTTACATTTGCAGCCATAGTATGCCTATTGATATAGCTGGCTGTTATCAGTTTTTTATTGATAATTGTATCAATACCAATATTTTGTGCCAAGTCGATATATTCAATATTCTCGACCAAGGCAATGGTTCTCTTTACACCTAATTTACGGGCGTGCAAACAGGTTAAAATATTTGTTTCGGAGCTATTGGTTAGCGCAATCAAGGCGTCCATATCTCTAATACCCTCATCTTCCAGATGATTAATATCGCGGGCATCTCCATTTATAATAAGCACATTATCAAGGTCGGATGTAAGTTGTTCTGCACGAACCGCATCTTTTTCCATAAACTTAATGTGCATATCATGTTGCAAACGATGAGCCGTTTTCTTGCCAATTCGCCCACCGCCAATAATCATAATGTTTTTAATTTTGAAAGGCTGCTTGCCTCCCAATTGAAGGAGCATATCAATCCCTTCAGGTTTTGTAATTACATAGGCTAAATCGTTTTCGCGGAAATAGGTTTCGCCTTTTGGAATAATTGTTTTACCATTTCGATGAATCGATACGGCGCGAAAATTTAGCAAAGGAAATTCTTGTGCTACCTGATTAAGTGTTTTATTTACAACCCAGGCGAATTTCTCGAGTCTTATCAGAAAAAGCTGCAGCTTTCCTTCTGAAAAACCAAAGATCTCGGTTGCAGCCGTTTGTTTTAGTAAATCAACAATTTCGTTGGCAGCAATCCGTTCAGGACAAACCATTTGATCAATACCCAGACTTTTAAATAATGATTCATGTTCAAGTTTGAGGAATTCTGTATTCGTAATTCGGGCGATTGTCTTTTTTGCACCTAATTTTTTCCCAAAAATACAGGTCATTAGGTTTATTTTTTCATCGTGCAATACAGCAATCAACAAATCTGCTTTATTGACTTTTGCCTCTCTTAAAACTTCAATAGACGTTGAATCGCCCACAATAGTTAGCACATCGGTATGCGCTCCTATCATTTCAAGCATTTTTGTGTGAGGGTCTACTACCGTTATATTATGATTCTCATCGGCTAAAAGCTTTGCCAAATGCGATCCTACTTCTCCATCACCTGCAATAACTATATCCATATCAACTTGTTAATTATTTGGCCTGCAATAAAAATAAAATCAGGGCGGCGAAATTAAAAAAATATGCTGATTTATTATTTTTTTTCAAGATAAAAATTAAAGTTTTGGTAATTGCCTTAATTGAGCCCTATACTCTTCAATCATTGAATGAATGATCTCTGAAACAGGTTTTACATTATCAATATTGGCACTTACTTGGCCTATTTCCAGCTCACCTTCCAACATATCTCCTTCAAACATTCCCTTTTTCGCTCTGCCTTTTCCTAAGTGTTCAACCATTTTGCTAATTCCAGCACGCTCATTTTCAAGCTTTTTTATTTCCTGATAAAAATTATTTTTCAGTAAACGTACTGGTACTATTTTCTTGAGCATTAATTCGGTATCGCCTTCTTTAGCTTCAACTATATTTTGTTTAAAATCTGGATGTGCAGAGGATTCTTTGGAAGCCACAAAACGACTGCCTACCTGAACGCCATCAGCGCCTAAGGCCATTGCAGCGAGCATCGATTTTCCGCATCCTATACCACCAGCTGCTATTAATGGTGTTTCTACAACTTTCCTGATTAACGGTATTAAGGTTATAGTGGTAGTTTCTTCAAAACCGTTGTGACCACCAGCCTCAAAGCCTTCGGCGACGATTGCATCTACTCCTGCTTCCACACATTTCAGTGCAAATTTAGTGTTAGCTATAACGTGAGCCACTTTGATTCCGTTCTTTTTTAAATAGCTAGTATATTTTAATGGATTTCCTGCCGAAATAAAAACAATGGGCACTTTTTCATCTATAATTACCTGAATATGCTCTTCTGTTTGCTTATACAGCAAGGGTAAATTTACACCAAAGGGATTGTTGGTTGCGGCTTTTGTTTTTTGAATATGTGTTCGTAAAACATCGGGATACATCGATCCAGCGCCAATCAGTCCTAAGCCTCCTGCATTACTCACAGCAGCTGCCAATTCCCAACCACTACACCAAATCATTCCACCTTGAATTATAGGATATTGAATACCAAAAAGTTCACAAATTTTATTCATTCAAAGCTTATTTTAAGATCATAAATTGTTGACGAATTTCAGAGCCAAAATTAAGTTCGAAATCTTTTAGTATTACCTGATTATTTGCATTGAAAATTTTTAAGTCTCCTTTTTTTAATTTATTCACAGAAGCGTGAATTCCATCGCCTTTTTTATCATAAACAATAAATTCATAACATCCCGGATCTAAATTCAAATCAAAATTATAAATAGAATCATTTATAAACTCTGAAGCCTCAAATAAGGGAATGCCCATATCATCAACCAGTTCAATAATATTATCGGATGCTGCCTGAGGAGCCGAAAACTGTATGCTTATTTTATTTGGATAAATAGGCGCCAGATTTAAAATCGTGGAAAGCTGATTGTTTTCTGGATATTCATCGGCTAAATTATTTACTGCCGAGACAGATACAGTAAACTCCTTTGGTTTGTTTTTTTGATCAAAAAAATACCAGTTTAGTGGTGGCAGATACACTATTTCCTCTTCCATAAAAGCCAGTTCTCCTTTCCATCGATAACGATTATCGGTTTTATTATCTAGGCCATATTGAATTAAAACGCTTCGTAAAGTATCTGAACCCGTATTTCTCACACGAATAACCGGAGAGCTACATATTGGATTATAACGTTTATGCAAAAGGCTTTTATTGGGAGCTAAAATTTCGACTAAAGCAGCATCGTTTTTAAACTCTGCCTTCTCAAATAAAATCAGATTTGCTGAAAGCACATAATTCTTTGGCAATGGATTTTCTTTTTTAGTTTCCTGGATTTGCAAATCAATATTGAGCGTTGTATCTGAACCTAGAAGCATAAAATGATTGAACTCACGCAATGTTTGACCAGGACACCAATTGGCTCTGGAATAAGTCCATGCTCCTTCTTGTGGAAAAAGCGCATTCAAACTGCAATCGTCGCGCCAAATAGGACGTTTAGCAATTGTGTGTTCATTTATATTTAGGAAATAAAACTTACTGCATTCTGCTTCATTCGGCATCAAATTATCCATTCCATTTCCTGATAAATAAATCTTTAACAGTGCATACTTGACATTTTCTGAAATGACAATGGTTTTATTTTTTATTTGCTGATTGATTGGGTTGGCTTTATTTCCATAAGCATAACCTGTAATATCGCTGCTCCAAAGATTAATTATTTTACTTGCTTGTGCTGGCGGTACTCCTATTTTCCAATTGAAATGAAGATTCATTTCCAAGGGTTGTATAATGTAATTCGTTTCAATTTGTACATCAACAGCTTGCTTAAAAAGAAGGCTATAAGGGCTAATATCAAATACGAAAAGCGAATCGAGTTTTGTTTCGTCCTCCATCCAGGGTAGAAAAAAGCGGGCGATTTCAATACGCTCGGTTTTTCCATTTATTTGTCGCTCAACCTCTATCCGCACAGGATTCTGAACAAAATTTTTGTTTAGTTTAAAATTAGTCAAACTTATTTCAAGCTTAAGGCTCTCTATTTCTGCTTTCTTGGGGAATAGATCGAGATTTTTAATCTGAGTCTTCCCATTAAGTATAACGATATCCAGGATCAGGCTGTCTTGTTTCTGATCTGGAACCAAATTTTGAGCATCCACATTAAGAATAAACACTATAAATAAAAAAAATAAGATGCCTTTCGAAATTTTTATCATAAGAATTCTAATTAAGCATTCAATCTATCTTTCAAAATTAAAGGATTTTTTAAGACATTCCTCTTTGTAGATCAATTATCTTTTAGCATTCAATTGTTAATAGGTTGTGTAGGGCTATATTCTATTCTTGGCTTGGATCGCTCACCGTACCCAAAAATAAAATAGCGTTCGTGTATTTTTCTTTGATGGCAAATAAAAATGGATGATCAATGGCAAAATCATTCATTCCCGGGCCAGCAGAAGTAACTCCCATAGTTACAGATGTTACCGCAGCCGCTTCAGTTCCTTCTTCATTTACTTCAATAAAAGTTTTATGTTTGACTCTGGAAATAGCCAGATTTCCATCTTTATTTATTCCTGTAAAATCGGCCAGATCGCTAAAGGCAATTCCTAAACCCAAATCAGCCAACTCATTATTTAGCTCATTTTCGTATTCAAATTTAAATTTTGGTAATTCTAAATTCCAGCCCGAAGGTTCGCCTATGCTTAACATCAAATTATTCCATTCCGCACTATTTAGTTGATTAATTAATTCTGGCAAAGAAGAATCATCATTGGGTAATAAAACGACCATGCTATAATTTCCCTGACCGTATGGGAGTTCTATTGCAGAATAATTTTGCTCAAAATAAACCGCAAAATCATTTTCGATTTTCATTGTTGCAACACTTTTTGTAGAACCATCGGATAAATAAAAGGTTTTATCTTCCGTATCGTTTTTATCAAATTCTGCTTTCCAAGCACCTTTAAAATAAATGGCATTGATAAGAAACATCCTATCATCGCTACTAATATTGTCTACAATTTTATCTATTTTCTGATTTGTTTTTTCGTCAACCCAATTATTAATAATGTCTTTGCTCGCCGGATTGGCAAAATCTAACGCACTCACTTCGGCATTATAAAAGGTTTGGTTTGTATTGATAAAATCAGACTCGACTGTAAACCCTTGTTTATACCATATTGAATTAGCAATATCGATTTCTACTCTGG
>CAYPOW010000004.1:28416-32874 GCA_964412145.1 uncultured Draconibacterium sp.
ACTGTAAACCCTTGTTTATACCATATTGAATTAGCAATATCGATTTCTACTCTGGAATCGACTTCCAAAAGAGCTTTGGTCAAATTAAATGAAGCCTGATTTACATCCTCAGAAGTTTGACCTGTGAAATGTAAAACGTTTTCGAAAGCAGTTTTTGTTTCTCCAACAGCTCCATTATAGGTCATTGATAAAGCCTGGGAGATGCTTAACGGAGAAACCATTAAATTATTTTCCCCACTTTCTTCAAACGTTTTTTGGAGCATCTCAAAAGCAAATTGATTGTTTGCTAATACAATTTGCTGTGCTTTTTCTGAAATTTCAATGGGAATAGGGTCTTTTTGAATATCTTCTTTATTGCAAGAGGAAAAAAACACGATAACTAAAAATAAAAATACTTTTTTCATAACGAGTTATTTTATAGATTTCTATACCTTAAAGAGAAGAAAAGAGCTAAAAAGGTTGCGTTGGTAGAAAACAAAATTTATGCCGTATTCTACGCTTGGAAAAATTTTTACATTTTAGCTCTTTTTTAGATAAAAAATAATTCGAAATTATTTATCACTTAGCTCATAAAAAACACCTCTTTCCAAGCTCACCGTTTTGATTTTATTTTTCGCTTCCAGAGGCCCCAAGTATTTATTTATTTCGTTGATATGCAAGCCTAAAAAACGATGCAAATCATCGAGAGTACAAGGACGGCGAGCTATGGTTTCTATAATGGCCATTTCAATATCACCACTATACGAATCAATGCTTGTGCGTTCTGGCGCCGATGCAATAATCTCTACTTTAGGCAAATTCCAATAATCAACAATTACCTGCAATTCACTTCCAGATAAAGGTATTAAGCCAGTTACCGTTCCTGGTCTATCGAGTGTATTTAATTGAATACTGTCTGGATTAATTTTTAGAATCGCGTTCTTAAGCAAATCCTGTTCTTCTTTTGAATCGTTGTATCCTTTCAAGAAAAATATCTCTAACCAAATTTTTCCTTTGTATTCTTTCCTAAAATTAATTAAACCCTGAATGTAGGTTTCTATTTTTAGATTTGAGTTTGGGCGATCGATTTTTTGAAAAACTTCCTGACTTGCAGCATCCAAAGAAGGCAGGATAACATCTGCCTCCAAAAGTTCACCTCTTAATTTTTGATCGAAAAGCAAAGTCCCATTTGTTAAAATGGCTGTTTTTATATCCGGATGATTCTTCTTTATGAAACGCAAAACATCACCAATTTTACTATTTAGAGTAGGTTCTCCTGAACCGGAAAAAGTGATATAATCAATTTTTGGATTATTAGCCATAAACTGCTTCAGCTCAGCAATAATCTTATCGTATTTTACATACTCTAACCTATTAAGCGTTAATTTAGTGGTTTTTCCCACTTCACAATAAACACAATTTAAGGAACAAACTTTTTTAGGGATTAAATCGATACCTAAAGACATTCCCAATCTGCGCGATGGCACCGGGCCAAAAAGATGCTTATACATAATTATTAATTATTTGTCAACTCTTTTAAGTTGATATGGTTTCTTTCTTCCCCTTTTTTCCATTCGGTTAAAATAATATCCGCTTGTTGGTGCACTTTTTTCACGCTATTAGAAATATCAGCATCATTCATTAAAATACAAACAAATTTTTTCTTTATTCTTTTAATATTTGGTCCAAAAATTTTAGAAACAACGACTTGAATATTTTCCATTTTTAGCATTTCAGTAACCCCTTTGGCTTTTCGCGGATCGGCATGAATTTCTTCATTATCTTCTTCCGTTGTATTCTTGATTTTTTTTATGAATTCAACTCCCGAAGAAGTCATTTCATAAATATAATAATACTCTGAATCTCCAAAATGATTATCATTAAAGGATTCTCCGTTATCCGTTGCGAATGCTATTTTCATTTTATTTGTTTTATTGTGTTTTTCTAAATTGTGATTATTTCTTTGTTTACCTCTCTAATAATAACGATTTTAATTTTTTAAATTTTTCAATCGTTCCTAATTCAAATGACGGATTATAAAGAAGAGCCGAAGGATGCGTAAGTGGAAATATTTTCATCCCCTCTAAAGTCAGCAATTGACCGTTTATATTTTTAAAACTCATTTCTACTTCTGAAGGATCGGCATGGTATTTTTTTAAAATAGAGCTTGTTGCAAAATATCCTAATGGAACAATAATTTTAGGTTGAATTATTGAAATTTCATCATCCAGAAAAGGGCTGCATACTTCAATTTCGCTCCATGTAGGTTTGCGATTTTGAGGAAGCATGCATTTTATCAGATTCGTCATAAAAACCGATTCTCTACCAATTTCCGCCGCCAATAAAAGTCGGTTAAAAACCTGACCAGAAGGGCCGACAAACATTCTATTTTGTTCATCTTCTTTTCTTCCAGGAGAAAGAGCAACAAATAATACGTTGGCATTAATATTTCCCTCACCCGTTAGAGTATGCTTGCGTGTTCGAAATAG
The DNA here is from genome assembly GCA_964412145.1 of uncultured Draconibacterium sp. GTDB lineage: Bacteria > Bacteroidota > Bacteroidia > Bacteroidales > UBA12170 > UBA12170. The sequence goes on from CAYPOW010000004.1 coordinate 30,885, forward strand.
GTTGCATTTTTCGCAAGCCCTAATTTCATAATTTAGAACATTAAGCGATTCTTGCTTTTCAATTGAATCAAATGCTTGCATACTGCGAAGGTAATTATTTTAGGTGGAGTCACGAATAACTAACCAAATAATCGCTCAAAAACAATCGTTATAAAATCACAAAAAAAAAGCTCGAATAAAGGATAATTGATGACTATTAGCAGTTTAATTTTCTCACAAAGAAATAGCTCGATAGTATTATTACAGACACACTTATAAAAACAGCATTAAAGCCAATAAAAAAGATCAATAATCCAATAATTAATGGGAACACGGTGGAAAATATTTTACCTGCGCCGGAAATTCCGGCATATATTGTTCGGTTTTCATTTGTTGAAATCTCCAATAAAATCCCATTATTTGAAATTTTAAAAAGGGAAACAAATATTCCGGATAATATGAATATTAACTGAAAATAAAATTGATTCTCCCTTAGGGCCAGAGCAATAAGTGGTATAATACTTCCAATAACTATGGCAACAGTTAAAAGTGTTTTATATTTGATTTTTTTCGAGAACCAATAAAAAACGGTACTTATAAATAACATTCCGGCAATTCTAAAAACCAGAAAATTACCAATTAATTTATACGATAAATCGAGGTTTTCTTTAGCAAGCAATATCAAAAAAGGTAAAAAACCTATTCCCAGTCCCAGCGTATTCAGCATCAGTAAATAATATTTTAAATTCTGATTGTTTTTTATTTCTGTTGGGATCAATTTAAAAAAATCGAGCAAGCTTCTTTTAACAGGCTTTACCGAGCGTATTTCTTTTATATTCCAAAACCCTAAAGATGCTATTAGCAATAGAATTCCTGCAATTAAAAAGAGCAAAGCGTAATTATTTGGATATTCATATTGTTTAATAAGATATCGCACAATTATTGCCGAAAGAAAAATCCCAACGCTTGCGGTAATCTCTTTAATGGAGAAGAAATGTTTTCTCCTGTCTTCTTTTATCGATTTTCCAAGGATATCGATATAGGACACATTTGAATAGCTACCGCTGAGGGAAAATATGGATATTAAGATAAATATCAAGAGAATTATGGTGTCGCCTTTTAATGAAAAGGAGAAAAAAAACATAGCCGCCATTAACAATAAGGCGATAATTCTGAGATTTACTCCCAAAAGTAAATATTTCAATTTAAGCGCGTTTTTCGATAATAACGGAGCAAATAACAACTGGAAAAATCCAGCTCCGCCTAGCATAATAGCTGATAAGAAACCAAGATGCACAGAATTTCCTCCGGCCTTCACTATCATGGAAGGAATGATAGTGTCGATATCCATAAAATTGGAGGCCAGAGCAAGAAATACAGAATGCCACATGAAACTCCTGAAATTTATTTTTGATCGCTTTGGAGATATTTGCATTTTTTAGAAGTCGTTTTTCTTAGCTTTTAGCAGTCTAACGTAGTTTTTTAGATAAAACGTTTCATCAAAACTGACAAAACCATATTCTTTCAGAATCTTTTTCCAGTCTCTTTCGATATAATCAAAAGCATATTTACATTCTATGGCTTTAAAAATAAAACGGTGATGAAAAGGCATTTTATTCATATCAAACTCTCCGAAATCAAGGATATTAAAAGTGCCTCCGGGCTTTAGATGCTTAAAAGCGTTTTGAATAACTTCTTTTCTTATTTCATGAGGAAATCCGTGGATCACAAAGCTGATAAAAATTTTATCGAATTTTTGATCGAGTTCAAACGGCTCGTCAATTCTTTTATTGATGAATTTTATATTCGAAAAATCATTGCAATTGCTATTGAATTGCTTTTCCATTTCTTCTGAAATATCCAAACCTAAAAGAAAGGAATCGTCAGACACATATTGGTTCATTAATAAAATATTTCGTCCTGTTCCACAACCAAGATCCAAGATTTCATCGTTTTGTTCAATTCCAATATTTGAAATGGCTTTTTTTATAAACGATTTATACAATCCAAA
>CAYPOW010000005.1:0-32223 GCA_964412145.1 uncultured Draconibacterium sp.
GCAGCGGTTGTTTTTCCTCCCCTTTTTCAAAAAAGGGGAAAAGAAACATATTATAATTGAAAATAATCATTAAGATCAAGTTTGACCCATGTTTTAAGCCTAATCCAGCGTATTGGTGTAAATGAGTAAAGTCATTATCCTCTGTCTTGAATCAAAAAGAAAAAGTTCTGATACTCTTTAGCTCTGTTGTGGGGTTCATCATTGTTTTAGATGAAAACCATATTTTCCTGAGTAGTTGTTTTTTCACAATAATGGCAACGTAATTTTATAATACCCTCATCATCAATAAATACTTTAAATCTTGTTGGTACAGCTTGATGATTCGTGATGCATTTTGGATTAAAACATTTAATAAAAGATTGGACTTCACTTGGAGTCTCAACAGTATATTTGCTAACGACTTTATAATTTTTTATTTCAATAAGTGTTGCAGTTGGTGCAACCAAAGCAATTTTATTAATTTCTTCCCGACCAAAATAGCGATCACTGATTTTTATAATTCCTTTGCTGCCATATTTCTTACTGCTCATATTTGTTCCAAAATAAACCGGATTTTTGCTCGACTCAAAATTTAGTATTTTCAGGGCTGTAAAGAGTCTGTTTGAGGGGATATGATCTATAACAGTGCCGTTTTCCAGTGCCGATACTTTTAATTCCTTTTCATTTGTATTTTCCATTTTCCTTCTTTTTTTTCGATTATTTTAAACCTAAAATTGAAGCAATAAGCGCTTCCCTTACAAAAACTCCATTTTTTGCCTGTTGAAAATAATAAGCCTTTGGGTTTTGATCTACCGCCTCTTCTATCTCATTAACGCGAGGTAAAGGATGTAAAATGCGCATGTTCGGTTTTGAATTTTCAAGCATATTGTTTTTCAGAATGTATGAATTTTTTACTCTTTCATATTCCATAGGATCGGCAAAGCGCTCGCGCTGAATCCGAGTCATATACAAAATATCTACTTTATCCATAATATTCTCAATATCAGTATATTGATGATATTTTAAACCTGCATCTTTAATGTATTTTTTAATCACACTTGGAAGTTTCAATTCCTCGGGTGAAACTAAATGAAAAGTTGCGTTAAACTCCGACATAGCAATAACCAAAGAGTGAACGGTGCGACCATATTTTAAATCACCCACAAAAGCAATGTGAATATTTTCTAATGTTCCCTGTGTTTTGCGAATGGAATACATATCGAGTAAACATTGTGTAGGATGCTGATTAGCTCCATCGCCAGCATTGATAATTGGAATACCTGCAACTTCGCTGGCCCAGCGTGCACTTCCATCCAGAGGATGACGCATAACGATCAGATCGGAATAATTGGCCACTGTTTTAATGGTGTCCATCAAGGTTTCACCTTTCGAAACACTAGAGCTTGAGGCATCGGTAAAACCGATAATTTTTCCTCCTAATTGAGAAATAGCACTCTCAAAACTCAGTCGTGTGCGCGTTGAAGGCTCAAAAAACAAAGTGGCAATCACATGGTTTTCTAAGATTTTCTGACGGGGATTTTTCTCAAAATCTTCAGCGATATCAAGGACCTTAATATACTCTTCCTTGCTGTAATCGTTAATTGAGATCAAACTTCGATTCTTCATATGGTCTAATTTTACTTATTATTTCTAATCTAATCAAAAAAAAATGGCGACTATAAAAGCCGCCATCAAAATTATTTTTTTAATTTATATTTCACTATAAAATCATCAATTATTCCAACTAAATCGGGTTGGCCAATCTCCTGTAGATCGTAGTAAACTCGTGTGGCTGGTTTGTTGATTTTAATTTCGCGCTGTAAATCGATTGGTGTTCCAATAACAACGGAATCACAATCGGTATTATTCACAGTAGTTTCCAAATCTCTTAATTGCTGATTGCTATAGCCCATTGCTGGAAGTAAAACACCAATATTTGGATAAATTTTGAAAGTTTCGGCCAGTTTACCAACTGCAAATGGTTTAGGGTCGACTAGTTCTTTTGCTCCATATTTCATAGCAGCAACTGTTCCGGCACCAATTTTCATTTCGCCGTGGGTAAGTGTTGGTCCATCTTCAATAACCAAAACTCTTTTGCCTTTTATCATTTCAGGATAATCTACCTTTAATGGAGAGGCTGCATCAACAACAATTGCATTTGGAGCTACTTTTGCGATACTCTCACGTACTATTTGAATATTCTCAGGTGAGGCCGAATCCATTTTATTGATAATGACTACATCTGCTAAACGCAGTGTAACTTCGCCAGGATAATATTTTAATTCATGTCCTGGACGGTGAGGGTCGACCACTGTCATATTTAAATCAGGCTTGTAAAATGGAAAATCATTATTTCCACCATCCCAAATGATAACATCGCAACCATCAGGATCTTTTTCTGCTGCGCGAACGATCGCTTCGTAATCAACTCCAGCATAGATAACGTTACCTCTAACTACGTGAGGTTCATACTCTTCCATTTCTTCAATGGTGCATTTGTGCTTGTGTAAATCGGCAATAGTTGCAAAACGTTGTACCTTTTGCTTTACTAAATCGCCGTAAGGCATTGGATGTCTGATAGCTACTACTTTTAGGCCTTTCGCCATCAAAAGCTCAATTACACGACGCGAAGTTTGACTTTTTCCACAACCTGTGCGAACAGCTCCAACAGCAATGACAGGTTTGGTACTTTTAACCATCGTGTCTTTTGGTCCAAGCAAATTAAAATTTGCTCCGGCAGCATTCACACGGGCACTCATAGCCATAACTCTTTCATAGGGTACGTCACTATAAGAAAAAACGCAATCGTCAATTTTTAAATCAACAATTAGTCTTTCTAATTCATCTTCTGCATAAATTGGAATTCCAGCAGGATAAAGATCCCCTGCAAGCTCTGATGGATATTTTCGGCCATCAATATCAGGAATCTGCGCTGCTGTAAAAGCAGCTACTTTGTAATTTTTGTTGCCACGGTAATAGGTATTGAAATTGTGAAAATCTCGTCCTGCCGCGCCGATAATTAATACGTTTTTACTCATCTGTTTATTATGTTATTATTAAGTTTCAGATGTATGGTTACCTAAAAAAGAGCCTCTATTCCTTCCTCTTCCAGCCTCCGTTCTTTTTATAGGCAATGTATTAATTTAGTTTTTTTGGTTTGATGCAAAGTTATTGGTTTATATCTGTTGTGCAAATAAATTGTTTAATTATTTATTAACTGAAAAAGGCCAACAAGTTAATATTGTCAGCCTTTCAAATAATTCAGTGTTTTATTTCTTAAAATTCAAAATCGCCATTTTCATCGCTGCTATTGTCCATGCCAGGTTTTTTATCACGGCTTTTATTCATCGACATTTTACCAAACTTATAGCTTAAGCTTAATTGAACCATACGTGTAGTTGGATGGCGCTCAGTAACCAGATTGTAGTTGCTGCCATAAGCTTCATAGGCAAACTGACGTGTATTGAAAATATCGCGAATGCGTAAATTAATACTGGCTTTTTTATTAAATAAATCGTGTTTGATGCCGGCATCAATGGCAAAACGAGCATCCATGCTTCCTTGAGGAATCACACGAGGAGCATCATATCTTCCAGATAATTGTGCCGTTAAATTTGAATTGATACGGAAGTTATTACTTGCTTTAAAGTTCCAAGTAAAACCTTCGTTTGAAAGTTCTGTACTTTCACCACTTGTATAACTTAGTTGGTAGAAATTGAAACCCGCATTCATACTCCACCATTTGAAAAACTGACCGCTATAAGTTAGTTCGCCTCCATAAGATTCTCTAGATCCAATGTTTTGATAAGTAATAGTTGAAACACCAAAGTCGTCGATAATGTTTATGTTTTCAATCACATCGGTTATATAGCGGTAATAAACGGTTGCATTTAGCATCGATTTGTTGATGTATTTAGTATAACCTGCTTCAATTGCATTTACGTATTCAGGATTCAAATCCGGATTCCCTCTACGAATATTGTATGGATCGCTTGAATTTCCAAATGGATTCAATTGGCGTGAACGTGGACGATTTACACGACGACTGTAGTTCAGATTAATCTCATTATTTTTGTTAATCTTCTGCAGTAGGAAAACACTTGGGTATAAACTAAAATAGTCGCGAGGGTAGATTTCGCCAGTAGTAACAAGTTCAGAATTGATGTCGGCATACTCTGCACGTAAGCCGGTTTGAAAGCTAAATTTTCCAAGCTCGCCACCAAACTGGGCATAAGCAGCGTGCACATTTTCAGTATAAATAAACTCATTGCTCAGGCCGACATCAGGCGTAATAATATCGTTATTTAATTGTCCAGCCACATAATCGTTAGCCATAGTACGTAGAGTGCTTTTTGCCCCTAACTCTAATTTTGTATTCTCAAAAGGCTGTGCATAGTCTAAGCGGAAGGTTTTCACATTACTTTCCGAAAGTGTATTTTCTGCTAAATCGTTTGGAATAAATCCATCAGGATAATTAGCGGCTTCGTCAATAGCTGAAGTCGCTCTGTTTTGATTCATTTCACTATCGTAATTAGAATAAGATATTTCCGCTTCTAAAAAATGATCTTTAGAACTGAATGCTTTGCGAAAATTAGTATTTAAATCGTAATTAAACCCAATGTTGCTGCTGTTGATATCATTTCTGTAATAATCGGTTGTAAAAGCCTCGTTTGATCCTTCAAAACCATAATAATTATCGTAAATATTAAATTGAGTACGTTCCATACTTCTTTTGCTTGCTCTACCTCCAAAACTCCACTGAGTTGTTGGATTCAGAAAAAAGTCAGCGTTCAAAGAAAAACTATGGTTGGATCCAAGTCTGTCGCTTTCGTTTACATCGCCATAATGTTTGATAGTATCTCCTACAAAAATAGTTTTGTCGCTAAAGCCATCCATAGGGCGTTCGAATTGTCTGAAATTATAATTAGTGCTTATATTCATTTTGGTGTTGCGGTAATTTAAACTCGCACCTGCATTATAAGAACCGTTTGTTCCAATTCCAGCGCTTACCTGTCCGTTAAAGCCAACTAACTTGTTTTTCTTAAGGACAACATTTAATATTCCACTAACTCCATCTGGATCGTATTTTGCTGATGGGTTGGTTATGATTTCGATGGATTCGATACTTTCTGAAGGAATGGCTTCGAGCAAAGCTCCTGTTGATTCTGCGGATAATCCACTAGGGCGACCATCAATTAAAATAGTCACATTTTGACTTCCTCTTAAACTGATATTTCCTTCGGTATCCACTTCAATGGAAGGAACATTTTCTAAAACATCAACTGCCGATCCCCCTGCTGATACGAGGTTTTTATCGACACTCACCACTTTGCGATCGATTTTGTTCACTATAACAGCTCGTTCTGCAGTAATATTTACCTCGTTAAGTACCGTAGCTTTAGAGCTGATTTTAATGTTCTTGAAAAGGTATTCAAAATTTTCGCGTGTGATTTTTAATTCGTCAATAACGAAGGGTTCGTAACCGATAAATTCAACTTTCATTTGATATTTCCCTATTGGAATATTCTCAATAATAAAGTTTCCGTGTAGATCGGTTATACCACCGGCCATTATTTTTTCAAGTCGAGTATGATAAAAAGCAATCGTCGCATATTCAACAATTTCGCCATTATCGGCATCAATTACATTTCCTTTTACAATGCCTATTTTTGGAAGCTGGTTAGGATCCATATTGGCCATATTGCCTTTGCCGGAGCCTTCTCCTGATTGAGATTGAGCAAGATTTAACTGTAGTATGCCCAGGATAATACCGGCGAGGATAATTAGTTTTTTGTTCATGTTTTGTGTTTTTTTGATTTTTAGACTACTCTAAACCTTTAAAGTTTAAAGCGCGCAAAGATATATTTTTATTACACTAAAAAAGTCTAAATTTGTGCTTGATAAAATTCTATGCAGTTTAAGGATATAATTGGTCAGGAAGCACTAAAAGAGCGCTTGTTAAACTCTGTAAATGATAGTCGGATAAGTCATGCGCAACTATTTTTGGGTAATGGGAGTGTAGGGAAATTCGCCCTTGCTTATGCTTATGCACAATTCATTAACTGTACAAATAAGCAGGAAAATGATTCCTGCGGTCAATGCAGTTCTTGTCGGAAATATGCTGCTATGAGTCACCCTGATTTATTTTTTAGTTATCCTGTAAATACAAATCACACTTCAACTACTAAAACTACCGATACGAAGGTTAGCAAAGATCCAGTGAGTGGTGATTTTTTAAATGATTGGAAAAATTATCTGGATGAGGTGAAGGGATACCCCGATTTGTTTCAATGGTATCAATACATTGGAATCGAAAATAAACAAGGATTTATCAGCAAAGAGGAAGCGAGGAAAATAGTACATCAAATTCAGTATAAAGCGGTGGAAGCTCAGTATAAAGTGTTGATTGTTTGGATGGTGGAAAAAATGAATGAGGTCGCCTCCAATGCTTTATTAAAACTGATAGAAGAGCCACCTGATAATACATTGATATTTTTGATAGCCGGAGAAAAAGAAAAACTACTGTCGACTATTTTATCGCGTGTGCAAACTATTATTGTTCCACCCATTAAAGATGAAAATTTACAATCGTTTTTAGTAGAGCAATATCCTGATATAAAAGAAGATACATTACGAGATACTGTGAGTTTGGCTGCCGGAGATATGTTTAGAGTTACAGAAATAATGTCTAATTCAACAGAATTGCAGGAGAATTTCGATGTATTTGTAGATTGGATGCGCTTATGCTATAAAAAGGGTAGCCTGGAAGGAATAAAAACGTGGGTCGAAAAAATAAGCAAATTCGGAAGAGAAAAGCAAAAGAGCTTTCTGGCCTATTCATTACGTATGGTAAGAGAAAGCCTTTTAATCAATTATGGCGATAAAAAACTGGTCAAAATAATGATTCGGGAAGAAAATTTTTTAGTCAAGTTTGCCCCATTTATTCATTTAAAAAATGCGCCCCAAATTCAAAAGAATCTGGATCAGGCTATCTATGAAATTGAACGAAATGTGGCTAGTGCCTCGCTATTTGCTGATCTATCATTAAAAATGAGTATGCTGTTAAAGATCGATCCTTCTACCTGATATTTTTGAAATCTCCATCTATTAAAACTGAAATTATTTGATTACATTTGTATGTTTATTAGCTGTACTCTGCTTTGCATATAGATTTGGAAAAGGTGGATTAATGAAGCAGGCACGGTGATTTATTATATATACCATGAAAGAGAATCAAACGAATGACAAGAGCTTGCTTTTTAGAGGCTGTTGCGCATCACAATCAATATTAGATAAAGGGAAAAGCAATCAAGGATATTCTTGCGCAAAGCTAGATGCTCAAAATTGGCTACTACCTATGGATTTAGTAGCATCATCTGCATATTTCAATTGTGCAGAGATTCGGTTTAAAAATAGTCATAAAGATTTTTTTCGAATTCCTTCCGATTTACAAGTTGAAAATGGCGATATCGTCGCTGTTGAGGCATCTCCGGGACACGATATTGGCATTGTGAGCCTTACCGGTGAAACAGCCCGACTGCAAATGATTCGAAAAAAAGCAGATCCTGAATCAGAAAATATCAAAAAGATTTATCGCCATGCACGTGTTGGAGACATTGAAAAATGGATTAAAGCTGCTGATCGTGAGGATAGTACAATTATAAAGGCTCGTCAACTGATTGATGGATTGGGTTTGAAAATGAAAGTAAATGATGTTGAGTTTCAGGGAGATGAAACGAAAGCTATTTTCTATTATACAGCCGATGACAGAGTTGACTTCAGGCAACTGATACGTGTTTTAGCAGAGACATTTAGAGTACGAATTGAAATGCGTCAGATTGGCGTTCGGCAAGAAGCAGCAAGAGTAGGAGGAATTGGTTCTTGCGGAAGAGAATTGTGCTGTTCAACCTGGTTGACAAATTTCACATCAGTAACAACACATGTTGCTCGCACACAGCAACTTTCGCTGAATCCCCAAAAACTGGCAGGCCAATGTGGAAAGTTAAAATGCTGTCTGAATTTTGAGTACGATTCTTATTCAGATGCTCAATCAGATTTTCCTGATACAAACCTTGTTTTGCAAACAAAAAAAGGAGAAGCCGTTTTTCAGAAAATGGATGTTTTTCTAAGATTGTATTGGTATACTTATCTAAAAGAACCAGGATTATTTATGGCCATACCTGTCAATAAGGTGAAATATATTATTGATCGGAATAAAAGTGGAAAAAAACCAGATGATCTGGAAACTTATATGATTAAAACACCTGAAAAGAAGAAATTAAATGGGATAGAAGAAGGCGATTTAACGCGCTTCGACCGGAAATAAATTCAAATTATGCCAACAGGAAAATACAATGCAATGAAGAAAATAATGCTCACTTTCGGCTTGTTTGTATTGTTGGGATCTATATTTATTTCTTGCGATCAAAATCGGTATTACGAAAAGAATGAAGCGATTGATCAGAACATTTGGTATTATAGAGATGCAAAAACTTTTGAAGTTGATATTGTAGATAGTTTGCAAGCGTTTAATTTTTACATCAATGTTCGCAATACCATCGATTATGAATATGCAAATCTGTATTTCTTTATAAAAACAGAGTTACCAAATGGTAAATTGGCAGTAGATACAATTGAATGTCAACTGGCTAATTTGGAGGGAAAATGGCTTGGATCTGGGAGCTCAGAGTTTCGTGATAATAGCTTTATTCTGAGGCAAAATATGCGTTTTACTCAAAAAGGTATGTATCGATTTTACTTAAAACATGGAATGCGCTCCGATAGTTTACAAGGCATTGCTGATGTTGGAATTCGATTGGAGATTAGTAAATAATAAGAGGAATGAATTATAATGGTCTTGAAAAAAAGTAACTTAAAAAAGAGTCCAAAAAAAATGAAGAAACCAAATTATTTAAAATATATTTTGATACTTTGGGCTAGTTTCTTTGGTGGAATTGTTTTGATTGCGCTTTTGTTTGTTTTAATTTCAAATGGTTTTTTGGGAAAGATGCCTAGTTTTGAGGAATTGGAAAATCCACAATCGTCACAAGCATCATTGATATATGCAGATGATGGACGCATGCTTGGTTCCTATTTTATAGAAAATCGTTCGGACGTTGATTTTCGTGATTTATCTCCAAATTTGGTAAATGCATTGATAGCAACTGAAGATATTCGTTTTTATGAGCACTCAGGTATCGATTTTAAAGCTCTGGCGCGTGTGTTCATTGGTGTTATAACCGGCTCGAACAGAGGCGGTGGCTCAACTATTACTCAACAGCTTGCAAAACAGTTATTTACACAAAGGCCGGGTTCGAGCCTTGCACGGGTAAAACAAAAACTTAATGAATGGGTGATTTCAATTAAACTTGAGCGTAGCTACTCAAAAGAGGAAATAATAGCTATGTATTTGAATAAATATGATTTTATCAACAATGCAGATGGCATTCAAACAGCTTCCAGAGTTTATTTTGGGACTACGCCCGATTCGTTGAAATTAACCGAAGCAGCGACTTTAGTCGGAATGCTTCAAAATTCGTCTTTGTACAATCCTTTTCGCCGTCCTGAATTGGTAACAGAGCGAAGAAATGTTGTATTAAAGCAAATGTATCGCAACAACTATATCGATCAAATAACTTACGATTCTGCTCATGTTCAACCTTTGGGATTGAAGGTAAATAAGCAAGGACATGCTGAAGGGATGGCCAATTATTTTCGCGAATATTTGCGTGGCTATCTTACCGACTGGGCAAGCTCTCACTTGAAACCAGATAGTACTCCTTACGATCTCTACAGAGATGGATTACGCATATTTACTACCATAAATTACGATATGCAAATGTATGCGGAAAAAGCTGTTCGCGAGCATCTTGGTAAGGATTTGCAACCCTCATTTGATACCCATTGGCAAGGATTCACAAATGCTCCATTTGATTTTGAAGAGGAAAACGCTGAAGAAGAAATTGAAAAGATTATGCAAACTGCGAAACGGCGGTCGGAACGTTATCGCATGATGAGAAAGGCAAATTATTCAAACGATTCTATCGATATTGCTTTTAAAACTCCAACAGAAATGACTTTGTTTTCATGGCATGGAGACATTGATACTATTCTTACTCCGATGGACAGCATTTTGTATTATAAAAGTATATTGCAGGCAGGTGTAATGTCTGTTCATCCTCTAACAGGTCACATAAAGACCTACGTAGGAGGTATCGATTATCGCTATTTTAAATACGACCATGTGACTCAGGCAAAAAGACAAGTTGGATCTACATTTAAACCAGTTGTTTATACACTCGCAATGCAAGAAGGGAATATGTCGCCTTGTAGTAAAATGCCCAATATTCAGCCAATGATTCGTTTACCAGATGGCACTTTCTGGAAGCCCCGAAATTCGAATAGTGCATTTGAAGGGCAAGAGGTGTCTTTGAAATGGGCGTTAGCGAATTCAATAAACTGGATATCGGCACAATTAATTGATAAGTATAACCCATCTGCTGTAGTTAAAATGGCTCGAAATTTAGGTATTACCGGTTATATTCCGGCGGTGCATGCTATCGCATTGGGAACTCCAGATATTTCGCTTTACGAAATGGTAGGTGCTATGGCGACTTTTGCGAACAAAGGTGTTCATCTAAAACCCATTTTCATCACACGAATTGAAGATAAAAACGGCAATGTTTTGGAACGATTTGCGCCTGAATCCAATGAAGCCATGAGCGAGGAAACTGCTTATCTTATGGTCAGTTTAATGAAAGGAGTTGTTGAAAGTGGAACTGGAAATAGATTGCAATGGAAATATGGATTTACGAATCCAATTGCTGGTAAAACAGGAACAACTCAAAATCAATCCGATGGTTGGTTTATGGGAATAACACCAAAGCTGGTAACAGGTATTTGGGTTGGAGCTGAAGACAGATCGGTACATTTTAGAACAATCACAGAAGGTCAGGGTGCAAATATGGCACTACCAATCTGGGCCTTGTTTATGAAAGATGTATACAATGATAAAACAATTGGCTTATATAAGGGCGATTTTGATGAGCCTTCTAAACCTTTGTCTGTAGAAATTGATTGTGATAAATTTGATGCACAACTGCGGAAGAAATTTTATGAAACCAAAGATGACTTTTAATCAGATAGTATGTCGAAAGTGCCAGAAAAAATACAATATCGCTATGAGCAAAAATTTGTTTTTCAACAAAAAAGCCCTGCTTTTGTTGAAGGAATTGTAGAAACGCATCCGGCTGATTTTCATGAAATTTTTAAGCAAAGAAAAGTCAACAATATTTATTTTGATACACCGGAATTGAGCTATTATTCCGATCATAAAGAAAACAAGTCAAATATACAAAAAGTTAGGATTCGATGGTATGGTGATGCTTTTGGGCAGATTTTACATCCAATTTTAGAGTTTAAAATCCGAGATGGAGAATTGAGAATTAAAAAATCTTATGCATTACCAAAATTTAATATTGAAAAAGGGTATCGGTCAAAACAAATAAATGAGGTATTGGCAAAGGCAAATTTGCCAGATAGTGTATATAACGAAGTTCGAAATTTAGAAGCACGACTTTTGAATACTTACTTGCGCAGATACTATCGTTCTTTTAATAGTCATTATCGTTTTACTATTGACCAGGAACTTGAGTATATTCAATTTCTAGCGCAGGAAAATTCCTTTTTGAATAAAGAAATTGATCCAGACCTTGTTATTCTGGAGTTGAAATTCGCTCCTGAATTTATTAAAGAAGCCTCTTTTATTGCTGAAAATCTGCCAAGTCAAAGCAATGATTTTTCTAAATATGTGAATGGGATGGAAAAGACATATTCTCCGGCGATTTTATCAAACGGAAAAGAGCAATATCTAAAATAGAATGGTGTATTGATAATCGGTATGCCTCTTATTTTAGTTTTTTCATATACAGCACACTAAAAATCACCAGTGCAATAGCTATCAAAATGCTTGAAATGAGCAATAATGGATTGTCGCTCAGGCTTTTATCCTGATGAATAAAATACCCCATACTGACATTTATTATGGAAGTAGGAAGTAAGCCAATGGCTGAACCCCAAAAATAAGGAACGCGTTTTATTTTTGAAATGGAAAAAGCCGCATTTAAAAAACTTGTTGGGAAAATATACAAACTTCGCAAAATAATAATCGCCGAAAATCCTTTTTCTTCAATTAAACGATTGATTTTTTTAATTTGAGTTTGGCCCCCATATTTTTGTGTAAAGACATCAAAAAACAAAAAATGAATATTATAATAGGCCAGAATAACTCCCAATGTTCTGCTTATCAAGCTGATTGTTAGTCCAGGTATAAATCCAAAGAGATACCCAAAAAGAATGGAAAAATAAAAAGTAGGCAAATTTAGTACAGAGAATAGAATCAGTATGGAAGATAGGAGCAAGGCACTTATCAACTTATTTTCTTCAATGTAATTTAAAAAATGAGCAAGATATTCAATTTGAAAATAGCGCTGCAAATCGAAATAATAAAATGAACCCACGGCAATAATTACAGACAGAAGGTAGCCCAGACGGAGCAGTGTTGATTTCATGCTTAGTCTTTAAAATAAACGCGCTTAACACGTCTCGAAATACCACTAAGTATCTCGTATGGAATAGTTTGAGAGACATTGGCTAATTCCCTGATTTGCTGCTGTGTGCTAAATACAATTACTTCGTCTCCTTCATTTGCATTTGTTTCACTCAAATCAATCATACACATATCCATGCATACATCTCCAATTATGGGTACTCTTGTATCTTTTACTGTGACCCAGCTTTTTTCATTTCCAAGTAAACGATTAAATCCATCAGCATAACCAATGGGAATTATGCCAATTTTTTTATCCTCTTTACACAAATAGGCTCTATTATAGCCAACACTTTCGCCGCTTTTTATGTGTTTAATTTGCGTAATATTTGTTTTTAGACTGCTAATATTTTGTAATTTTTTTTCTTCCACCGGATTGTGCGAAAGGCCATAAAGTCCTATTCCTAAACGTACCATATCTAATTGATATTCAGGGAATCGGCTAATACCTGACGAATTAAGTACATGTTTTATAAGTGTATGATTGCACTGAACCTTCAATTTTTCATGTACGCTATTTAAAATAGCAACCTGCTCATGAGTAAATTCATCAAAACGTGGATCATCACTCGCCGCTAAATGGGTAAATAGTGAAGTTGGATAAATTAGTTTATTTGCTTTTATTCTGCTTATAAGTTGTTCAATATCATCAGGATCAAATCCCAATCGATGCATTCCAGTATCTATCTTAAGATGAATTTTTACGGGCTTGTTATTGGGTAAAATATTCTTTTTTATTGCATCTTCCAATTTATCTAAAACAGTGAAGCTATATATTTCTGGTTCAAGGTCGTATTTTAATATGCTGTCGAAACTTTGTTCGTCAGGACTCATAACCATAATGGGTAAACTAATGCCCGATTTCCTTAGTTCAACACCTTCGTCAGCATAGGCAACTGCCAGATAATCAGCGCGAAAGTATTGCATGCTGTTTGCAATTTCATAACTTCCACTGCCATACGAAAAAGCTTTAACCATAATCATCATTTTGGTCTCTTGTTTTAACTTTAATCGGAAGTAATTGAAATTATCAATCATAGCATCCAAATTGATTTCCAGAACCGTTTGATGCGATTTTTGTTGCAAAGCATTGGATATTTGCTCAAATTCAAAGAAGCGGGCTCCTTTTAGTAAAATGCTTTCATTTTGAAAATTTGTGAAAGCAAATTGATTTAAAAACTCTTTGGTGGAGACATAGAAATGTGCGTCAAGTTTAAAAATATCGCGCATACGCGAAATGGAAGGCCCAATTCCAATCAGCCGATTGATATTTTTCTCCTCGAGCAGAATCTTTATTTCTTCATATAAATCCATATCGCTCTTCCCACTCTGTAATATGTCGGAAAGAATGAGCGTTTTTTTCTCGTGCTGATTTTGCTGATTTAGAAAATCAAGCGCAATGGCTAAAGAGTTTATATCGGAATTGTAGCTGTCGTTGATAATGGAGCAATTGTTAATGCCTTCCTTTAATTCCAGGCGCATGGCAACGGGGTTCAATTCGAGCATACGCTCTTTGATCACTTCATTATCATAACCTAAATAAAGCATAGCAGCCCAAACATGACAACAATTTTCAAGTGAAGCAGCATCGATAAATGGAATCTGAATTTCAATTTCAAGATCTTTGTAAAGTGCTTTTAGATGGGTGCTTTTTTCTATTTTTTCTGATTTGATGATTTGCAAATCGGCTATCTGCTTAGCGCTCCAGGTAAATGGTTTAACACTTTCGAGAATTTGAGATCTGATTATAATACCTTGTATTTCAGACTGATCTATATTATAAATCAAAGTATTTACTTTTGTAAATAGCTTGAGTTTTTCCCCGATTTTTTGACTCGTATTGATAAAATTTTCATCGTGAGCTTGACCAATATTTGTAAAAATTCCAATAGTCGGTTGAATAATAGCTTGCAATTTTAGCATTTCTTCAGGTTCAGAAATACCCGCTTCAAAAATACCAATTTCGTGCTGTTCGTTCATCTGCCACACGCTCAAAGGGACACCCACTTGTGAATTATAGCTCTTTGGACTTCGGATAATTTTTTTATCAGACTGAAGCATTTGAAAAAGCCATTCTTTAATTATTGTTTTGCCATTGCTCCCTGTAATGCCAATAATTGGGATTGAGAATTTTTTTCTTTTGTCGCTTACTAAATGCTGGAGTGCTGATAGTGTGTTATCAACCAAAATAAAATTGGCATTTTGAAAATTGTCAATTTCTTTGGGTAAGGCTGAAACTAAAAAGTTTCGAAGCCCTCTATGGTAAAGTTCCGAAATATAATTGTGGCCATCGTTTTTCTTCGATTTTAGTGCAATAAAAATAGTAGCGCCAGGCGAGATTAATTTTCGGCTATCAATAAGAATATCGTTTATTACAACGTTGTTTTCCGAATTTGAAATAAGTTGGCCATTCAATACGGCCGCAATTGATGATATAGTATACATGCGATAAAATTCAGTTAAATAATTTAGGCAAACAATTAATACAGAATGCCTGGTTTATAGTTGTTTTCTTCTGGTAAAGTTGAAGCATCTTCATCCTTTAAGGCTTTTTGATTAATCTTTTTAAGCGCCGAAGGCAAAGGATTTTTATTTATTTCTTCATATTCCAATCGGTTTTTAAAAATCTCAATACCTAAAAATACGGCTTGACGAAATGAAACAGGTGATGCCTCATTTTTTCCTGCAATTTCGTAGGCGGTTCCATGTGCTGGTGAGGTTCGTACAATTGGCAAACCAGCTGTATAGTTCACACCATCTTTAAAAGCTAAAGTTTTAAAAGGAATTAATCCCTGATCGTGATACATGGCTAAAATCCCATCAAAATTTTTATAATTTTCTGAAGCAAAAAAACCATCTGCAGCAAAGGGACCATAAACCAACATGCCATTTTTTTGTGCCATTTGAATAGCTGGAATAATTATATCGGCTTCCTCATTTCCAATTAATCCATTGTCAGAAGCATGCGGATTCAATCCTAACAAAGCAATCTTGGGTTTCCGGATACCAAAGTCATATTCTAGGGAACGATTTAGAACCTTTATTTTCTGAAGTATAAGGTCTGTTGAAATGCTTTCGGCCACATCTTTTAGTGGAATATGACCAGTAATAACACCTATTCTCAAGTCCTGCTGAACCATCAGCATTAAATAATTATCTGTATTAAAAACGGAGGCTAAATAATCGGTATGTCCTGCAAATTTAAATTTTTCGGATTGAATATTGTCTTTGTTGATAGGGGCGGTAACAAGCACATCGATTTTTCTTGTTTTAAGATCATCGACAGCTTTTTCTAAGGATAGGAAAGACATTTCGCCTGCTTTTTTTGTCGATTTCCCAAACTCAACGGTTAAATTGTGTTCGCCTGTAGAAATAATATTCAATTTGTTTGTGTGAAGCTTGGAATTTTCTTTGCTTAAGTTTAAACCAAAGTTACGGAGATCGATATTTTTAATACAGAAATTGGCAATCTCAGGCGATCCATAAAGAACATTGGTAGAGAATTCAAACATACGTTTGTCACTAAATGTTTTCAAAATTACTTCGTAGGCAATTCCATTGTAGTCGCCCTGACTAATTCCAACAACAATTTCACTTTTATTCTGCCTTGCTTCCATCACTAATTTTTTGCAAATATACTATAATATTATCTGTTCTCCTTTAGACTATAATCATTGTTTTATTTTAAAAGTACAAATTATAATAGTTTCTTATCACTAATAATTTGCTATTTTTGAATAAAAAAGGTCAACTTATTATGGCACTACTCAATTCTGTTATAAGCTGGATAATGAAACAGCGGATGCATCAAATAGAACTTTTCTTAAAATATCCGCATGATGTTCAGCAAGATTGGTTTAAAACTCTGATTAACAGAGCTAATGATACGGAGTGGGGTCTTAAATATGACTATTCGAGTATACGAAATATTGAAGAATATCGGCAAAGGGTGCCTATCTCTACCTATTCTGATTTAAAACCATATATTGATAGAACACGTGCCGGTGAGCAAAACATACTCTGGCCATCTGATATAAAATGGTATGCAAAATCGAGTGGAACAACTTCCGATAAAAGTAAATTTATTCCAGTGAGCAAACATGCTATCGAAGAATGTCATTTTAAAGGAGGCAAAGATTTACTTTCGCTTTACGTAAACAGTCATCCGGAAACCTTGATTTTTGATGGAAAAAGCATCGCAATGGGTGGAAGCAACCGTATAAGTGAGGTGAATAATGAGGCTTACTACGAAGGTGATTTATCGGCCATTTTAATTCAAAATTTACCTTTTTGGGTAGAAATGCAACGCACACCCGATTTGTCTATCGCATTGATGGATGAATGGGAAGAGAAAATTGAGAAAATGGCTCAGATTACTATGCAACATGATGTTACAAAAATGGCAGGAGTTCCTTCGTGGACAATGGTTTTAATTAAAAAAGTTTTGGAGCTAAGTGGTGAAGAAAACATAAAAAAAGTATGGCCTAATTTTGAAGTTTTTTTCTGGGGAGGTGTGAATTTTGAACCTTATCGCAAACAGTTTAATAATTTATTCGGAAATGAACCCGTAAATTTCTGGCAAACCTACAATGCATCAGAAGGTTTTTTTGGAATTCAGGACAGAAAAGGTGCTGATGATATGCTTCTTATGTTAGATTATGGTGTTTATTATGAGTTTATGCCAATGGAAGAACTTGAAGTTGAAAACCCCAAAACAATTGGCCTAGAAGAGGTAGAACTTGGTGTGAATTATGCTCTGATTATCAGTACAAATGCAGGTTTGTGGCGCTATAAAATAGGAGACACCATTGTTTTTACTTCCTTAAATCCATTTAGAATTAAAGTAAGTGGTAGAACTAAAAATTTTATTAATGCAGTAGGCGAGGAGGTGATAGTTGACAATGCCGACAAAGCAATTGCTATTGCTTGTGAGAAATGCCATACTACAGTAAATGAATATACAGCTGGTCCAATTTATTCTTTGAACACAAATAACGCACGTCACGAATGGATTTTTGAGTTCGATAAAGCACCCAAAGATTTAGCCTTTTTTACAGATGCGCTCGATAACGCTTTGAAAGCGCTTAACTCTGACTATGAAGCCAAGCGTTATAAAAATATGATTTTGAACGAACCCCTTGTGCACATTGCTCCCAAGGGCACATTCTATAGTTGGTTGAAAATGAAAGGAAAATTGGGAGGTCAAAACAAAGTACCCCGATTGGCAAATAATCGGAAATATTTGGACGAAATCCTCGATTTATTGCAAAAATAAGAAGTCCTCAATTGCAGCTTTTCTATTGCGAAATAAAAAATATTAACAATCTGAAAATGCTGTCTTATCCTAAAATTCAATTGTTTGGAGGCTGGATTGTTTATTTGTGTTGTATTTCGTTAATAGATTCTGATTTTGATTTCAAAAACAGATATATTTATCATTTACCTTTGCTAAGTTAAAGGGCATATTTAGTTTTACATTGAATTAATTTTAAAACCTAAAGATCAAATTTTTTGGAGATACTCCTGAAATTTATCGAAAAACATAAAACACTTAATTTATGCATATTGCTATAGCAGGGAATATAGGATCGGGAAAAACAACACTTACAGGGCTGTTAGCCAAGCAGATGGGCTGGAAAGCCATGTTTGAAAGTGTTGATGATAATCCATATTTAGACAGTTTTTACGAAGATATGAAACGTTGGTCGTTTAATCTTCAGGTCTACTTCTTAAACAGTCGGTTTCGGCAAGTAGTGGATATTAGGAAAAGCGAAAAAACGATTATTCAGGATAGAACCATCTACGAAGATGCCTATATTTTTGCGCCTAATTTACATTCGATGAATCTAATGACTTCGCGCGATTTTGATAATTATTTATCACTTTTCGAGTTGATGAGTTCTTTTATTGAACCACCAGATTTGTTGATCTATTTGCGGGCAAGTGTACCCACTTTGGTTAACCAAATTCAAAAGCGGGGCCGTGATTATGAAGAAACCATACGAATAGATTATCTTAAAAAACTGAACGAAAGGTATGAAGAATGGATCACTTCTTATACCAAAGGTAAACTTTTAATTGTTGATGTTGACAATACCGATTTTACTGAGAATCCACAAGATCTTGGTACGGTCATTGAAAAAATAAATGCTGAAATCCACGGCCTGTTCTAAACTAACCTTATGCGTTTTGTAGCAATAATTCCGGCTCGTTATAATTCCAGTCGATTTCCAGGTAAGCCCCTTGCCCAAATCAATGGAAAAACGATGATACAACGCGTTTATGAGCAAGCTTCCAAGGCTGATTATTTAGATGATGTAATTGTGGCTACCAACGACAAACGGATATTTGATCACGTTCGTAGTTTTGGAGGAAAGGTTTTTATGACGGATTCAAAACATGCATCTGGTACAGATCGCTGTAATGAGGTCGTTCAAAAACTGCTAAAAAAAGGTCTGGAGTACGATGTTGTGGTAAATATTCAAGGCGATGAACCTTATATTGATCCTCAACAGATTAACTTGCTTACTCAGGCTTTTATTAAATCAGAAACTAAAATAGCAACTTTGATTATGCAAATTAAAGATGCTGAACTGATTAATAATCAGAATGTTGTTAAAGTAGTTAAACAAAAAAATGGAAAAGCCCTTTATTTTAGCAGGTTACCCATTCCATTTGTTAGAGGAGAGTCAGCTGTTGAAAATTTTGAAAAAACTGAGTATTTCAAGCATTTGGGTATTTATGCCTATAAATCGAATATTTTAGCAAAAATCTGTGAACTGCCAAAAAGTAAATTGGAAGAAGCAGAATCGCTTGAGCAATTGCGATGGCTTGAAAATGGATTTCATATTCAAACAATTCTAACGGATTTGGAATCCATTGCAATAGATACACCCGAAGATTTGTTAAAACTTACCAACATTTCTTGATTTATTCTATTTTACTCGCTACTTTTGGCTTCTTATAAATAGTTGTATGGATATCGCTGCACATATAGGTCAATTGGTTATGGAACACGAATGTGTTATCATTCCAGGACTTGGTGGTTTTATTACTGACTACAGAGCAGCCGAAATAAATCAACTTCAACATCAAATTCTACCACCTTCGCGGAAATTGGTATTCAATGCTCAAATAAATGGAAACGATGGTTTATTAGCCAATTTTTTATCGCAAAGACTAGATATTTCATATAAAACTGCATTGCTTTTGCTTGAAGTATTTGCTAATTATTGTCAGCGCGATTTAGCCGAAGGTAAACAAATTAATTTTGGAGATCTGGGAATATTGGACAAAAACATCCACAACAAATTGGAGTTTTATCCAAATAATGCAATCAATTACAATGAGGATTCTTTTGGATTAAAAGCATTGGATTTCCAAAAGATTGAGCGCAAATCTGATTTTAGTTTACGTGCACCAATTATCAAGAGAGAAGTCAGACCTAATTCGACCAATATAATTCAATTAAACAGTTCAGTGATTCGAAAAATTGCTGCCTTGCTTATTCCTTTTGGTTTATTGATTGGTGCAGTTTTTTATCTGCCATCTATTGGGCAGAATAAGTATTTACAGCAAACATCCTTCTTTTCGTTTTTAAATAATTTTAACCAATCTGAAACTTTAGATACGAACCTAGATAACTCAAAAACGGAATCTACTACGGAAGAGTTTACCGATATTTCAAATATTGAATCTAAATCAACACTTGTAGAAACCGCAGTTTCGGAAAACATTGAAAATAAATCTGATATTACAACTCCTGTTTTGTCTGATTTAATTGTTCGCGACAGAATAGTTGACCTGCCAAAAGGTAAATTTCATATCATTTGTGGGTCTTTTGGAGAAAAATCCAGAGCAGACGCCTTGGTTGCACACTTGAAATCAGAAGGTTTTGCAGCATTTGCAGCAGGTCAAAGCAAATCGGGTACTTATCGCGTTAGCATACAGTCGTTTGCTAATTTGAATGATGCTTCACGTCAAATGCAATGGGTTCGGGCACAAGGTTTTGATAGAGCCTGGATTCTGAATAAAAGATTCTAATTACCCCCCACTAATTTTTATTTTGTACCATGTTTCCTTATTTTTTCTAAATTCGTAAATAAAGAAAACAGTATGACAATAGACCGCAGAGAATTTATAAGAAACTCAAGCCTAGCTGGTTTGGGTGTTGCTTTTTTGCCAAAATTTGGCTTTGCCTATCCACAATCAGAGAAAGAAATATTGAATATTGGCTTTATTGGGTTGGGATTGCGTGGCGAAGAACATCTAAACAATGCACTTAATCGTTCAGATATACAAGTAATAGCCATTTGTGATACAGATAAAGAGCGCCTTAAATATGCGCAAAATATGCTTCACGAAAATGGAAAATCACCTGTATTGGAGTTTGGTAAGGACGAGTATGATTATCGTAATTTATTGAAATTGAAAGAAATAGATGCGGTAATTATTTCTACTCCTTGGTTGTGGCATACGCCGATGAGTGTAGATTCGATGAAAGCTGGAAAGTATACAGGAGTAGAGGTTTCTGCTGCTATGACTATGGAAGAATGTTGGGATTTAGTAAATGTGCACGAAGAAACAGGATCGCACTTAATGATACTCGAAAACGTAAATTATCGCCGCGATGTAATGGCCGTTTTGAATATGGTTCGCCAGGATATTTTTGGCGAGTTGATGCATTTTAGATGTGGCTATCAGCACGATTTACGTGACGTTAAATTCAACGATGGAATACATCCATATGGACATGGAGTTGAGTTTGGTGACAAAGGACTGAGCGAAGCTCGCTGGCGTACCTTACACAGCTTGAAAAAGAACGCTGATTTATATCCTACTCATGGCGTAGGTCCAGTGGCTGCTTATGCCAATATTAATCGTGGAAATCGTTTTGTTTCGCTTACATCTCACGCAACAAAATCAAGAGGATTGCACAATCATATTGTGGAAAAAGGAGGTGAAGATCATCCAAATGCCAGCTTGAAATGGAAATTAGGCGATATCGTGACAACCACAATTGATACAGCCAATGGTGAGACAATTATTGTTACCCACGATACAAATTTACCCAGACCTTATTCTCTTGGTTTTAGAGTACAGGGAACAAAAGGAATTTGGGAAGTGGATGGCAATCGGATTTATATCGAGGGCGAAGCAAACAAAGCGCATCGTTGGGACGATGCTACTGAGTGGTTGAAAAAATATGATCACCCACTGTGGAAAAAGTATGGTGAGGATGCAGAAGGAGCAGGACATGGTGGAATGGATTTCTTTGTAATGAATGCATTTGTTGAGTCGGCTAAAAAGCAAATCGCGCCACCTCTAGATGTTTATGATGCAGCAGCTTGGAGCTCGATTACTCCGCTCTCCGGAGTTTCTATTGCCGAAGGTGGTCAGGTGCAACAATTCCCTGATTTTACCAGAGGAAAATGGATTAAAAGAAAGCCTTACAATTGGATAAAGGCTAGTTTTTGATCGGCAGGAAGAAGAAATAAATTTTACAGTTAAACTAATCTATTTATCTGATAAAGAAAGTGTTAATCTATGAGAATTGGTAGGGAAATCTCGAAAACACTCCCTTTACCAAGTTCGCTTTTTGCTTCAATTTGACCCATATGAATTTGAACCAACTCAGAAACAATTAGGAGTCCAAGACCGGTTCCATGTTCTTTTCTTAATCCTTCGACACTTTGAATCATCTGAGAACTTTTAAAAAGATTTTGCAGTGTACTGTTTGATATTCCAATCCCTGTATCAACCACTTTTAGAATAATTTGCGATTCGGTTTTTGAAGCACTCACTTTTATCAGACCCTTCTGATCGGTATATTTCATGGAATTTGAAATTAAATTTACCAAAACAATGCGTAAGATGTCGGTATCGTATTTTACGTTTTGAGATATTGAGTTTGTAAAAGAAAGCACAATTTCATTATTAAGGGCATCAATTTCGAAAAAATCTTTTAACTCCTTGAAAAGTTTATCGATGGATTGGTTTTGAGGATTAAATATTATTCTACCTGTTTGTGATTGCGACCAGGTTAGTAAATTGGTAAGAAGTTTTAAGCTTTCTTCCGACTTTCGATGAATGATTTCAGAATAGGTTTTAATGTTGTTATAATTGTTTTTTTCAAGTTCTTCTTTCAAAAGATTACTAAATCCAAGCAGCGAATTAAATGGGGATTTCAAATCGTGTGAAATAACAGAAAACATCTTGTCTTTTAGAATATTGATTTGCTTTAATTGTTTATTTAATCGATGATTTGCGCGCAAACGCATATAGCCAAGGCTAAAAAGTATCAACAATAAGGCAATAATTATCAATAGATATATTCTTTCAGATTTATTGCTTGCCAACTCATTTTGCACTGAAAGTAGGTTTTGACGAACCGAAAAATTATTTTGCAGTTCTTCTAAGGTTGCAACCTGCTGAACATCGAGTATCGAATCATAGAGTTGAATAAATTGAACAAGACTATTAGAAGCATGTTCGTAATCGCTTAGTATCTGGTAAAATTTCGCAAAGTTTTGGTGCGTGAATAAGGTTTTGTTTGAAAGACCAACAATATTCGACATTTCCATAGCCATATTGAGAGCAGTTTCTCCTTTTGCTTTTTTGTTTTGTTTTGCAAAAACCAAGGCAAGGCCATTGTAATTATCTGTTAAACCGTAATAATGACTCTTTTTTTGATTTAATTCAATCGATTTATTGAAATATGAAATTGCTGTATCAAACTGATCACTTTTATAATAAATATTGGCAATTCCATTTAAGCAATAAGCTTGATAAATCTCATTTTCGAGAACGATGTGTTTTTGGTACGAATCCTGAAAATAGATCATGGCGCTATCCAATTTGTTTTGTTCCAGATAGTTCCTTCCTATTTCAAAGAAAAGAGAAGCGAGGCCGACCTTATCTCCATTTTTTTCTCGGATATTTTTCCCCAGCTTAAAATAATAATTCGATTGCTTGTAATTTTTCCCAATTCGATGAGCTATTCCCAGATTTACGTATGCATAAGCAATGCCGCGCAGATTATTTAACTGTTCAAATAGTTGAAGAGATTTTTCACCGTAAAGAATTGAAATAGGAACATTTTCATTGAGCAAATAGGTATCACCCAGATTGTTATATGCGTAGGCTATTTGTACAGAATCCTTCAATTGAATACCTGTTTCTAAGGCTTGATGAAAAAAGCGGACGGAAAACCTTTCTTTATGCAAACAATGTATGTAAACAACTCCCAAGTAATTACTTATGCGCGGTACAGGTTCCGTGATATTGTATTTTTGAGCTAAGGAAAGGGCTCGTTCGCCAAACACAGATGCGGAGTCCGAAGATTTTAAACGTAAGTTCCAGCATTGCTCCCCAAGCTCATTTATCTTTTTTTCTGCTTCGGCCTGAGTTAATTCCTCATCATTGGATGCTTTTGGTTTATTAGTACAAGCGAGGGCGAAAAGACTTAAAATAAAAACAATGTAAATGCTATATTTAAAGACAGACATATGTAGTTTTAATTATATAAAACGCGAAAGTAATAATTTTATGCGATTAACTATTAATCTAAGCTTTTGTTTGGAATTATATGCTGATTGTATTTTTATTAACGGGTCTAAGTTAATACTTTTTAGCAAATTTTATCGGCCATTTATTATTTCAACTAATTCTGTTGGTGTTTCTATTTCTATATCAGGTTTAAAAGTCCACGATTTTGTATCATTACCACTGTATTTTGCAATAATGGAGATTACTTTACACGTGTGCCCTAATTCGTACTCAAGGTTTCTGGTAAATTCAACGTCACCCTCATGATCTCCAACATATACTATCGTCTTGTTAATCAAGGTTATAAAAATCTGATTCAGGCATTTAATTCCACTAAATGGATTTGGTTTTTGCGTATTCTCTGGAATATCATCATATCCAATTATGGATTTAAATTTATGAGCTAAATTATTTTTTTTTAAAACCTGAATTATATTTTCAGATGAATTTTGAGAACAAATTCCCTGTGGAAGATGAATTTGTTGAATCGTTTCCTTAATTCCTGAAAATAACTGGACAGGAGTTGAGTTTTTCATTTGATATTCAGTCCATAAAGTTCCAGCTTTAAGCATTTCGCTTTCAGTCATCCCGTAATAATTGACGTATAAATCCTGCCAGTTTTTTGATTGATGATTGACTAAATGATAATCTTTCTCATTCTGTAGGCAGCTAGGCAGGTTTATTCCGCTCAATCGGGGTGCTACAATAGCAATGATTTGTTTGGTAATAGCTATGTTTTTTGGTACGGAATTCACCAATGTTCCATCATAATCCCAAAGTATTGCATCTACTTTCATCAATTTTTGATTTTTTTTAGAACTTGTTTTTGATTTTTATAAGCTTGTACTAAAACTACAAATCTTTCTGCATTCTGCTAAATTTATTTAATCGATTTCTTTTTTATTTTAATTAAATATCACAATATGAATAAATTATGATAGGTAGTTGAAGAATTGTTTGCATAATAGAAACGCTTTCTCATGTTTTATTATACGAAACCAGAAAACAGTTTAAACGCATTTACTATTCATTTCATTCTCTGGGTACCAGGGTTCAATATGGATAGTCGATACAATATTCAATTCGGAAAATATTTTATCTTCGATTTCGGTGGCAATATTATGTGCTGTCACAATATCATATTGTGGATCGAGCATAATATGGAATGTAAGCTCACGATGAGAGATATAATTATGAATATGATAATGGTGAGGAAACACATCAGTAGAAGAAACTACACGAATTATCGTTTCAATTTCCTGAATTAATTCTAAACTTGGATTCTCTCCCAGTAGCTTAGTTATCGATTCCTTAACAATTTTATAAGCTGCATAAAAAATCATAATTGCGACAATTATTCCTAACAAACTGTCAATCCACCAGAAATAGTCCTTAAAAAATATTCCAACCAGGATGACTACTGATGATAAAGCATCAGTTCTGTGATGCCATCCGTCAGCTTTTATTGAAATACTCTTCGTTTTTCTTCCAAGATAAAAAGCATATTGTGCCAGAGCCTCATTTGCGAGAATTGAAATAATAATAACAACAATGGCTAAAGTTCCAAAATTGGCTGATTCTTTTGATTGAAACTGAATAATCGATTCTGTGACGAAATCGTAGGCGATAAGGCTTAATAAAAATCCTATAAAAATAGCTGCAATCTGCTCCCAGCGACCATGACCAAAAGGATGCTCTTTGTCAGGTTTTTTTGAAGAGAGTTTTGCTCCAACAATAACAACCATCGAACTAATTGTGTCAGATAAAGAATGCCATGCATCAGCAGTGATGGCAATTGATCCTGAAACAGTTCCTGCCCAAAGCTTAATTATAAATAATCCAATATTTATGAAGATAGAAACAGTTCCTTCTAAGTAACTTGCCTTTTTCTTATCCATTTGTTTAGAAGTTAATTCTTTTTTCATTTTTTATTATTTAATTACAATTAGATCTATCAAACTATTTGTGAAAATTTAAGTAATACAAGCATTAATTTCTTAATTTATATGGATTTAATAGCCTTGTTGAGAAGAACTACCAAAATATCAGTTTCTGATTCTGTAAGGTCTTTAGTGAGTAAATGCGCAAATTGAATGTGAACATTTGCATGCAATTCAGATGCAGTAATACCTTTTTCAGTGAGGTGCACATGTGCAGTTCGTCTATCGCTGTCGGATTTTACTTTTGTAATATATCCATGTTCTTCTAGCCTATCAATCATTACAGTAGTTGATGGTTTGCTTGTTTTCAATTTTGTTGCCAATTCTGATAATGTTGGGTTATCCATTACATAAATTAATTCGATACAATAGAGTTGTTTTGCAGTCAGATTTTTTAAATCCGATTTTGATTTAATATCCTCTTCTATAGTTTCGCTCTTGTTAAGAATAATATTTATCAGTTGTTCTATTGCGTACATGTTTCTTGAATTTTTGTACAAAGATAATATATAGTTAGATGCATCTAACTAAATTAGTACTATTTTTTCTAAAATCTTTTTCTGCTAATTTCTCCGTTCTGGTATTACTAATCTGTTTTCCTATTTTGCACACATCAATAGTGGCGATTCTCGAAATTGGGAATTTTTAAATTTTGCACCTTGTCATCGTTTTATTTATTTGTATTTGATAATTTTATGATGTCTTTTACCTCCAAAATGTTTTTGTCGTATCCAATCAGAATAGCATTAATCATTGCCTGAGCAAGTTCCTTTAATGTTGAAACATAATTTGGCATAATTAACTTAAAGAGAGGATAAAGCCAGGAAATATATTTATAATATTTCTTAGTGTTTTTCATTTCTTTGCCTGGTTGTAAATACCCTGGCCGGAAATTATAAACGTTTTTAAAAGCTAATTTAGTCAGGTCATTCTCTGTTTTTCCTTTAACTCTTGCCCACATAATTTTTCCTTTTTCAGAACTGTCTGTCCCCTGTCCTGAAATATAGCAAAATACCATTTGGGGATTAAAAACCGATAAGGTTTTAGCAAAATCTAAAGTAAGATTATAAGTAAGGTGATAGAAATTTTGTTCGCTGATACCTACAGACGAAATCCCAAGGCAAAATAAACAAGCATCATAATATTTTAGTTGATCACCAAGGGGAGAAATATCAAAAAAATCGTTATGGATAATCTCAATTAATTTTGGATGAATGATTCCACATTCTTTTCTGTTGATTACCAATACTTTCTCTATTTCATTGCTTTTTAAACATTCCTGAAGAACTCCTTCGCCAACCATTCCTGTTGCACCTGTTAAAATCAATTTTGATTTCATATTTCGATTTTTTTTTCGTTCAATTCAATCTCTATCGGCTCATTTTTTTTCGAAAATGAGTTTAATCTTTTATCTTGATTAAGAATGAGTTAATTCCGTTATTATTTTTTGATGTTGGGGGAATTGAGAAATCAACTCTTTTCTATTTGCAAGTTCAAAATCCATAAAATTAAATCCAGGCGAAACGGTACATCCTACCAATGAGAAATCGTTTTCGTTGATAACACTTGCTGCAAACCAGTGATTACCTGGCACAATTAGCTGAGGTCTTTGTCCATTCATGAAATCGCGACCAAGAATAAATTGAGAAAGTTCTCCGGTCTCAGTGAGAATATAAAGACGAAGGGGCGACCCATCGTAAAAATGCCAGATTTCGTCTTGTTTTATTCTGTGAAATGAAGAAAATGAATTTGATTTTAACAGATAGTAAATACAGGTAGAATAATTTCTTTTGCCCCTGTAATTTGAAGCGAGGCTGTCTTCGTTAATTTTTCCAATACTTCTGTAGGTTTCTTTAAAATACCCACCTTCGGGATGTGGTTTTAAATCGAATTCTTTAATGATTATTTCCATTTGTTTCATGGCAAATTTTTGTTTTATAATTTTAGGTTTTATTTTGTGGTTTTAGGTTTTTTTATTACTTGAATGAGAATCCCCAATTTGTAAAAATCAAATAAGTAAAGATTTACGTAGCCTTGTACTAATAAATATTTAATAAAAGGTTTAAATAAAGTGAAAATAAAGCTGATGACTGGTATTGATTTTTTCGCATTTAACTTTTCATAAAATCGTAGGAGTGAAACTTCCTGAATAAATTCCGGATTATAATCGACATAGGCTAAAATTGCCACTAAATTTATAATCCCTTGCTTTGTTTTTTTTAAAAAACTGGAATTCTCATCAATATCACTATTCAGGACGGGATTATTAATATGTTTAATCTTTATTCCTTTTGTTTTTAATTCGTAACCAAATAAAGTATCTTCATGGCCGTACTTACTTATTCTTTCGTCGAATTTTATTTCTTTAAATAGTTTCTTGCTAATTAAAAAATTATTGGTCATAAAACCTTTATCTATCTTATTATCAGTCATATGAAAAGATGTTACTTCTCTTTTTATTCCATATTTCCAACGTAAAATTTTATTTCTTTTAGGTTTTATACTATCATAAATACTTCCACCACAGATAACTTGTTCTGTTGTATTTTCAATTGTTTGAATATAGGTCGATAAAAAAGTATCTGAAATAAGTGAAGAATCACAATCGATAAACAAAAGATGCTCATATTGGGCATAATTTAGAAACAGATTCCTAATACGGGATCTCCCAATATTTTTGTCGAGTTCAATATACCTATGCTTTGTACAGGTACTTTCATTTATTTTCTTGTATTCGGAAGAAGAGCAATCATCTATCAGAATTATTTCACAAGGAACTTTTAATCCAATAGATTGTTCGTTTAATTCTTCAACAAAAATTGAAACATTAAAATTGTAAACGGGGATACAAATGGAAAGCATATGGGTTAATTTATCTCTTTCAATTTCTTAAATTGAACTAGGCTAATATATTGATAATGAAACTAATAAATCATCACCCTAACAGATGGCACATTTCCTTCAGCAACGCGAATATTGAATGTCTTGGTCATTGTTGATCCTGAAACAAACTGGGTTCCAATAATTACAGATTTGGTATAATGATTGTAAGGATCTTCATCTTTTGCTATTGGCGGACATTTTTTACATTTATAAGGTACTTTTATATACATTGGTTTTGGATAAAAATGAGCGCTAGTTGCAGATAAAGCTTTTCCTGTAGCATTCGTAAATTGGAAATAAGCCAAAGCGTTTTCAGGTTTTTTTACAAACACTTTCGGTGCAGTGCTATAAATACGCAGGTAATCATTCCCCTGGTTGGTAATAGTAGCTGTAAGTTTATATAAGTCAGAACCTTTTTTTGAACCTTTATTAACCACTGAATAGCTGACTAATAATCCATTAATCTGGACATCCTTTCTGTGTTGAAGTTCAGTAAAATTTTGACTGAATGCTGGAACGCTAAAAATTAGGAATGCAATAAATAAATAGGGTGTCATTTTACTTTTCATAAGGCAATATGTTTTGATTTATTTTGGAATTGGATTAAAAATACAATTGTTTTTTTAATTTAGCATAGAAAACAAAACTTTTTATTCACCAACCAACTTAAACCTTACACAACATAAATCATAAAGCTATGAAGAATAAGTATTTAGTATCTCTATTTTTATCTTTTCTATGGATTAGTATCACTTTTGCACAGGCACAAACAAAATCTACTTTTGCTACACCAAAAGATTATTTTGGCTTTCAACCTGGAAGCGAAGGTAATTTATTTACGTATGAGCAATTAATTGATTATTTGCAAACACTCGATAAAAACTCGGCATGCTTAAAAATGGAGCAAATTGGCGAAAGTCCGATGGGGAAACCTATGTATATCTTATTTATTTCTTCTGAAGAAAATATTCAAAATTTGGATAAATTGAAGGTGATGAATCGTGAGCTTATGCTTAATCCTGACCTTAGCTCCGAGGAGCAAATGAAATTAGTAGAAGATGCTAAAGTATTTTTTCTTGCTACTTTATCAATGCACTCAGGCGAAGTTGGCCCTAGTCAGGCTGCCCCTTTAATTGCTTATGATTATGCAACTACCAGCGATCCTGAGTTACTCTCTTATTTTGAAGATGTGGTTTATATGATGGTTCCAAATCATAATCCTGATGGAATGGATATGGTTGTCGACAATTACCTGAAATACAAAGGAACAAAATACGATGGAGCTTCTTTACCAGGCTTATATCACAAATATGTTGGTCACGATAATAACCGCGATTTTATCACACTTTCACAATCGGATTCTCGTGCTATTTCAAGCATCACAAGCACTACATGGTTTCCTCAGGTGATGGTAGAAAAACATCAAATGGGATCTCGCGGACCTCGTTATTTTGTGCCACCCAATCACGATCCAATTGCTGAAAATATTGATCCAGGATTGTGGAACTGGAATGGATTGTTTGGTACCAATATGATTAAGGATTTGACTGGTGCTGGATTAAAAGGTGTTTCACAAAGCTATGCATTTGATAATTACTGGCCAGGCTCAACGGAAACTTGTCTGTGGAAAAATGTAATGGCTTTCCTTACAGAGGCAGCTAGTGTGGCTTATGCAACATCAATATACATAGAGCCTAACGAATTGTCTGTCAGTGGAAAAGGTTTGGCCGAATATGAGATAAGTGCCAATATGCCTGACCCCTGGATGGGTGGATGGTGGACTTTAAATGATATCATCAATCTGGAATTAGTCTCCACAAAATCGATTATTAAAACTGCCTCCTTTCATAAAAAAGAAATATTGAGTTATACCAATAATTTGTGCAAGAAAGAAGTTAATCTGGGAGCTTCTCAAGCGCCTTATTATTACATTCTCCCACAAAAACAGCACGATCAGGGACAACTGCTTGCCTTTGTTAATTTGATGCTGGAACATGGGATTCAAATCAGTGAATTGAACGAAGAAGTGGTAATTAATCAATCTGTATTTTTCAAGGGATCCGTGGTGATTTCTCTTAATCAGCCATTTAGAGCTTTTGTGAAAGAGGTGATGGAAAATCAAAAATTTCCTGTCCGTCATTATTCCAAAGACGGCCCAATGATTAAACCTTATGATATTACTTCTTGGTCGCTTCCTTTGCATATGGGCTTGAAATCTTATGAGATAAATGATAAAGTGGCTGGCCTGACAAACAAACTGAATCCAATAAGAGAAAAAATTGTTGTTGATGGAGCAGTTGAAAATGATGCAGATTATGTTATTTTCCCTGTTGCACAAAACAAAAGCTTTGCTCTTGCCTTTGAATTAATGAGTGAAGGCCAAACCGTTTATCGACTTACAAATGATTTTGAGAGCTCAGAAAAAGGAAGTTTTGTCGTAAAATTAAATGCAAAGAATAAACAGCTTATTCAGGATAAATTGAAAGAAAATGTTGTGTTTGCAGAATTTTCATCTTCAAAAATTGAAGACCTTCAGAAATTAAAAAATCCTAAAATTGGATTTATCGAAACATGGAACCATGATATGGATGCAGGCTGGACTAGATATATATTTGACAGTCATCATATTCCTTTTCAACTTATTCGTCCAAATGAATTGAAAACACTCGATTTATCCAGTTTTGATGTATTGGTTTTCCCCTCTTCATCCAAAGATATTTTGTTGGAAGGAAAGCGTAAAGGCTCTGATGGAAGTTATCGACCAAGCAACTTAGCCCCTGAATATGTTGCAGGGATGGGAAAAGAAGGTTTAAAAAGAGTGATGGAGTTTGTGCAGGCAGGTGGAAATGTGGTGACTTGGGGCAATTCCACCGACTTATTTATGAGTCCGATGAAAATAAATAACGGAAAAGAGGAAGAAGAATTTAGGCTGCCAATTTCCAATATTTCAAATCAATTGAAGAAAAAAGGTTTATATGTGGCCGGCTCTTTGGCAACGGTAAATGTAAAATTGGATCATCCCCTAACTTATGGATTGGAAGAAAAGGCTAATGTGTTTTATAGAGGCAATCCTGTTTTTCAGACCAGTATGCCTGGTTTTGATGTTGACAGACGTGTAATTGCTTCTTTTCCAAAAGACGATATTTGTCCAAGTGGTTTTATGAAGAATCAAGTTTTATTAGCTAAATTGCCAGCTGCAGTTTGGATTCAAAAAGGCAAAGGACAAATGGTATTTTATTCTTTTAGTCCACAATTTAGATCATCAAC
>CAYPOW010000006.1:0-3419 GCA_964412145.1 uncultured Draconibacterium sp.
AATTAATACTTGTTTGTTTACTTTTGGCATTTTTAATAATACATTGAGCCGATTATGATAATTAACATTGCTGAAGCCATATATAGAGATGCTACTTTAAATACCTGAAAATTTGACTTTTCAGTTGGATTAATGATGCTGTAGAAAGCAAACCCGAAAGCGATGGTAGCTAAAATGATAAGCAAACGAACAAAACCCCATGAAAGACCTAATGAAAAAGCGCCTAAAGCAAAAGCAACGGCAGATGTAATGGTAGATAATGCAATAATCATTCGAACATTTTTAAAGCCATATTTAGAAGCGAATGTAGGAATCTTGGCTTTATTATAGTCTTCAAAATGGCGCATATTGAAAGTCATAATATGGGTTGGAATCCAGAATAAGACAGAGACTGCAAGTAAAATTCCGATTAAATCAACTTCACCTATACCTAGCACACGACCAGCAAGAATTGGCATTCCTCCTGAAATACCTCCCCAGACAATAGACCAGGCAGAAGTTCTTTTTAACCAAATTGTATAAATTACAAAGTCGATAAATAATCCAGCAAAAATAACCAAAGCATAAAGCGGTGATAAATACCATGCAAGTCCTAATCCAAGAATATTCAATACTGTACCAAAAATTACGGCTTCTTTAACACTGATTTTGTTTGCAGGAAGTGGTCTTTGATTTGTCCGTACCATCATTGCATCAATATCTCTATCCCAAATCATATTATAGACTGTGGTTCCGCTAATCGCAAGAAATAAACTAAGAATCATTCCCAAAGTCATTTCCCAGCTAGTATATGGACAACGCGAGCTTATAAATCCGGTAATGCCGGTAAGTAATAAAAGTATGGTTTGTAAACTTTTAATCAGTTGCCAATATATTCTCAGCTTCATTTTTAATTTCTGAATCATTGGTATTTGGATTTGCATTTATTTTAAAAGCACTGGAAACTGGTTTTCAAATTTCCAGTGCTTTTTTAATGAATAGTGAACTAATATATATTGATTAAATGCAGAATTATTATTCAATTTCAATTTCTACATCCTCAATTATTTCTACAATATCTCTTGCACATCTAAAACCAATGTTGATGTTATAAAAGTCTGGGCCAGCACTATTTCGTGCCCAAACAAAGATGTTGTACTCGTAATTTGTAAAACTACCTCCACGCATATATCGATAATGCACATCAGCATAGTCATCGCCTAACCATTGCCATGCATTTCCACCCATATCGTATAAGCCATAAGGACTTCTGTTATCTTCGGTTTTGAAATCGCCATAAGTAGTTCCGTTGAAATAACCTACTGGAGTTGTACGTGAAATGTTTCCACCGTATAATCGTTGTAGCGCATTTTTACTGCTACCATAATTTGTAAGATTTGCGGAAATATGATCACCCCAAGGATAAGCTCGTTTGTCTGTTCCACGAGCCGCTTTTGCCCACTCTTTTTCTAATGGTAAACGATAGCCATAGAAATCGGCATAGGCTTGAGCGCCAAACCAGGTAATCATAACTACTGGGTGATTTCCGAAACCTTTATCAACAGAAAAAGTACCGTCAACTAACTTGATATGAGATCCCGCTTCAGCAAATGGCATATGCAAGTAATCTCCTGCAGGAATCTCCCATTCGTGGAGATATCCATCAAAAGGATCGCCTGGATGATGTCCAAAAATTTTACCGTCTTCAACAGTAATAGTTCCTTTGGCAAATGCTTCATTTAAATAATCAGCATATTGCTGATTAGTAACATGAGTCACCATCATCTCAAAGTCATAATCGAGATCAATGTCGTAAGCATGCATGTTGTAGTAAAATTGCCCGGCATGAATCACTACCCAACTATTAGGGTTTACTCCTGTATCAACGAATTCTGTTTCTTCGTTAATAATTACTGCAGTAGAACAACTTGCTAATGTAACAAGTATAAGGGCTAAATAAATTAACTTTCTCATTGTTCTCCTCCTTCGCTGTTAAATTCATTATCTCTTCGAATGTTAAGCACAGGATTGGATGTTCTTGTCAATTCAAGTTCTGGATTTTCAGCTTCTTTTTTCCAAATACCATCACCTTGGAATAAATCAAACAGCTTCCATCCTAAGAAGATCGCTACAGTTACCAAAAGTGCACCCAAACCAAAATCGGCTAACAACATAGTTGTATTCATTAAACCTTGTTGAGCTACTTCTTCTGGAATGAATAAACGTTTCATAGAGAAGATAGTCATAGAAGCAAAAGCAACATCAGATCCAATAATCATTATCCAACCAAACCATTTTCTGGTTTTCCCTTTCATTCCAGCAATATCTGCATAGTACATTAAAATAATAGTTGCAATAAGAGCAGCTAAAATATGCCAGTGACCAGTAAGTGTAATTCGTTCTTCGCGTGCAGGCCAAACTCTGAAAATCTCTTCGAGTTTAACAGCCATAAAAATACCAATTCCACTAACTGTAAAGTTCATAAACACCATTTGCCAAGTTGGTCCAAATTTTAGTGGATCGTGCAATAAGGCTTTTAATTTTTGGAAGATATTTGGATTTTTATATCCTAATTCAATTGAATTATCGTGGATTAATTTATTCCAACTGTAGATTACTAGCATTAGAGCTGAGAACATAATGCCAACAGAACCAACGTAGATAAAAGTATGTGCATGGTGTGTCCAAACAAGAGACCAAACACCACCAGAAATTATAATCGTACCAACAATCATAAATGGCATCGCAATTTTGTGGAATAGACCTTTAAACTCTAACCAACGTCCAACTACTAAGGTTATAGAAACAGCTACAAGAGTTACCATAATATGCAAGTGACCAATAATGGCTTTCTGTAGACCATTTTTATTAGGTTCACGAATAAGATCTTCTGCCAGGAAAGTTTCGTGACCATTGGCCCAGAATGAACCTGTTACAGCCCCATAGCCAGCAGAAATCACCATAGCTATAGCCATAACAAAGAATGCCATACGTTCCATATCCATTCCGCTTTTAAAATGAGCATAGTCTTTATCGGTTACATAATATTCTTTTTTCCAAGGGTTGAAGGCAAATATTAGTAAAACTCCAGAAAAGAATACCAAGGATTGACCAACTAAGAATAATCCGTGGAATGTAAAGTTATGACCCCAATATGCAAAACCAAGACCAAATACCATGGCCATTATATAACCTACTGTTACCAGCATATTGATATTCTTTTGTTCGTGCTTACGCATTGGTACAATTGAAGTCATCATATATACTTCAATAGCAACAATAGCCATAGCAATACTGTGGTAAAGCATAATAATTCTACCTGCTCTTTCGGCGGGGTTTAAATCCATGCCAAGCCATTTTACTGTTAAATCTCTGATTCCCCATTCGACCATTGGACCTGACAAAGTATTGAATATTGCTGTTACTAAAGCAATAAGCGA
>CAYPOW010000006.1:3519-18531 GCA_964412145.1 uncultured Draconibacterium sp.
TAATTAAGCTTTATCTTCTTCAGAATCGTCTACTAAGAACTGCTTAAACACTGGAATTAATAAGACTATAAGTAAAGCTAATGACATTGTTCCGCCAATTACCCACTCGAAAGATCCACGTACGAAATAGTTCCAATACGTTGCTACTGCAGAAAGTAGAGTTGCCATAAGCAATGTATTATATGCCCATCTTTTGCGTAGAAATACAAAAGGAATCATAAAAATCATCAGGTAAGAAGCTAGATAATTTCCGTAACCACCTAAAAACAAGGATATTGTATTTGGATTATATTCGGGAGCGCTTTTCTTAACAACCATTGATTCTACTGTTTTGTCTTTATGAACAATATCAATAGCTACATCTGCTTTTACAGAATCCATTTGAGCTTGTGAAACAGTAGTAAGAGCTAATGCATCATAATAATCCAAATTGGTGAACTGATTTCCATAAGGATTGTCATGACGATCTAAATATACATCTCCGTTTAAGTATTCAGGAATAAACTCGAAATAGCGTACTCCATGTTGAGCATTCATAAATACCATACCTGCAACTACGCCAATACCTGTATAAACGATGGCTTTTAGAAATTTGTTTTTGATACTGTCTTTGTCAGCTAATAAGAAAGTGAAATAAGCCACCAAACCAATAACCATAATCCAAAGAACTGGAGGGGTTAAGGTAACGTTAGCATCGGGTGGGGAAATTCCTGCAACAGGACCTTGCGAATAATCAGATACAATAAGTACCATCCAAGGAATAAACATTGTCATACCAGCAACGCCGGCAATACCACCAATACCTAAACCTGCTGCTCTTGCACCTAAGCTTCCGTTATAAATGCCGCGAGCTACTACGATTAGCAATGTTCCGCCAAATGCAATTAATAGTATCCAAATGGAGAAGGTTGCACCAAGAATTGGAACGGCAGTATAGAAGTCAGGGTCGAATGGGATTAATCTACCCATAACAGCATGTAATGCCAACTTTAAAGTCCCCATAGCTTGTTGAGGAGCAATAATCATTAAGTAAAATCCCACTACAAGAGCTACGGCAGCAGCTATCGTTCGTTGTAATTTAGTTGTTTCTTTGAACATGATTTTTATTATTTGATTGATTTATAATTAGTTAAATGTAATTTATTGATTGTTTAAAAGCATTTGTCATAAATAAGTATGTAAGCACTCGCTTACAAAATAAAGAAATATATTTATGATATGCAATTATTTAAACCCAAAGTTTATTTAAAGAACTTCT
Organism: uncultured Draconibacterium sp.; assembly: GCA_964412145.1. Taxonomy (GTDB): domain Bacteria; phylum Bacteroidota; class Bacteroidia; order Bacteroidales; family UBA12170; genus UBA12170. Next base: position 4,778 of record CAYPOW010000006.1, read on the forward strand.
TTTTATAAACATGTAACCGTACAAATCAAGCCAGCTATTGGTTTTTTGATACTAATTTAGAATCAATTAAAATTGAGAAAATCAACATTTACAATGTGAATCACCTAAATCTTATCAACAAAATATTAATCATCATAACAATAAAATGAATTTTTTCTCATCGTTACTTTAAAACGAAATGAACTTTTTTGTTTAATAACTTGCCGCAATGTGTAGCGGCAAGTTATTAAGTTCTACAATTTAATACTGTGTTTCTTCAAATTATATGAAAGTTTTATGTTCCCATTCCGTAAGTAACTTTTTTGTTCCTGGGAGACAAAGGTAAATAAGCAAACCCGTTGAAAACAATGGTGCCAGAAGGAACATTGAAAAACGGTGAACTTCCATTATATTTACAATTGCTAAAGTATATCCTGCGATCATAGCCATTATTGCAGCCATAATTCCGAGTGGAATTGTATATGCTTTACGCTTAAGAACACCAATGCTCATAATTAACCAAGATGCAGATGCAAACCAGGTTACAGCAAAAACAACAGCATACATTCCTTTCCATAGATCGTTGTAAATGGTTGTTTGATACTTTGAAATGATAGCTACACCATTTACATAACTTAATACATAGGCCATTCCGGCAATAAATAAAAAGACAACTACTTTTCTATTTACTTTTCCAACATACATGATTCCAAACCATAATATGGTTGCAATAATAAATACCGGCATTGTTGCAGCTGGTAAATCAATACTTTTGGCTGGAATTGTAGGGAAAAATCCTGCTAACATTTGAAGGGCAGCAGCGATTTTACCATATCGCCAGCTCCATTCTTGTTTAGTAAGGAAACCATAGAGTACAGCTCCCCATAAGCCACTGGCACCAATACCTAACCAGCCAAGCATAGAAGATGTAATCATTACTGCAATCGCTTCGTCCGGCCTTGAAGGTGTGCTCGTAATTTTTCCATTAACGACTGTCATAAAACTATCTGCCAATAGATAAAATAATAATAGCCCTGTAAATATTCCGATTACTGAAATGGCTACTCCAAGATAATTTATTTTTTTCATAATTAGTAATGTGTTATGTTAGTTAATAGAAACCAACTTGATTATTAAAAAAATTATTGTTTATAGTGATTTAGAATTATTTCCCCTGAATTTATAAGTTGAATTATCTTTTCCATTATTGTCGTTAACAGTGATTTAAATTAAATATTTTCTATGAATACCGTTTAAATACCATTTAATAGCTAATTGCTATTAGAAAAATATCGTTACGTAGTTAACATTAACTAACTACAAATATACAAGAATAATTTAAAGTACAAATCAATTTGGCATTTAAAATATAGATTTTTAAAAATAAATGAATTCAGCAGGGTTTTGTAGTGATTATATTGGCTGTGATTTATTTGGTTGTGAAAAAAAAAGCTGCCAAATTCGGGCAGCCTTTTATAATTAACTAAAAAAACATTTCTTAAGCTTCTATTTTTTAGATTTATTCAACAGAACCCCAACCGCAAAAGTGAAAGCCATATTCTTTTTATAATCGAATTCATTATCTGTTGCTGCTGGTTGCATAGTATTCCAAGTTTCCCAGTTTGTAAATGCTACTGTTGCTCTTGCTTCAGCAAATATCTTAACAGGTCCTACAGGAACTTGAGCTCCTAAAGAAAACTGACCACCAAAATCAAAACGATTAAAATTGTCCATTTCCATATCAACAAACTCATCATTTGCTAGGCTGGTAACACCTAATGCTGTTGCTGCGCCAGCTTCACCTAATGCTGCTACTAGAGCTGTGTTCTCTTTGAAATTGATTTGTTGTGCATTAAGTAAATAACCAATATGTGGTCCAACGGCAACATAAGCAGGTCCAAATTTAATTTTGGCCATAATTGGTAATTCGAAATAATTCAAATTAAATTGTAAATGACCAGATGTTCCATGATTTGCTTCGTTAGCATACATATCAAGAGCAGATCCTTTTTGTGCAAAATTAAGTTCAACATGCAAATCTACTTTAGGATTGATTGGTCTTTCAAGAACTAAACCAATATTGACGCCATCGGTAAGTTTGCCATTCATATCCATCATCTCTAGATAATCAGCAAAATTGTCGTCAATGCGTAAACCTGACATGTTGTAACCAAAACGCAGTCCAACAGTTTGTGCGCTTACTCCAAAACCTAGGAATAAAACAAGTGCAATAAGTACTATTTTTTTCATAAAATTAAAGTTTATAATTGTTTATATAGTGCCCAAAATTAGAAATCATTTTGAGTAATCAAATAGGGGAGACGCAAATTAATATTATTGACGATGTTTATAACCCCTTATAAAATAGGGCAATACGATAAGTAAGTAAGCGCATACATACTTGATTATCTATTTGTTATGAAATTTTAAAGCAGACAAAATTAACGCCAAATATTTTTTTATTTTAACGCTTAATTTATTTGTATTCTAAATAATAAAAGGTTGAATTTGCTTAGAATTGGACTTAGAATTATACTTTATGGATATATCAACGATAGAAAATTCCTTTCGAAATTGCGAAACGAAATTTAATAGTCGTCTAAAATATCCAATAAATTCTTTTTGATTATTGATAGATAAGCTTAAAAAGTGATTCCAGAAACTCGTCACTTCGGGTTTTTAAAGAGTAAGATTGTTTTTTAAGTTGCCAGTTTTTAACAATCATTCGGAATGATCCCATAATAATTACAGCTATCTCTCCGGAGGTAATATCTTGTCTGATTTCATTTGACGCCTGTCCTTCTTCAACGATTTTTACAAAAAATTGGTTATTTAAACTTATAATTTGAATGATTTTATTGTAAAGTATTTCTTTGTTTTTAAATATTTCATCTGAAAAAATAACAGAAACTATTTCGGGATTTTCGCAAAAAACCTGTGTCAACCGATTAAGAATTTGTTTGAGCTTTTCCCTTGCAGAAATCTCACTAATTAAAACAGATTGACAATATTGTTTTAAACTTGCGGTAAAATCGTCTAAAATGGCAGCTAAAATCTCATCTTTACTCTTAAAATGTCTGTAGATTGCTGCTTCCGTTAAATCAATTGCCTTTGATAGGTTTTTAATGGTTAATCCCTGAATTCCTTTTGTATGGATTAGTTTGATAGATTCATGTATAATCTGCTGTTGCCTATTACTTCTATTGCTGTTCATGATTAAATATTGTTGATTGCGTTAAAAATATTCGAGTACAATACCGACATTATAAATATAGTACCAAAGGCAAAAGTACGATATCTTTTATTAGAAAACGCTTATAATGCCTCACTTAAAATTGAATACCTTGAGAATTCTAAGCTATTGAACCTTTTGTATGTATTTAGTTAGGAAATAATTATACTAAATCCCTGTTTGACAAATATCCATAGAAATTCCTGTTGTGAAGATAAACGGGTTAATAATAATGCTGAGAGTAAAAACACAGCTATTTTTTAGATATATTTAAACAAATATCGAAAGATTTTGCAAAAGCTTCAGACAGTGTAATTGAAATACAGGATGGCGAGATTATTAATTGCAATCTGATTATGTGAAACATTTGATAAAAATAGTTCTCAGTTATTTAAAAAAATCAGGGAAAAATAAATTATAGTTTTAGGTTTTGAATAAGTGTATTGAATAAAAGATTTCCTTTTTCTGCTAAATCGAAACTATGATCGCTAAATTTCCATCTACGAACCAATTGTCTCATTGAGCCTAAAAACATTAAGCTAAATATTTCAGCATCTATATTTTCGGAAATCTGTTTTGTTTGCTTAAGGCTGTTTAGAAGATTCATAACAATTTCTTCATTCATAGTTTGAATTTCCCTCACTTTTTCAGCAAGCCGTACTTCGTTCTGAAAAATTTCTTCTGAAAAAATAACCGAAACTAAACTTGGATTGCTTACAAAGCGATTCAAAATCTGCATATAAAATTGGCGCATTTTAATTAAGGGTTCTGATTTATCTTGTGCTAAGATTTGTTCTCTTTGCCTAAGCTGTTCTTTAAAACCATTTAAAATGGTGCATAGAATATCGAATTTACTATCAAAATGACGATAGATTGCGGGTTCTGAGATGCCAATAGCTTTCGATAAGTTTTTAATAGTTAAACCCTGAATACCTTTTTCGTCGATAATTAATATCGATTTTTCAATTATTTCTTCTTGTCGTTGCGTTAACATATAAAAGTTTAGTTAGTATTTACTCATAAAGGAAAAGCATTATTTTGGATTGACCAAATAATTATCATTAAAATAACATTTCTTTCAAAAGCACGTATTTCAAATTAATTTTTAGAATACAAAGTTAGACATTATTAAAGTTTTGATTGCAGTTAAACTAAAAATATTTGGTTTTTCTATTGACCTATACAATGTAGTGATATCTATTTATGTATGAAATGTTTTATTGCCTTTTGAATAAAATAAAATGGCCACAACATGCTAGATTGTGGCCACAATAAACGTGTTTATATTGCTAAAGAAGCTAGAAATTGTATTTTATTTTTGCATAGATCATGGAGTTGTCTTTGTATTGACCAAAACGTCCATTCTCATCCCCAACAAAAATATTTGCTCCTAGCAATACGGAAAAGCTATCATCATAATCATAAGTAATTTTCGGACGGATTAACGCGTCCTCATTAGTTAATCCAATATAGGAAAACAGCTCAAGATGAAGTTTTTCGCGTAGCACATCAGCTCTCGCTAAAAAAGTCATCGTATTTTCAGTCTCATTGGTAAGTATACCAGGCTCATAATCAAATACATATTGCTGCATAAATTGAGCGCTGACTAGAATTGATGCAACAGAAAAATCGAGACCTAGAACATAATGCAAGTAATCTTTCTCAACTAAGCCATCCACAGCCTGCATATCTTCAGTCATAAAATATTTTCCATTATAATAGGCTGCTTCACCCCTGAAAACAAATCCCTTTATCTGAGTGCTAAACGATCCGCCTCCAAGAGTTAATCTGTGATATTGAGGAGCTACATTTAGTCCTGACAAATATGGCATTTGCGTATCTGGATTCATACCAAAGGATTTATTTGTGTGCATTACAGGCATATCGTCCCATGTATATCCTCCCATAAACTCAACATCAATAAGCGAAGTAATAGCGGTAAATTTTGCAAAAACTTCACTATTTTCAAGACTTGCAGTCACGTTTCGTTTACTATAATCAAAGGTTGGCTGAATAGGAAAAGAAGGTTGAATGAACCAAATGGATCCTGGTGCAGGTGTTTCTACAGGAGTGAAAACAGGTATCCAAATTACTTCAAACGTATTGTTTCCAAAGTAATAATCAAACTTTGCAGCATAAACTCCTGATCTGATTTCATTAAAATCGGGCAGTAAAAACTCTGTTAGATTTAAAGGTGAAATTACATCTGTAATAAAAACACCATCGGCTTTTCCCCAGACAATCTGTTGTTTACCAATGCGGATATCGAATTTGTCAAAATAAAGATCGAGATAAATTTCGCGCATAGTAAATTTAATACTATCGGTATTGTAAGTATAAACCATAGGATTTGCCTTGAAAGCAACTTTGCTTCCTGGCTTTTCGAAATTCAAATTTAAGGTGTTTTGCAAAATAGAAAACTCGCCGTTATCAAAAAGAACGCCCGTATAATTTCGAGCAAAACCCGAAATATCTACATTTTGCGCCATCGAAAAAGATGTAGCAAAGAGAGGAAGTAAGATTAAAAGTGCTATTTTTTTCATTTGTCTGTTTTTTTTATTGTTTTTAAATGATATAATTAGATTGATATACTTCTATTCAACGGAAATACAAATCAACTTTATTATATGCCATTTTTACTCCTTAAATATGTTTTTTTAAATACCGCGCATCATCATACGTTCGGTAAATAGTGTTTCAGGCAAGTCTACTGATATATCAATGTTTTCGAAATAGAGAGAAGTGCGGTGATTATCCTGAACATTAACCATTTCTTCTAGAATTTTGATATAAAAACCATCGAAATCTCCATATTCTTTGATCTGTTGAGTTTTAAGGTGATCACCATCTTCATCGAAAAAATCTTTCTTTAGTTCAATGAAATGATCTTTAACAACCCAGGTTTTAGTTTTAGAATACATATAGTTTTTATCGTTTGAAATACTTTCAACTATATAACAATCCTTTCCATCAATAGTTTCTTCACCAAGAAGTGTATGTGTATCATCCTCTACTTTGCGATCTCCCAAATCATCGTAAGTAAAATCAGATCCCATAAAATAATCGCTTTTACTTTCGCTGGAAATACGTTTCGTTTTCTTAAGCGCGGGTAAATAAATCCACTGATCATCACTTTTGTCAACCTCTGAATAGGTCCAATTCATAAACGATGTATTTTTTACATCTGCAGGAGTGATAAAAAACATAATATTCCGTTCAACATGACCAAAATCTTTTGTGTTTTGTTTAATGATTCGCACTCGCTTTTCGCCACTCTTATTGATCAGGGTCATTGTTAAAGTAGATGTTTGATTTGGTGGTGTGGGACGGTTATAGACTTTTTCTATAATTTGTTTTCCATCTAAAGCTTGGGCTGACAGTTCGGTATTCATTGCCAAACCAAAGATGAGTCCAAGACTAATAATGCTTACTGAAATTTTTTTCATAATTTTAATTGTTTAATATTTAATAATTTATGTGTTTATTGTGAAATAATTTTGTTTAGATCGAATAATGCTGAGCATTATTTCTATTTGCTGTTTAGCTTTTTATTTTTAAAATATACTTTCGAATTATACATTAAAACGAGCATTACAGTTAATGTACCCACAAAACTGGTGAACATATTTAAAGATACAATTGCACCCAATTCACGGTTGGGTGGGAATACTGAAAATATCAAAACCAAAAAGCCTATGATAACAACTATTGCATTAAAACTGATTGCCCGCCCTGTATGTGCCATTGTTTTTTGAGCTGCTTCAAGTCTTGTACTACTGGAAATTGCATTGCTCCGATATTGATAAATAAAGTGTACCGCGTAATCAATTCCAATACCTACTGCAATACTTGAGAGCAATGCTGTTGTCGGATTTAAAGGAATACCTAGAAAACCCATAACACCAAAGCCGATCAATGCTGTAACCAAGATTGGTACCGCACTAATTAAACCAATTAAGATATTTCTGAACATCAGCGATAAAAGGATGATAACAATAAGGATGGAAAGTATAAGACTTAGAATTTGGCCTTCCAGAATAAGATCGGAGAAAACCAATCCTTTATAACCGCTACCGGCATAATTGATTGTAATTCCCAATTTCTTAAAATCAGTATCGAAAGTATGTACAATATCAATGGCCGAGTTGATGGCTTTTGAATTGTCGCTTTTCAATTGGATATTAACATTTAGTCTGGAATAATCGTAATTTACAGCTTTCACCAAATTTTTTGGATCGCCAGACATTTCGTATAAAAGCAGATATTGAGCCACCAGATTTTGATTATCTGGGATGACATCAAAAGCTTCATCTTCACTATGCATCACTTTGTTCATCCGCTTAAGGAAATTTGTTAATGCAAATGAAGAGCCAACAACAGGCAAATCAGTTTCAAGTGTTGTTTGCATCTTATCGATTAATTCTAATACTTCAGGCTGTTTGAAAGTGTTTTTAGCTCCATCTGCGTCCAAAATAAGATTCAACATTGTGGTTCCCCCAAAATGAGAATTGATAAATTTATCAGTTTGAACAATAGCACTATCTTTTTCAAATTTGTCGAGGAAACTGGAATTAATCCATATTTTTTGTGTTCCAAGAATCATTAAAAAAATTATTACTGCTGTTCCTATTATTGAAGCCATTTTGTATTTTAGAATAGCAGCAGTTATTGAATTTGCAAATTGTGATCTTCCCGAAGAAGCTTTGAATTTTGGCAATCCAAAGGCCATAATACCTGCTGGAATAAAAACTAGTGATAAGAGCATGGCTACAATGACTCCGAAACCTGTAAATAAACCAAAATATTTGACCGGATATACCTGAGACGTGAGTAAAGAGACAAAACCTACAGCCGTTGTAACCGCTGTCATCATAACGGGTTTGGCCATAGTTTTTATCATATCGCTAACGGCTTCTAATTTTGTTGTATCTGGATTGTGCCTTATATACATTTCTAAATGACTGTAGAGATGTACTCCATAAGCTACACCTATAGCAATAAGCATAACGGGTAGCATAGTCGAAACAGCATAAATAGGTATGCCCACAACAGCCATCAGGCCGAAGGCCCAGATGGTTGAAAAAACAACTACTAACATTGTTAATAATGTATTTTTAAAATTACGAAGGGTGATAAACAGAACTACAATAATGACAAGTAAAACGATAGGAATCATTTTTTTCATATCTGCAGGACCAAGGAGTGCCATTGTTCCTTCTACAATTGGTCGTCCAACAACATGCACTTTTATATTTTCTGTTTGATAGGAGGCGGCCAAAGCCAGAATTTCGTCGTAAAATTCCTGAGAGAAAACCCCATCTTCTAGTTCGGCAACAATAAGTGTTACTGTTTCGGATTCTGAAACCAAACGTCCCTGAATCATTTCGTTGGATCTTACATCTAGCTGTAGTTGCTCAAGTTCTCCCTGAGTTTTTGGCACTCTTTTATAGAAGGCTTTTACATCCAATCCATCTTCTGTACCAACAATATTATCTGCAGTATATAACGAATTGACATCCGATTTATTTATTTGCTGGAGCTTTTGTAAACGCTTTGTTAGACGTTTTACAGTGTCGAGAGTTTCGGTATTGTAAATACCGTTTTCATTTTCAAGTGCAAAAATAATTCCGTCTTTAATGCCAAACCATTCCTCAGCCATTGCGCTAAAAACAAAGGCCGGATGCTCTTGAGGCATGTATTTATCTAAATCAGTTTCCATTCGTGATTTTTCTTTCATTTGCAGAAAGAAGATAACGGTTAACGCTAAACTAATACCCAGGATCAACCAAGGTGTTTTTAGTAATTTCAATAATCCCTTTTCCATAATTAAGTTATAAGTGTAAAATGTGTGTTTTAAATATGCTGTTTTTGTAATGCTATGTGTTTATATTTTTACTGTTCCTTATATGTAGTTTACATTAACTAACATACTGAATATAGAAATTTATCGCATGTTATATTTTTATCAATGTTAGCTAGTTAACATTAACTAACTCCAAATGTACAATAAAACATATTGATTCGCAAAAAAAATGTATTTCTTTAATCTGCAGGAAATCAATGTACTATAAAAAGCAAATAAATTTAATTTTGAATTTACAGACTGTATTTTAGTTAAAATGAGATTATTCACCTAAATAAATGGACATAACTACCTTGTTAAATATTAAAAAATTGGGTATTGTTTTCTCTTAATTGGTATTATATTTTAGCCAATTTTTTGATGAAATTTATGAATTATTTTAAGAAATAAACAAGAAATAATATAATCTAGTAAATATTAACTTACTTTGCATTTTTAAATAAATAATCATTGAAAAACAACATAAAAACATATCGGAGAATAATAAAAGGCTTTTTTTTATTGCTTAGTGTTTATGCAATTCTCTTTATTACCCCAAACAAATATATAATGTTGGTCATTTTGGCAACAATTCTACTTATCACCATTCTATTTCGCACACTATTTTGTGGATGGGTTTGTCCGGCTGGAACTTTCTTTGATTTAATAAGAGTCTTCGGAAAATGGATTGGAAACTTGGGTATTATAAAACCAATAAACAGAAAATTTAAAAAGTGGATTAAACGAAATAGCTTAATTCTTGGTAAAATAGATAAATACTCAAGGTATTTTAGATATGTTTTGTTTGCGTGGATATTGCAAGCTGCTTTTTTGGGAATTGCTTCTGTGAAAAATGGTGATGAAGGCGGCGTCGCAAGTGTGAAGTATCTGGTTTTTATAATGATTTTTTTAGGACTTTTTGTTGAGAGATCCTGGTGTAAATACTCATGTCCAGTTGGTGCAATTATGGGTTTGTTTGGAAAAATAAGTCCTACTAGTATATCACGAAATGAAGGGAGTTGTATTAGCTGTTCCATTTGTTCCAAGGTTTGTCCTATGAATATTGATGTAGCTTCAAGAACTTTTGTTAAAGATATTGATTGTCAGACTTGCCTGGTATGTGTGGATGCTTGTCCGGTAGATAATGCACTGAAATTAAAAACCATTATCCCTTTTTCAAGCAAAAGCATGAATAATAAGCAAATTAAGGGAAAACAATAAATATATTTATTCCGACTTGCATTTTTAAGCAGGGTTATTCCAATTTCTAAATAATTCGAAATTTCTGTTTCCTTGGTGTAATTTACATCTGATATTCGATTATTTTTATTTCATCCGCCTTATTTCTATCAAAAATTAGAATTGATTTTGTTTTTTTCAATGAAGTCTAGATCTCTTTATGCATTCTATTGGTGGCTGATTAATTTGTCTGGCATCGCTGTTGTGTAATTGAACTATCAGATAATTAGATATATACACATTTTTCTAAAAAGGGTTCCTGTAATTTGAATTAAATTTTCAAAAAAAAATTGAAAAAAGTATGTTTATGAAGTGAATATTCACTTACTTTGTGAACATTAACTAACAAATTATTTTTTAATCGAAATCAGAGTATTAAATTATAAAATTTTAGTCAACATTATTTACAAAAATTAAGGAATTGCTTGGCAATTAAATCATTCAATTATGAAAAATTCAAGTTATTGGGATATTATTAAAATAAATGCATACAAAGCTCTAAACCCTATAATTTATGTATTAAGAAAAACAGGTATTACACCTAATGGAATTACTCTGATAGGGTTTCTAATTACCACTTTTGCTACTGTCGTCTTGATTGCTGGTGCCGAAGTAGGCCAAAGAGGAGACCATAGATATATAGCCTGGTTTGGAGCCATTACTTTATTTGCTGGTGTTTTTGATATGCTTGATGGTCATTTAGCAAGAGCAACGAATAAAATGTCGAAATATGGTGCTCTATTTGATTCTGTAATAGATAGGTATAGCGAAATGATCATGTTTTTTGGGATAGCCTATTACTTGGTTTCGCACGATTATTTTCTAAGCTCAGTATTTGCTTTTATTGCTATGATAGGTTCAATAATGGTAAGCTATGTAAGAGCAAGGGCCGAAGGATTAGGTACAGATTGCAAAGTAGGTATTATGCAACGTCCTGAAAGAGTTTTAACTATTGCGATAACTGCTATTTTATACGGTATTGTATCCTCAATAGTTGGAGATTTTAAAATCGTAGTTGATTGGCTTCCATTCCCTTTTATTGAGAATATTTCAATTTTCACCATACCAATTTTCATCATGGCGATTCTTACAAATTATACGGCAATTCAAAGATTGCATCATTGTTATAAAACTATGTAGTTAAAAATAAAAATCTAAATAAATGAATAACAAAAAAAACATCAAAAGTGCCAATGGGAAATTAGGGGTTCTAATTCCTGGCTTAGGGGCAGTATCAACAACTTTTATGGCTGGTGTATTTGCTGCCAGAAAGGGAATGGGAAAACCAATCGGTTCCATCTCGCAAATGGGAAAAATTAGACTAGGAAAAAGAACAGAAGATAGAAATCCAATGGTTAAAGACTTTGTTCCTTTGGCATCACTTGAGGATATGGTTTTTGGAGGCTGGGATATTTTTGCCGACAATACTTACGAAGCAGCAATGGGAGCTGGAGTTTTGGAAAAGGACTTGCTCAATTCCGTTAAAGATGAGATGTCGGCTGTAAAGCCTATGCCTGCTGTTTTCGATCCAAAATATGTTAAAAACATAGATGGAGAGAATGTGAAAAGCGAAGTCTCAAAAATGGATTCGGCTTTAGCTTTAATGGCAGATATCGAAAAATTTAAAGTCGATAATAAATGCGATCGTTTAGTAATGATTTGGTGTGCTTCAACCGAAGTGTATACTCAGGTAACTGATATTCATCTTTCCATCGATAAGTTTGAGAAAGGTTTGGAAGAAAATCATCCATCTATTTCTCCAAGCATGATTTATGCTTATGCATCAATAAAAAGTGGTGTGCCATTTGCAAACGGAGCTCCAAACCTCACCATCGATACTCCTGCATTGATTGACTTAGCCAATGAGTTAAATGTTCCCATAGCGGGTAAAGATTTTAAAACCGGTCAAACTTTAATGAAAACCATATTAGGCCCGGGATTAAAAACCCGCCTATTGGGAATTGACGGATGGTTTTCAACAAATATTCTTGGCAACAGAGACGGAGAGGTTTTGGATGATGCTGGTGCTTTTAAAACAAAAGAGGTTTCTAAATTAAGTGTTCTAGATAGCATTTTAGAACCAGATAAATATCCTGATTTATACAAAGATATGTACCACAAAGTACGCATAAATTATTATCCACCGAAAGGCGATGATAAAGAAAGTTGGGATAATATCGACATTTTTGGTTGGCTTGGTTACAAGATGCAAATTAAAGTGAATTTTTTATGCAAAGATTCAATTTTGGCGGCTCCTGTTGTTCTTGATTTGGCCATTTTTATGGATTTAGCACAGCGATCGAATATGAAAGGAATTCAAGAATGGCTATCCTTTTATTTTAAATCTCCTCAAACAAAAGAAGGCCTGGAACCATTACACGATATCTTTTTACAAAAAATAAAATTGGAAAATACGCTTCGCTATTTAATGGGAGAAAATTTAATAACTCACTTAGGATTAGATTATTACGAAGAAAGCGAGGAATCGAGTCCTGAATTGATAACATTCGTTCCATCAGCCAATTAAAAAAATAAACTGTTTTCAAATGAACTTGCATAAGATTATAGCTTCAGGTTTAGGAACAGGATATTCTCCTATTGCTCCGGGAACAGCCGGTTCAATATTAGGTATATTGGTTTTGTTTTTTATGAATCTCATTTATGGTAAATTTAATTTTCCGCAGCCAATAATAATCGTTCTTAATCTTGTTGTTATTCTTTTCGTGCTTCTATTGGGTGTTTATTCCATTAAAAAAGTTCATCAAATATGGGAGCATGATGCACCAAAAATAGTAATCGATGAAGTCGTTGGTGTGTGGATTGCAGCATTCGTTCTGCCTTTTCAATGGCAATACTATTTCTACGCTTTGGTGTTATTTCGCTTTTTTGATATTCTAAAACCATTCTATATCAGAAAATTAGATAATTTGAAAAGCGATTGGAGTGTGATGCTCGATGATGTATTGGCCGGGGTTTACGCAAATATTGTTTTGCAAACCTTTATTTATTTCAAAATTTTATAATTATGAATAAATACCTTGGCAGATTCACTTCTTTCTATCGCTACAATATAGTTGCTATAACTTCAACAGCTGTTGACTTTAGTGTTCTGATATTCTTAACCGAAGTATTGCAGTTTTGGTATATGCTTTCGGCATTCTTGGGTGCATTGGCAGGTGGTATTACAGGCTTTATTCTCGGTCGAAATTGGGTTTTTAAGAGAAATGAGGATATGCTTTCTTCTCAGGCTAAAAGATATTTATTCGTTTGGATATCGAGTATTCTTTTAAACACTTTTGGCTTGTACCTAGTGGTTGAGTTTATCGGTGTTCAATACATCATTTCAAAGATTATTGTGGCACTGGTTGTAGGTGTTGGTTTCAATTTCCTAATGCATAAAAATTTTACTTTCAAATAATAAACCAATATGAAAATAAAGAGTTTAATATATATAATTTTCAT
>CAYPOW010000006.1:18631-31967 GCA_964412145.1 uncultured Draconibacterium sp.
AAATTAAGATATCGGAATAAGGATAATCTGGCTGTTGACCTTATCCGAAAAGTGATTGAAAATAAAGATAATAATAGAAAAGAAAAGCTCGATTATTATGAATACGATAAATATGAGAAGGTTGAATTTGACCTGAACAATATTACCGAAGAGTTCAGAAATAAAAAAGCCTTAAAGAAATTCCAGTTTGTTTTTAATTATGTTGATACATCCAAGGTAAATGGTAAACCTTATTTGCCCGTTTTTTTAAAAGAGACAATTTCAAAAGTGTATTACCGAAAATCGCCCAATACGCAAAAGAATTATATCTCGGGAACAAATATGGTAGGTTTTCATGATTATATCGACAATGAAGGGGTTAGTTTTATGGTTGATAATTTGTATCAGGATATTGATATCAATGAAAATAATATCAACCTGATAACCAATCAATTTATCAGTCCTCTATCAAGCATATCTCCCACTATCTATAAGTTTCATATTCTAGATACAGTTGATGTAAACGGCTATAATTGCATTAATCTGGCTTTTCAACCTAGAAATAAACTGGATTTTGCATTTAAAGGAAATCTCTTTATAACAAACGACGAAAGATTTGCTGTAATTAAAGCGGATATGAGAATAACGGAAGATATTAATTTGAATTTTGTGAATGATCTTCAGATTATTCAGGAATTCGAAAATATCGATAACCAATGCTGGGTGCTTACGAAAGACGATTTAATTGTCGATTTCAATATTGGAAAAAAAGGGATCGGAATGTTTGGTAAAAAGAGCATCCATTATAATAATTATCAATTCAATCTGCTAAGAAATGATAGCCTTTATTCCGGTGTCGAAAATTCAGTTAAAGAAGAAGGCTTTAATACACGCGATAAAACTTTCTGGGAAGAAAAAAGGTTAGCAAAATTATCGGAACAGGAGCAAGGTATTTATTATATGATTGACAGTGTTCAGAATGTCCCTGCTTTTAAAAGAACAATGGATATTGTGATGTTAATGGTGGCTGGATATTGGAATTTTGGAAATGTAGATATAGGCCCCGTTAGTACTTTTTATAGCTTTAATGAGATCGAGGGATTTCGTCTAAGAGTAGGAGGGCGAACGAGTGATAAATTCAGTAAACGATTGAGACTTGAAGGGTATTTGCTCTATGGTTTTGGAGATGAGCGGTATAAGTATTCCGGTAGTGCCACTTGGTCGCTTAATAAAAATCCCTTAAAAGAGAATCCCCGACATTCGCTTATGGCCATGTACCAGGTTGAGACCAATTTTCCAGGAATGGAAATGCAATTTATTAATGAGGATAACTTTTTGTTATCGTTCAAGCGAGGGGTAGCCGATAAAATATTGTACTACAAAATGTACAAAATGGAACATTACCGCGATTGGGGGAATGGTTTTTCAACTGCACTCAGTTTCAAACATATAAAACAAGAACCGGGAGGGACTTTAAAATTCGAATATGAGGATCATTCGCTCAGTGAAATCGTATCGAGCGAACTATCTACAATTCTGCGTTTTGCTCCAAACGAGAAGTTCTATCAGGGGATGAATTACAAAACGCCGATTATTACAAAAAGCCCCATATTTCACTTGTCATACACTCAGGGGATTAAAGATTTCTTTAATGCAGATTACACATACAGCAAATTATCATTTAATGTATTCAAGCGATTTTATGTTTCTCCTTTAGGGTTTACAAACTTTGAATTTGAAGCGGCAAAAGTTTTTGGTAGCGGAATTCCATACCCGCTTTTATATGTTCATCGTGCCAACCAGACCTACTCTTACCAATTGCGTTCCTATAACCTGATGAATTTTCTGGAATTAGTCAGCGACGAATATATTGCTGTTTTTGTTGAACATCATTTCAATGGATTTATTTTCAATAAAATACCCTTGTTTAAGCGATTGAAGTGGCGTGAAATTATTTCATTTAAAGCGATAAACGGAAACTTAAGCACCAAAAATAATCCTGAAATAACTCCGGGACTTATGCAATTCCCCACGGATTTAGATGGCAATCCTACAACTTTCACTTTAAAAGAAGATCCTTATGTAGAACTAAGCGTGGGAATAGGCAATATATTCAAAGTATTCAGAGTCGATATAATTAGAAGAATGACCTATTTAAACAATTCGAATGTTTCAGAATACGGTATTAGAGCACGATTTAAAGTTGATTTTTAAAAAAGAATTATGAGACAATTTCAAAAAAGATTCGCAAATTTTAATTTACCCCAAATTGCTATGAAAAAAGGCATCTATCCTTTTTACCACGCCATAGAGTCGGGGCAAGATACTGTTGTTAAAATTAAAGGAAAAGATATATTGATGTTTGGTTCTAATAGTTATCTCGGACTAACCAATCATCCCGAACTTATAGAAACCGCTACAAATGCGCTTCGTAAATATGGTACTGGAGCTTCCGGTTCCCGATTGATGAATGGAAATCTTGACTTACACGTTGAACTTGAAAATAAACTTGCTGAATTTGTAGTAAAACCGGCTGCAACAGTCTTTAGTACAGGTTTTCAAGCTAATATTGGTACTATTTCAAGTGTAGTTGGAAAGAATGATTATGTAATTCTTGATGAAAAAAATCATGCTTCTATTATTGAAGGAAGCAGACTCACCTTCGCCAAAAGCTTAAAATTCAAGCATAACGACATGGCTTCTTTGGAAAAGGTTCTTCAACGAATTGAAACCAATGCAATTAAATTAATTGTAGTGGATGGCGTTTTCAGTATGGAAGGCGATGTTGTTAAGCTTGATCAAATATGTGATTTAGCGGATAAGTATAATGCCTCTGTAATGGTTGATGATGCGCATGCATTAGGCGTTTTGGGCAAGCAAGGTTCTGGTACGGCATCACATTTTGAAAAAACTGAAAAGACTGATTTAATTATGGGGACTTTCAGTAAATCTTTGGCTTCATTAGGTGGGTTTGTGGCCGGTGATTTTGATACAATAAATTTCATAAAACACAAGGCGAGATCCTTACTATTTAGTGCCAGTATTCCCCCTGCTTCCGCAGCAACTGTTATAAAAGCTATAGAAATAATCCAAAAAGAACCGGAAAGAAGATATCGTTTATGGGCCAATGCAGATTATGCCCGAAAATGTCTAAAACAAGAAAATTTTGAGCTTGGAGACAGTAGCACTCCTATTATTCCAATTTTTATTGGCGAAGAGACTAGGACTTATATTTATTCGTCCATGCTATTAGAAAATGGGATTTATGTAAATCCAATTGTTCATCCTGCAGTAGCTAAAGGACAGGCTATTCTTCGGTTTTCTTTGATGGCGACACATACAAAAGAACAGATTGATAAGGCTGTAGAAACGCTCGTGAAATGCAGAGCAATGCTGGAAAATAATACCGTATCACTTAATTTAGAATATGAAAAACCTTAAAATTATTGAAGTTAATACAGCTTCGGAACTTCGAAAATTTATTTCATTTCCAGACAAGTTGTATAAAGGCAATAAATACCGAGTGCCGCAGCTACATTCATTTGAAAAATCTACACTAGTTCGGAAAAAGAATCCGGCATTTGAATATTGCGAAGCGACCTATTGGTTGGCTTATATCGACAATGAAATTGTTGGAAGGATTGCAGGAATAATCAATCACAAGACAAATAAAATCTGGAACGAAAAAAATGCACGTTTTGGATGGATTGATTTTATTGATGATGTTGAGGTCTCTTCTTTATTAATTAAAACCGTAGAGGATTGGTCGGAATCTAATGGAATGACGGCCTTGCATGGTCCGCTCGGATTTAGTGATATGGATTTGGAAGGCATGCTGGTTGAAGGTTTTGATGAAATAGCCACTCAGGCAACTATTTACAATTTTCCGTACTATCCTGTTCATCTCGAAAAACTAGGATATATTAAAGATGTGGATTGGATACAATACGAGATCATGGTTCCAAACCAGGTCCCCGCAAAAGTTAAACGCATTGCTGCAATTGTTCAGCAGAAATACGATTTAAAGATTCTGAGACCCAAAAAAGGGAAAGATTTGCTCACGTATGCCAGGAGTATGTTTCAGACACTAAACGAATCTTATGTTGATTTGTATGGATTTGCACCTTTAACAGAAAAACAAATAGTCTACTATATCGATCAATATTTTTCGATGATAAATCCAAAATATGTTTGTTTTGTTTTGGATAATAAAACGGATGAAGTCATTGGTTTTGGTGTATCGGTATTATCACTATCCAAGGCTTTAATGAAAGTAAAAGGGAAGCTTTTTCCTTTTGGTTTTATCCCCGTTTTAAAAGCCCTAAAAAAAAATGATACGGTTGATATGCTTTTACAGGGAGTGAAGCCAGAGTATCATAATAAAGGAATCCCTGCTATTTTCTTTAATGAAATGATGCAAGCGTATATTGATAATGGAGTTCAAATTGCAATTTCAAGTCACGCATTAGAAAATAATACCAGCTCACTGTTATTATTTAAGGATTATGAACATCGACAGCATTTAAGAAGGAGATGTTACATTAAACAGTTATAGTATGAAAAAAATTCTAATTACTGGTGCAAGTGGTTTTATAGGAGGTTTTCTGGTTGAAGAAGCTTTAAAAAGAGAATTTAAGGTATTTGCAGGTGTTAGAAGTTCCAGCAATCGATCTTATTTGAATAATAAAAATATTATCTTTTTTGAATCGAATCTGGATGATAAATACGCCTTAAAAAACAAATTGATTCACTATACAAATGAATATGGAAAATTCGATTATATCATTCACAATGCGGGAATAACAAAATCGTGCAAAGCATCAGATTTTGAAAAAATCAATTTTCAGTTCACGAAAAATCTTATTTCTGCTTGCACTGAATTAAATATTACCCCCAAAAAATTTATATATATAAGCAGTTTGGCGGCCTTTGGGCCTGGCAATGAAACTACTTTGCTTCCAATTGCTGAAACCGATAGGCCACAGCCCATTACTGATTATGGAGAAAGTAAATTAAAGGCCGAACTGTTTATCAAATTTTTTCTAAATATTCCCTACTTAATTTTTAGACCAACAGGGGTTTATGGCCCACGGGAAAAAGATTTTTATGTATTGTTCAAATCTTTAAATCAGGGAATTGAAACTTTTATAGGTTCAATGGAACAGCATATATCCTTAATTTATATTAAAGATTTAGTTCGTTTATTATTTGATGCTTTAGCATCTGATAAGGTTAATAAATCATATTTTCTCTCTGATTTGGAGAATTATACTTCAATAGAATTTAATGATATCATTAAGCAAGAATTAAATAAAAAGACCATTCGCATTGTTTTCCCGAAACATTTGGTCAGATTAATCGCTTATGTCAACCATAAGTTGTCTTGTATATCTGGTAAGCCGGCTACTTTAAATATGGAAAAATTCAAGGAAATAAGTTGTAAAAACTGGTTGTGTGATAGTAGTGATTTGGTTAAAGATTTTGGTTTCAAACCTGAATATAGCTTGAAAAAGGGTATCAAAGAAACAATTGCCTGGTATAAAAAACAAAATTTATTGTAAGCAGATGAAGTGGACTTCAGCCATATTGATCTTGATATTGGGCTTGACATCATTTTATGATACCGAGCCAAATGAATATCCAATTCCACCAGATAAGAGGGAACGATTGTTTTATATTCAACGAAATCACAATAGAAATACGATCGTTTACGATGCGAATTTTGATGAGCAAGGGAATCTAAATCACAAAAAACCCATTGATGTTTATTGGATTCGCTATGAGGAAGATGGAAGAAGAATGGAATTAAGGGAAATTGAGAAAATATTTGCCTATGGAGTAAAGTGTGTTGAAAAGAATCAACCCGATAGTCAATTTAGGGTTAAAATCGTGGCCGCCGAAGACAGAAAATTTCAGTTGATACAAAAGAATCCATTTGTAGCAGATATTCATACGTCGATAAATAAAAAACCTTCGATATTGGAGCATTTGTACATTTTTGCTGATAATTCAGGATTTTGGCCAAAAGTTAAATACATTGAATTATTTGGAAGAGATGCAGCTTCGGGAGCTGACAATTACGAGAAAATAACTATTCAATAATACAATAGATAAAAATGGATTTTCAACGATTTACAAAAAAAAATATTATTCTAAATATTGTTCTGGTCGCAATTTATTTAATTTGGAATGGATTTGTTGTTGGTATTCGGGATGAGCATTATTTTCTTATTCTATTGTGGCTTTTTAGCTATTATTCGCACGAAAAATCGCGGAAATTTATAGTCGCGTTTTCAATATTTATAGTGTATTGGATTGTTTATGATTCTATGCGAATCCTCCCTAATTATGAAGTTTCTTATGTGCATATTCAAGAACCTTACACTATTGAAAAGGCTTTGTTTGGAATTAAGGTAAATAATATTTTACTTACTCCAAATGAGTTTTTTGCTATTTACCATAACAAGTTTCTCGATCTGCTCTCAGGCTTATTTTACATAAACTGGGTGCCAATACCTTTGGCCTTTGGCGTTTATCTTTTTCTTAAAGATAAATTTCTTTTTACCAGGTTTGCCTTGGTTTTTTTTCTCGTCAATATTTTTGGTTTTATAATCTATTATATTTATCCTGCTGCTCCACCCTGGTATGTTGATTTCTATGGTTTTGATTTGCATATTGGAGTGCTCGGAAATAGTGCCAGACTCGCCCGATTTGACGAGATTATTGGTATTCCCATATTTGCGAATATATACAATAAAAATGCAAATGTCTTAGCCGCTATGCCCTCCCTTCATGCGACTTATCCGCTTATAGTCTTGTTTTATGTAATTAAAAAAGGATTGGGATGGATGATCAATGGATTATTTGTGTTGTTTATGCTAGGCATTTGGTTTGCAGCTGTTTATACCAATCATCATTATATTATTGATCTATTGGTAGGGATATTTTTGACTTTAGTAGTCCTATTTCTATTTGAAAAGTTTTCAGATAAACCTTTTCTCAATAGGCTATTGCAGGCTTTTGTTAATCAGGTACAATAAGTTTGAATTTTATTTTGGCGCAGTAATTTATTTTTAGTTTTTTCATTTCTTTTTAAAAAAAGTTTAATAAAAATTTGACTTCCATATTTTTTTGTTGTTATTTTGTGAGTGAATACACACCCACGTATAATATTTTGATTTTTTATAAAATCGGGAGAAAACAGATTTAAAGTAATAAAGTAAAATGAAGGTTAACAAGAGCAATATGATATCGCTGGAAGAATTGTATAATTCTGAAATAAATAAAAGTGAACGATTACGTGCTTTGATTTTAGTTGGCTTGTTAGCATTGGAAGCACTCTTTTTGGTAGTTATTTATTTTTTTTATAGCGAGCAATATTTGATCATGTTTAAAACTCATATTGCAATTTATGCAATTCTAATATTTACGGCTCTTATTATTGTTTATGAATTTATAGTTCATCTATTACTTAGAGAGAACACTATGATACGGGTTTTAAATCCAAAGATTTTCGGTTATTTTAATAGTTTTTCAGAAGTTAGCTTGCTAAGTGTTCTTTTGATTTTCATCGTTGAATATTCAAACCAGCCTATCATTTTGCAAGCTCCGGCTACGTTAACCTATTTTATTTTTATTGTTCTTTCCACTTTCCGTCTTAATTTTAAACTCTCTCTTTTTACCGGAGTAATCTCTGCTTTGGAATTTATAGTTATCTCAATATACTATTCAACTCTTTATGGAAAGACTCAGGCTTTTGAGTCGCCCTTAAGCCTAACAGGGATGCAGTATCTGGGACAAGGACTCATTATGGTTATTACAGGGATAGCCTCAGGCTTTGTTGCCGATCTTATCAAAAAGAAAATGGTTCTTTCGTGGAGTAATATACTCGAAAAAAATAAGGTAATTGACTTATTCGGGCAGCAAATATCTCAACAAATAGCGAACAGTATACTGGAAAATCAAAGTGAATTGACAGGAGCAAGGAAGAAAGTGTGTATTATGTTTCTTGATATCCGACAGTTTACAAACTATGTTGAACACCATCAACCGGAAGAAGTTGTTTCCTATTTAAATACTTTGTTTGGTTTTATGATCGAGAGTATTGAATCTCATCACGGTGTGATTAATCAGTTCTTAGGCGATGGGTTTATGGCCACTTTTGGCGCTCCCGTTTCTGTGGGAAATAGTAGTCAACATGCTACGGAAGCTGCTCAGGAAATTATTGCGAAATTAAATGAGGAATATCAGCTTGGAAATATTCCCGAGACACGTATTGGAATTGGACTTCATTATGATGAGGCCGTAACTGGAAATATTGGATCTTCAATTCGAAAACAATACTCCATTACAGGTAGGGTGGTTATTATAGCATCTCGAATAGAACAATTGAATAAGAAATACAACACTTCATTTCTGATATCAGAAGAAGTGTATAAGCAATTAAATAAAGAAACCCAATCTACATTTGAATGGCTTGAAGCATCAAAAATAAAAGGTAGCGAGAAGCTGATTTCGCTCTATAAATATGTTAAAGAGAAAAATATAGAAATCCTAAAATAATAGAACCGATGAAGATTAATTCAAAATTATTGAAAGAGATTGAGGATTATGTCAATAATCTCATCTTAAATGAATCGTCTGAAAATCTTTCCTATCATACGATTAATCATACGCATTTGGTAGTAAAAAATGCTGAAATTATTGGAGTAAAGGAAAGACTGGGTGAGGATGAAATGAATATTCTGTTAACCAGTGCCTGGTTTCACGATACAGGATATACAAAGATTTATTTAGGTCACGAAAAAGAAAGTGTTGCATTTGTCGCTCTTTTTCTAAAGAAAAGAGGTATAGACAAAGAAACTATTGATCTTGTTTCAGAATGTATACTGGCGACTGAAATTCCCCAAAATCCCAAATCGAAAATTGCCCAAATTTTATGTGATGCTGATATGATGCACCTTGGACAGGAAGGGTATTTTGACTTGGCGGAAAAATTAAGACTGGAGTTGAAAGCAGTAGGAGCCAGGTCAATGAAGAAATCCGAATTTGATAAGGAGTCCATACAGTTTTTTGAAAAACATACTTTCTTCACAAATTATTGTTTGCGAGAAATCACAAACAAAAAGAAAGAGAATTTAAAACAAATACAAAACAACATAAGCAAACGTCAACTGAAAAAGACGGGAAAAGAAGTAAATCAGGCTATTAAATATTCACGTGGTGTGGATTCGATGTTTAAACTTACCGCGCGAAATCAAATAAGTCTGAGTTCCATAGCCGATAATAAATCCAATATTCTGATTTCGCTAAATGGTATCATTATTTCACTTGGCCTGGCAGCAATTGCGAGTAAATTTAAAGTAGAGCCTGCTATTATTTTACCTACTGTAATATTTATTCTTTTTAGTTTGTCGACCATTATTCTTGCCATTTTATCTACACGTCCAAATATTTCCAAAGGTGATTTCTCACGCGAGGATATTAAGCAGGGAAAGGTTAATATGTTGTTCTTCGGAAATTTTTACAAGATGAAACTTGAAGAATATGAATGGGCAATTAAAGAAATGATAAATGACGACCAATATTTATATTCTACAATGACAAAAGATCAATATGCTTTAGGAAAAGTACTTGCAAAAAAATACAAATTGTTGCGCTGGGCATATAATATTTTTATGGTGGGAATAGTGGTTTCGGTTATTGCTTTCTTGTTGGTATTCTTGCAGTTATAAGTTTATTTTTAATTAGAAAATGCTAGATGATGAAAAATCAGGAAAAATTAATTGACATCAATAATCAAATTGATCAAATTATTCGAATGGCAAAAGAACTTGAAAGAAACAATCAGGATTTGATTTCGAAAGCGCATCCTATTTATAGGGAAAGTGCCCTAAATCTGACCCATTATCTGGCTTTCAGAAGTTTTGACATTGATGCTCTACAAGATAAATTAAAATATATCGGCTTGCCCAATCTGGCAAATATAGAAGGGCACGTTATGCATAGCCTTCTTACCATCAAAACAATTATAAATCATTTGATAGGAAACATTAAGTTTGAAAAGAAAAAGGGATTTATTTCGATAAAAAAAAGCGAAAAGCTTCTCAAAAAGAATACAAAACAATTATTCGGGTACAAATCCAAGAAAAGACGTACGCGCATTATGGTAACCTTACCTTCCACTGCAGCAGATGATTATTCGATGGTTAATCGTCTGATTGGTTTGGGAATGAATAGTGCCAGAATTAATTGTGCCCACGATGGACCGGAAATTTGGGCAAAAATGATAGACAATATCCACAGAGCCAATAATGCACAGCAAAAGAAATGTAAAATAATGATGGATCTTGGAGGTCCAAAATTGAGAACTGGTTCGATTAAATCAGGTCCCAAAGTCATTCATATTAAGCCACTGCGCGACCAGCTTGGTGTGGTTACAAAACCTGCAAAAATATGGATAGCTCCACGCGATATTTCTCCACCGGACAATTCTGCGGATGTTATTATCCCAATTGATGAGCTATTTCTGAGAAAAATAAAACGTGGAGATACAATCTGTTTTACAGACTCTCGAGAAAAAAAATGCAAAATTAGTATCGACAGAAAACAAGGGAAAGGGAAGTGGGGTAGTTGCAGCGATTCTGCATATATTTCAACAGGAACTGAATTACTTGTAAACAAAGAGAATGCAAGCGGAGAGGAAAAAAAGTATGTTGGTGAATTGTTGCCCATTGAACAATTTATACTGCTTTTTACCGGTGATAAACTCATTCTTCATCGTGATCCTTGGCCAGGCGAACCGGCACAATTCGATGAAGGAGGCAGGCGAATAGAGTACGCTCACATTTCGTGCACCTTACCAGAAATATTTGATGATGTTAAAATTGGGGAGCCCATCTTTTTTGATGATGGAATGATAGAAGGCATAGTAGAAGAGGCAAATGAAGATCAATTATTGATTAAGATTACCTATGCGCGAACTACGGGAAGCAAACTTAGAGCCGATAAAGGTATTAACTTGCCAAACAGCAAGTTAGGTTTAAGTGGTTTGACGGATAAGGATAGGCAAGATCTTGAATTTGTAGCATTAAATGCGGATACTGTAAATTTCTCTTTTGTAAATAATGAAAATGATGTTCAACAACTTCTGGATGAATTAAGCAAATATGAAAAATCCATTGGCATTATTTTAAAAATTGAAACTCAAAAAGGATTTAAGAATTTGCCCACTATACTTTTAAAGGGGATGCAAACCTATCCAATTGGAGTTATGGTTGCCCGAGGCGATTTGGCAATAGAAACTGGCTGGAAAAATTTCGCCAGCATACAGGAAGAAATTCTGAGGATTTGTGAAGCTGCTCATATTCCTGATGTTTGGGCTACACAAGTATTGGAAAATCTGGCAAAAAAAGGAGTGCCAACCCGATCAGAAATAACAGACGCAGGAATGGCTCAAAGAGCTGAATGTGTGATGTTAAATAAAGGGATGTATATTGATAAAGCAGTAAAAATGCTGGACAAGATTTTAAGACGAATGCAACGCTTTCAGAAAAAAAAGGAAACCATACTCCCGAAACTGAGCAATCCTGAAAAATTGACTATTTCTCACGATAAATACAATGTTTAATATATACTCTTCAGCGAAATATATAAGTAGCGGATTATCAATTAAGTGGATGATAATAGCATTCGTTTTTGCACAGATTGAACCGGTTTTGGCGCAAGAGGATACCACAATGAACGCGAAAGTTTACCAGTTCAATAGAAAAGTTGAAATTCCGATTAACCTGCTTCATCATTCTGTAAATTATTTCAGCTTTCAGCTACTTCAACGCAAACCTGTAATTGAAGAGACTGATATTATGGCTCTCAATGTGAATGATGTTTGGTTTTTTGACCGGCATGCTGCAACACAAAAGTACTCGGCTAAAACACGCGAAAATGCCATTAAAGCTTCAGATGTGGCTATGAATATTATGCTTGCTCTTCCTTTTAGCTTAATGCTCGATAAGGAAATACAAGAGGATGCCCTGGACATAGTTTTTTTATATCTTGAAACTCAAGCTGTTAATTTAAGTTTCTCTTATGCTGGTCCTTTGCTAAGTTATCGTGCACGACCATTTGTTTATTTCCCGGAAATACCAATGGATGAAAAACTGAAAATGGGATCTGAAGATTCTTTTTTTAGCGGACATACATCATCAACTGCAGCGGCCTCCTTTTTTATGGCCAAAGTTTATACAGATTATCACCCGGAAACAAAAGGAAAAAAATGGCTGTTTTATTCAGCTGCACTTATTCCGCCTGCCCTTGTTGGCTATTTTAGATACAAGGGTTTAAAGCATTTTCCAACAGATGTTTTAACAGGAATTGCTGTTGGGGCGGCATTCGGAATTCTTGTACCTCATTTTCATAAAAGAATGAAGGTTAAAAATCAGAATCTATCCATAGTTCCCTATGCAGGAGCTTCATCAGGTTTATTAGTTCAACTTAAATTTTGATTTCAATGAAAAAGAAATTTAAACATATATTATATTTAATACCGTTGATGCTATTTGTTTTTAGTTCAAAAAATTTAATCGCACAATCAACAAACTCTTACAGTATTTTATTTACAGGTAATGCATCAAATGAGGATTATGATGGTAAACTGCTAAAGAAATGGCAAGAGGAATCACAAAAAACAAATGATCAAGCATTACTAATGCTGGGAAATATTTATAATCCTAAAATAAACAAAATTTCAGATAGACTTTTTTCAGATAGCAAGATTCCTTTGCTGTTTGTTCCCGGTGAAAAAGAATGGGCGGATGGAGGTTCATCAGGAAAATTTATAATCAAAGAGATAGGGGATAAGCTAAAAAAGGATTACCAGGGTTTTGTTTTTTCTCCCGAAGCTGCTTGCCCCGGGCCAAAAGAAGTCGTGTTAAATGAGCATTTAGTTATCATCCTGATGGATAGTCATTGGTGGGTGCATAAATACGACAGACGTTTTAATAAGTGCGGCATTGAAGCAAGCACGGATGTTTTAGTTCAATTTGAAGATGCTATTCGAAGACATTATTCAACTAAACATATTGTAATTGCAGCACATAATTCGCTTAAAAGTTACGGAAATAGTGATGGTTATTTTTCGTTTTGGCAAAGTATTTTAGAAGCTCCTTATACGCTGTATAGGAAAATACTTGGCACAAGAAAGGACAACCATCACCCTGATTATAAAGAATTTAGAAAGGCAATGCTTTCTATTTTGGATAAATATCCCGACCTGATCTATGTCTCAGCAGGTGACGACAATTTGCAGTATTTTCCGTCAAAGAATACGCACCATATTATTTCAGGCTCCTTTACCAAT
>CAYPOW010000007.1:0-31318 GCA_964412145.1 uncultured Draconibacterium sp.
GTGATCCCAAGAGGATTCGAACCTCTATCTTAAGAACCGGAATCTTAAATTCTATCCATTGAACTATGGGACCTAAAAAAATTAAACGAAAACTAATTTTCGTTTAATTTTTGTGGAGCTAGAGGGATTAATTTTATTGATCCCTTTGGGGGGTACAATTGAAAAAAAACCTACTCGCTACACTCGTCAGTCTCATCACTAAAAAATATATTCATTAAACTTAATGTATTTTTTAGCTCTGAGCCACACAATCGTGTGGTTTTTTTTATTGTGGAGCTGGAGGGATTCGAACCCTCGTCCAAACAAGTAATCAAAAAGCTTTCTACATGCGTAGTCTTTTATTGATTTTCGAGAAACCGACCGGGAAAAGACACCCAAACAATTTCCTTAGCTTCTTTATTTAACTTTCTTCGCGAAGCGAGAAAAAAGCGGTCCTTGAATTTACTACACCCCGAAATCAGTTAGGAACAAGGCAGGTCCTTCTGCGAGATGTCTCGTCCCGAAACCTAGTTTCTGGGATTTAGCATAATCTACTGAGTAGTATTAAGCTGCGAGAGCATAATTGTTGTCGCCATTTACATAGCTGTGAGAATTAGGATTTACGAGCTATATTCACAACACTCGGCATGCTTACATTCCAACTCCCTTGCTGTCAAATCCAGTCAACCCCAAGTTTGTTTGCTGATATGTATTGCAAAAAGCAAGCCAATTCAGCTAAGCGACTGCAAAATTACGATTTTAATTGTTCAGGATGAATTTATTTTGAAAATTATGATGAAATAGGTAAGTAGGTTAAGTGGGTGAGTAGGTTAAGTGGGTGAGTAGGGTAAGTAATGTAAGTTGGGAAGTAGGTGACCTAGTTAAACAAGCTAACCACTCAACTACTTTCCGTCTTAACTACTCAACTATCTACATTAAATAAATTCTTTTTTCAGCTGTTCAACCCAATGCTCAATTCTTGGTTTTACAAGTTTTGGTTGAGTTTCAAAGTCGAGGGGAAGTCCAATAAAAGCATCTCCTCTTAATGCCTTTGATTGTTCGAATTTATAACCATCATTGACTACTTTTCCAACAATAGTACCACCCAGTGATTCTAACAAATCGGCCATAATTCCAATGGCATCAACAAAATTTTCAGGGTATTCTTTTTGATTACCTGCACCGTAGAGAGCGAATTTTTTTCCTGTAAAATCCATTTCTTCCATAGCAGGCACAAACTCATCCCAATAATTTGGTAATTCACCATCAAACCAGGTAGGCACTCCAATGATATAATTTTTATAAGCATCGAATTGCTCCTCTGTTGTTTCTTCAACATTGTTGGCTTCAATGTTTTCATTTCCAAAAGCTTCTGTAATTAAATTCGCTGCTTTGGATGTATTCTTTGTATTGAAACTATAGAAAAGTCCTATTTTTTGCATAGATAATTTATTAATATTCAAGTAATTCTTTAACAGCAAGTTCTATTTTTTCAGCATTTGGTAGCGTTGCTTTTTCTAAAATGCGATTGAAACCTACGGGTGTAAATGCAGCTCCAACTCGTTTTATGGGAGCATCTAAAAACTCAAAGGCTTCTTCGGAAATTTGAGCTGCAATTTCGCCTCCAAATCCACTGAAAACTTTGTCCTCGTGAACAATTAATACTTTGTTTGTTTTTTTAATTGATTCAATAATTGTCTCTGTATCTAGAGGTAATAGCGATCTTAAATCGATTACTTCGATTTCAGCTCCCCTTTCTTTCGCTTGTTTATCAGCCACTTCAACACACATTGGAGTTGTGTTCCCATAAGTGAGTATGGTCATATCTGAGCCTTTGCGGCGAATCCTTGCCTTGCCAAAGGGGACTTCAAAATCGTCTGGAACTATGGCTTCCGCTTTCGGATCGTTATACAAAGCCTTGGGCTCGAGGAAAAGTGTAATTCCTTTTGAGCGAATGCTAGTTCTTAATAATCCGGCTGCATCATCTGCATAGGAAGGATAAACTACTCGAATTCCAGGAAAAGTAGTGAGTGTTGCTTCAATATTTTGCGAATGATAAAGTCCACCTCCAATATAACCTCCGGAAGCTAATCGTATGGTCACATTGGGAACAAATTGACCGTTTGTGCGCCAGTACTCGTGCGAAGATTCTACAAGCTGTTCCATTGCAGGCCAGAAATAATCGGCGAATTCAGCTCCTTCCACCACAATGCGCATTTTATCGTTAAAGCGTGACATGCCATTGGCTGTGCCCACAATAAAATCTTCTGCTATAGGAGCATTGAAAATACGTTTTTTACCAAACTCCTGTTGCATTCCTTTTGAGACATTAAATATCCCTCCTTTATCCTTATTCGCGATATCCTGTCCATAGAGGTAGGTCTCTGGATTGAGTCTGAATTCAGCTTTCAATGTTTCATTTAAAGCTGTAATAAATTTAATTTTAGTTCCTTCTGTTTGATTATGAAGTCCATCTTTGTATTTTTCAGCCTGATAAGCTGTAGGAGTAACAAAATCGTAAATACTATCAGGAGAAGGATCGGCTGAAGTAATGCCAACTTTATGCGCTTTTTTTACGATTTGTTTGGCGTCGCTTTCAATTGCTGATAATTCTTCTTCCGTAAAACGATTGTAGCGCAATAATAATCGACGATATTTTGAGAGCGGATCGTATTCTTTTACGTAATTACGCTCAAAATCATCGCGATACAACTCGTGGGCATCCGAATTGCTGTGAGAGCCAATTCGGACACAATTGGCTTGTAGAATAACCGGATTGCCAGTTGTTAAAACATGTTGTTTGGCTTCGTCCATTGCATTCATCGAATCAAAAACATCTTTCCCGTTGCAATGGATAATGGTCAGGTTTTTAAATCCACTAAAATTATTGGCCACTTTGCGATTGGCTGTTTGATCTTTTTTAGGAACAGAAATGCCATAGCCATTGTCCTGGATTACGAAAATCACAGGCAATTGTTCTTTGTCAGCACCTGTAATAGCTTCATACACATAGCCTTCTGAAACTGATGATTCGCCCTGCGAGCTTATAGAAACAGCTTTTGTACCGCTTAATTTGATGGAGCGTGCAACACCCACAGCATGAAGCGTATGGTTGCCCGTACAGGAAGAAACATTTTGAATATTGATTTCTGGTTTTGCAAAATGATTCGACATATGTCGACCACCTGAAGCAGGATCGGCTGCTTTTGAAATTCCATTGAGGATAATTTCTTCAGCAGTCATCCCAGCAGATAATACGGTTAACATATCACGATAATAGGGAAAAAGAAAGTCTTTATTGGCTTCAAAAGCTTGCCCAATAGCCAATTGAATTCCATCGTGCCCAGAATAGGGAGCGTGGTAGGACCATCCTAAAGCTTGTTTTAAATAATTGGGCGCTTTTTCGTCCAAATTTCGACCTAAAACCATAAGTC
This sequence comes from uncultured Draconibacterium sp., assembly GCA_964412145.1. Lineage (GTDB taxonomy): Bacteria > Bacteroidota > Bacteroidia > Bacteroidales > UBA12170 > UBA12170. The sequence continues at coordinate 3,414 of CAYPOW010000007.1, forward strand.
GATACCATTTTTCAAGTGTTTCTTTGTCGGTTTTCTTTATGCTATATTTCTTATCCTTTTGCATTTTATTCCTCTTAATTTAGTAAAACAGTGAATGCCTGAATTTTACTATTTTCAATTGTTATTTTTTATCGATTGCAAAGATAAGAAAAATAATAATTTAGAATCATTCAAAATAGAATTTAATACGAAAATTTTGTATAAGTACTAAAAGTCACTTTTGTATATTTGGCTTATTAATATCTTTTATATGAATTTAGCCAATCGACTTATGGGAGCTTTTCAAAAAATGCTCCCTTCACCTATGAGTATTGCCATCGTCCTGACGATATTTACCATGGTTTTGGCTCTTATTTTCAAGCCTGATGAAATTGGATATTGGACACGTTCTTACGATATTCTAACTTACTGGAACAGTGGCTTTTGGTCTTTGATGGAATTTACTATGCAGATGATATTAATCCTTGTTTTAGGCTATGTTTTGGCACTTTCGAAAGGGATCGATCGTTTGATTGCAAAACTCAGTATAATGGTGAATACCAATGCGAAAGCGGCAGCTTTACTTAGTTTTTTAACCATTTTGGTAAGCTTGTTTAATTGGGGATTAGGACTTGTTTTTGGTGCCATTTTCGCCCGAAAAATTGCCGAAGTGTATTCCTCTAAAGGCTTAAAATTTAATTATGGTTTATTGGGTGCTGCTGCTTATTCAGGAATGATGGTCTGGCATGGAGGCTTGTCTGGATCGGCGCCTTTAAAAATTGCGGAGGCTAATCATTTTTTGGCGGAACGGATTGGTCAGGTATTTTTGTCAGAAACGATTTTTTCTACAATGAATCTTTTTGCTTCAGCTGTTTTGCTGATTTTAATTCCCTTATTCTTTTATTCAATAGGTTTTATGATGCAAGGAGAAGTAGTGAGACTGCATATAGATGAGCGTAAAACTACGACAAAAATGGAGACTCCCATTGGAGCGGAAAAGTTGGATTATTCAAAACTTTTTGCTCTGTTTTTTGCTTTTCTATTATTGGCAATTCCTGTTTTTATGATGGTCACAGCGAATGATTTAAGTTTTATTAATCTGAATTACATAAATGTATTGCTTTTTGGGTTGGCTATTCTTGCGCACGGCACTATTACTGATTTTCTAAAAGCACTAGAAAAAGCAATTGGTAGCTCTGCCGGCATTTTAATTCAATTTCCATTGTATGCAGGTTTAATGGGTATTATGAAATATTCTGGTCTGTCAGTGTTATTTACGCAATTTTTTCTGGATATTTCTTCTGAAGCATCTTTTCCTTTTTATTCAATGCTTAGCGCAGCAATAGTAAATATTTTTGTACCGTCAGGAGGTGGTCAGTGGATAGTTCAAGGTCCAATTGTGATTGAGACAGCTTTGAATTTAGGGGTTTCTATTCCTAAAACTGTTATGGCTTTAGCCTATGGCGATCAATTAACAAATATGATTCAGCCTTTTTGGGCGCTACCCTTATTGGGTATAACTGGTCTCAAAGCAAAAGAAATATTTCCGTTTTCATTTGTGTTGATGATTTTAGGGTCAATTATTTTCGCTTTCACACTACTGTTATTTTAGAAAAATAGATACAAGTGTTCATGGAAAGTTGATAAAAATCAGTCGAAATTATGAGGTAAATTGCAATTAATTTTGACCAGATACGCTTAAATATATTGGCTAAGTATATTCTTTCTATTCGGTGTCCATAAAGGATTTGTAAATTATTTAGAATGATTTTATTTTTCATTAATTACTATGCATACATAAGAGAAATTTAGTACTTTTACATTTCATTTCAGCCAATTTGTAAAAATACTGAAACTCATTTTAGCATAAATACTCAATATATTATATAATCAATGGGTTCAAATTTAAAAAGAAAAAATTAAAGTAACAAACACGTTGTTGAGCTTGATGGCTATGAAATGACATACGTAATTAGGGCGTTTTATTAAGGCAAAGATCAATATTTAACAACAGGGAATTTCTCAAGACCAATAAATGAAAGCTTAAAAGCTAAGCTTCAATAAATATAAAAAAACCTTAAAAAAATGTCAACCTTAAAAACAAAATTGGCTCAAAAAATTGATGAGCATAGACCAAGAACCACCAAACTTGCTAAAAAATTTGGTGCTGTAAAAGTGGGTGAAGTTACCATTGAACAGGTAATTGGAGGCGCAAGGGGTGTCCGTTGTTTAGTTACAGATATATCCTACCTCGATCCTATGGAAGGTATTCGCTTTAGGGGACTTACTATTCCTGAAACCATGGCAGCTTTACCAAAACCAAAAGGAAAAGACTATCCTTATGTTGAAGGATTCTGGCATTTCTTATTAACGGGAGAAGTACCTACAATGAAAGAAACCATGGCATTGGTTGAAGATTTTCAAGGGAGAAGTGCAACACCTCAGTATGTAATCGACATATTAAGAGCCATGCCCCGCGATTCTCATCCTATGGTGATGTTTTCAACTGCAATTTTATCCATGCAGCGTGAAAGCAAATTTGCTAAATTTTACGAAACTGGATACAATAAAATGACAGGTTGGGAAACAATGTATGAGGATTCAACAGATCTTCTATCAAAATTACCTGCTATAGCTGCCTATATTTATCGCATGAAGTATAAAGGTGACATTCATATCCCTGCCGATACTAGCTTGGATATGGGCGCTAATTTTGCTCATATGATGGGTATTGCCCCTCCTTATGATGATGTAGCACGTATGTATTTCATTTTACATTCGGATCATGAGTCTGGAAATGCTTCGGCTCATACAACTCACCTTGTTGCTTCTACTTTATCTGATGCATATTACTCATTATCAGCTGGTTTAAATGCGCTAGCTGGTCCTTTACATGGCTTAGCCAACCAGGAAGTTTTACGTTGGTTACAAGGCGTTATGGATAAGTTGGATGGAGTAGAGCCAACTGAAGAAATGATGAAACAATTTGTTTGGGATACATTGAACAGCGGTCAAGTAATTCCTGGATTTGGTCACGCAGTATTGCGTAAAACAGATCCACGTTACCAATCTCAGCGTGATTTCTGCATAAAGCATCTACCTGACGATAAAATCTTCAAATATGTAGATATGCTTTATCGTGTGGTTCCTGATATTTTGGTTCAACAAGGAAAAGCCAAGAATCCATGGCCAAATGTGGATGCACAATCGGGTGTAATTCAATGGTTTTATGGCATCACAGAGTACGATTTCTATACAGTAATGTTTGGTGTTGGTCGTGCAATTGGTGTATTGGCTAATATTACCTGGGACAGAGCTTTAGGATATGCACTTGAGCGTCCTAAATCATTGACTACTACTATGTTAGAAGACATCGCTAAAAAAGCTCAATAATTAGTAATTAAAACCCTTGTAAGCAATTACAGGGGTTTTTTATGCCTATTAATTTCGTACATTTGTATATGATTATTCAAAAAGAAATTCGATTAAAACCAAAGATCAGGGGCTTCCATTTAATCACTTCGGAGGTGCTGGCAGCTCTTCCAAATTTGCCAAAAATTGGAATGATAAATCTTTTTATTCAGCATACTTCTGCCGGAATAACAATTAATGAAAATGCAGACCCAAGTGTTCGCATCGATTTTGAAACAATATTGAATAAACTTGTTCCTGAAAACGATTCGGATTATATTCATGTTTTTGAAGGAAGCGATGATATGCCAGCACATATCAAAAGTTCAATTATTGGACAGTCAATTACTATTCCAATCAAAAATGAGCGCCTGGCTCTGGGAACATGGCAAGGAATATATTTGGGTGAGTTTAGGAACAATGCTCATGAGCGCCGTTTAGTTTGTACTTTATATTATTAAGTTATGCTTATCAAAATCATATTAATTAGTTCTGTCCTTTTAAGCTTTGTCTTTTTGGGTCTTGGAGTTCAAGTGTTTTTTTCTAAGAAGAAACGTTTTCCTCAGACTCAAATTGGGCATAATCAGGAAATGAAAAAACGTAAGATTCCGTGCCCTCAAACACAGGATAAAATTATACAAAAGAATAAAAAACCCTGGCAAAGTCCTATTTAGTGGTATTTACGGTTTAAATTTTTTGTTCGATACAAATCATTGAAATACAGGTGATTACTATTTATTTTTGAACTCAATAGTTTCTTCAGCACTTTCTTTCCTATAAAATTACTTAATTTGCCACAATATCTTAAATTAATATTGTGGTGATAATTTATATGCAAATAGTATGAAAGTCTCAACATTAAATAATTTGCTTTCGCAGTGGAAAGATTCCGAAGCTTTTACCAAGGATGAAAAACAAGGGCTTGCTCTGCAGATATTAGATTTAGCAGAAAGTCTTTATTTGAAGTCTAAATCAAAGAAAGTTGATCAGGCATTGGCCTATCAGTTTTTAAACCTGAGTGGAAGAAGTTCGTTTTTGCAATTTTTGCCTGAGAGCAGCGATCATAATCGCTGGACTGAAATTGTTTTTAAAGCAATTCAATTATCAAACTATTCCTTAAATGATATGTTTGAGCATCGTGTAAACGAAATTGGAAATCAAACATTGTTCATAGATATGAGCAGTGATATGCCTTCCCGTCTGACCTATAAACAGGTTCAATTGCATGTGCGTGAGATTGCTGCTGTTTTTTATCGTTTTAATAAGGAATCACCTCGTGTAGCTATTTATTCTGAGAATAGTGTAGAAAGTGCCAGCTGCGATTTAGCATGTTTGTTTTACGATATTTATGATACGCCTCTGAATGTTCATTTCAATAAAGAAGCTCTTTTAATTATTTTTGATCAGCTTGAGATTAATACAGCAATTGTTGATACTCCTGGTCGTTTGCAGGTGCTGGAAAGTCTTAGAAATGAAGTCAAAGAGCCTTTTACCATTTTTGTGCTCGACCCATCCATAAATACGAACGAAACAGATATTTTCTTTTTAGGCGAGGAGTGTAAAGCGACTGATTTAAAGGAGATTGATCAGGTTTTATCGAAACGCAAAAAAAAACCAGTCAATCAGGTTTCTACCACTATGTTTACTTCCGGAAGCACAGGTTTGCCTAAAGGTGTTTCGTTTTCAAATTACAATCTGGTTTCAAAGCGATTTGCCAGAGCAGCAGCAGTGCCAAGTATTGGCGATAAAGAAGTGATGCTTTGCTTTTTGCCTTTGTTTCATACTTTCGGACGTTTTTTGGAAATGCTGGGTTCAATCTATTGGTATGGAACTTATGTTTTTACTGGAAATACGGCTTCAGAAACTTTACTCTCACTATTTCCTAAAGTAAATCCATCAGTTTTTATTAGTGTTCCATTACGCTGGATGCAACTTTACGAAAGAACAATTGAGATTATTCAGCAATCTGATTCTCCGGAGGAAATTCAATTAAAACTACGTTCTGTTGTTGGAAACAGGCTTCGCTGGGGATTATCTGCTGCTGGCTATCTCGATCCAAAGATTTTCCGGTTTTTCCAAGACAATGGAATTTATTTGTGCAGTGGATTTGGTATGACCGAAGCTACAGGTGGCATTTCAATGACACCTCCAGGTAAATATATCGAATCAACAACAGGCATTCCTTTGCCAGGTGTTAATGCGCGTTTTACGTCTGAAAACGAGATGGAGATTAGTGGTCATTATATTGCACGTTATTTAGAAGATGCTGGACCCGAAGATTTAATTCATTTTCCAAAGAATAATAAAAATGATTTTTGGTTGCCAACAGGCGATATTTTTAAGAAAACAGCCGAAGGCTATTTTGAGATCATTGATCGTTTGAAAGATATTTACAAAAACAATAAAGGTCAAACTATTGCCCCAAAAACGGTTGAAAAGTTATTTGTTGATGTTCCGGGAATAAAACATACTTTTTTAGTAGGAGATGCAAAGCCTTATAATGTTTTACTTATTGCGCCTGATCTGGAAGATCCAGTTTTAAAACCAACAGGCAATTCAGAAAACAGGATGGAATATTTCCATCAAATTATTGCGGCAGCGAATAAAGATTTAGCTCCTTATGAAAGAGTCATAAATTTTTCGATTCTAAAAAGAGAGTTTACGCTGGAGAATGGCGAGTTAACTCCAAAAGGTAGTTTTAATCGTAAAGTTATTGAAGCAAATTTTTCTGATAGCATCAGTCGTTTATACGAGAGCAATATTATTGTACTGAAAATCAAAAAATTAAACATCAGTATTCCCCGATGGTTTTTTAGAGATTTAGGTATTTTGGAAACCGACATTGGTGTAAATGGATATGGATTGTTTAATAAACAAACCAAGCAAATACTGGCCTTAAAGAAATTAAAAAAGGAAGGGAAAGTGTTGATTGGCAGTCTGATTTATAATTTAAAAAATTCAGAAATTGATTTAGGGTTATTTACTCGGCAACCGCGCTTGTGGATCGGAAATCCGGGAATTATACAGTTTTGCCCCGTAAAAGAAGGTTGGGATTTGCCCTTAAAAAATGTGAGTTCACAAGTGGAACGACCTTTTGCAACGTCCGATATATACAGTGTAGCTACCCTGCCGCCATTGTTTCAACTTCGCGATCAGCGATTGACTTTTGTTAATAATTTGATTAGCTGTGCTTTATTTGGAGAAAGTAAAAACGCAATAGATAATACATTGCAAATCAAAGAGATATTTAATCAGTACGATGAAAAAGTGTCGGAAGTAATTCGTCGACGCCTGGAAGCTTTAGCTTGTCACCCCGAAGAAAATGTGCGTGTTTTAGCTTATAAGATATTATTACTTGATGATTCAAATCCGGATTATACTAAGCTATTTCCTGTATTTATTCAATCGGGTTTAAGTTTCTTAAATGAAATGTCAATTAAAGAAATTGCCTCCGAAGATATGGGGAAGCAACATTTGGAAAGCCTCCGTCAAAGATTGTATAATTATAGAGTACAGCTTAATTGGCCGGCTGACAAGGAAACACGTAAGCAATTTAATAATGTCCTAAAACTGTTGTATAATTTTGCAAACAATCACTTTGAATATTATAGTTCAATTCGAGCTGAGTTTGCAAGCTGGATACTCCATAAATCTGATCCTTATTTAGCTGATGTAGCTTACGATTATTTTAAAATGCTTTATCAGAATTTTGATAAAACCTTAAGGCAGAAATCTGTTCTTTATTCAAAAAATGATTGGGAGAAAAAGCTGGTTTTTGAAGAAGGGATTACCAGTGAACAGATAGCGAATATATTAACTATTTTTTCTGATTCAACATTTATAAGGCAATCGGTGATGCTTGCTTATGAAGAAGATGATTTTGATATAGATCAAATCTTCAATAAGGGAATGTGGATTTCCAGATTAAAATCCTTTGAAAATTTCAGGCATTTTAGATTGAGTATCAATACTACACATGGAAAACATTTTGACTTGCATTTTATGATCAATAAAAATATCCGATTGTCCATGGGTGCTAAAACAGTGCATTGGCTTTCGGCTATTTCGGGTTATCCTTATGCAACTTTAAGCGTGCCCGCTTTGGGATGTTATCGTCCAAAAGATGGTGCATTAACAAGCAAGTTTATTGGCGAATTAAGTATTTGGGACAAGGTGCGCGAATTGGCTGGTATTCATCATTCATTGGGCTATTTAAATATTAGTAATCCCTGGCGAAAAATGTTTATCAAAGGTTTAGCTGTTTTCTATACTGCATGGAAACAAAGTGGTTTCCAGATTGTTCCCGGTATTATTACACCAAATAATGTAGTCGTGCCTGAATTGGATTACCTCGAATCGGCAACCATAATTTCAGTTGCTGGGCTAAAAGAATATGAGAATACGCTTTCATTGATTAAACCTATGATTGAAAACTTCTATTTTCGATTGGAAGCACATTATCCCTGGGTTACTAAACAGCTTTCGGTTAGGTGGATATTGGACGCATGTATAGAAAGCCTTGGCTATAACAAAGCCCTCGATTTTTTTGAAGACTTAAAGGAGGATTTGAAAAAAGAACCACTTTTAACTCCCGATAATTTTCCATTGAGTCGTATATTGGATGATTACTTAGAAGAAATGCAATCGAAGTATTATATGCCATTGGCTTATTATAATTCTAAAAATCAATACATCGAATGGGAAAAAATAAATCCTGCAGCGACAGCTATTGCAAAGGAGCAGACTATTTTTGAGCTTTCCAGTCTCTATAGAATTTATCGTTTTGCTGAAATTGTGCGCTATCGGCTTTATAGAAAAACTTATTTTGCTAACGCGAATAAAGATATTAAAAAAGCATTTGATATTCTTTTAGAAAGAATGGATAAAGATACTTCCATATCAGCCACGCATTTATTAGAACTATCTGATTTACAAGCAGTTTTAACCAGTCCAGATGATAAGGGTGTATTTAGTCGAATGGTGTTTTCCCGTTTGCAGCGACAGCAGAAGCTCGATGTGGTTAAACTTCGAGAAAGCAAAAAGGAACAGGTAGTGATTAATTCGTACATTAAAGATAAATTTGAGTCTGAATACGTTTTTAGGGAGCCGCTGGAACCAAGTGAGATAGGGAAGCTATACCGATTGTTTTTCGAAGAAAATTATCCAAAATCGATTTCTAAAATGGATAAACACATGGTGGTTATCGATAAACAGGGTAGGGTAGTAGGAGGTTTGTGCTATATTGTTTTAGAAAATAATGTAGTTTTATTAGATGGAAGCGCTGTAACAACACCTTTAAAAGGTAGGGGAATTGGCTCTGCTATGATCGATACTTTTTGCAACTTGATGGCGAGTGAAGGAGTGAATATAATTAAAGCGCACTTTCTTTTAGGGAATTTCTACCTGAAACTCGATTTTAAAGTCGATAAAAAATGGGGAGCATTGGTTAAGTTTTTGAATTAAACTGCTCGATTTCTTCTTAGAATAATTTGGATACGATAAAATTATTTTTGATAAATGTCTGGGAATTAAAACTCTTTTTAAAATAATTTACAAAGGAGAATGATTATGTGATTTATATTTTGAAAGTTATTTTTTAATTTTCAGAAAGTTTATATCTTTGCAGCGATGCGTTAATTTTAAGTGGGAATAATAATTGGCCTCCAATCATTGATTTGATTGGAGGTTTTTTTTGTGAAAAAATGTTAATTAACTTGAAGATTACTTGCAATCTGTAAAATAAAGTCGTATGTTTGCAATGCGTTAATTTTAAGTGGGAATAATAATTGGCTCCCAATCATTGATTTGATTGGGAGTTTTTTTTATATTTGTGAAAGTCATTTTTATGGAGCATAAGCAAGAACTTGAAACCCTGTATTTATCCTGGAAAAACCGCGCTCCCATTCTAATTGAATCACTTGAAAATTCTTCCGCTTCACCTCGATCCTATTTTCGTATTTATTCTGAAACTGAATCTTTTATTGGTGCGTATAATGCTGATATAAAAGAGAATAGAGCGTTTTTTCATTTCACAAATACTTTTAAAATAGAAGGAATTCATGTACCCGATCTCTATTGCACTTCTGAGAATGAAAAATATTATTTGTTGGAAGATTTGGGCGATACAAATTTATTAGCTTGTCTCAAAAAACAAGGAGAATCTGAATTTATAATACAGCTATATAAGAAGGCAATTGATGAGCTTTTTAAATTGCAAATTTATGGAAATGAAGAAATTGATTTCAAAACCTTTGCTTATCCGAGACCTGAATTTGATTCCCAGTCAATTCTTTGGGATTTGAATTATTTCAAGTATTATTTCTTAAAAATTTCTGGGATTACTTTTGATGAACAATTATTAGAGAACGATTTTCGCCTTCTGGCCAAAGAAATAAGTCAGCAAGCATGGAAAGGATTTATGTTTCGCGATTTTCAAGCAAGGAATATTCACATTCGAAACGAAGAAGTCTGGTTTATCGACTATCAGGGTGGGCGAAAAGGTCCAATGCTCTACGATTTGGTTTCGCTATTATATCAGGCATCTGCCAATTTGAGCACTCCCTTGAGAGAGGAATTGAAAAATTATTATGAGGAGAATCTTACACGCTATTTCCATTTTAGTCATGCTGATTTTGAACAAGCTTATTATTTGCTTGTCTTAATCCGCATAACTCAAACATTAGGTACTTACGGATTTAGAGGTTTAATTGAAAAGAAACCCTATTTTATCAATAGCATTCCTTTAGCACTAATAAATTTGGATAATATCATTCATAATCAGGAAATTAAAGTAGAAACCAATTATTTTATTAATATTCTAAAGCAAGTTTCTCAATTAAAATTTTAAATTTGTTTAAAAATTGATATAAATGCTAACAGTTACTATTACCAGTTTTTCCTTTATTCATGGCTCTAAGCCCAAAGATGAAAATGGTAATGGAGGAGGCTTTATTTTCGATTGTCGTGCATTACCGAATCCTGGCCGATACGATGAATATAGAGCCCTTTCAGGAAAGGATACTCCAGTTGTTAAATTCCTGGAGAAAGAAGCTGAAGTGGAGGTTTTTTTGGCGTCTGTTTTTAATTTGGTGACTCAATCAGTCAAAAAATATCAGGAACGTAACTTTGAAAACTTAATGGTTAATTTTGGTTGTACTGGTGGCCAACATCGTTCGGTATATTGTGCGGAACGGTTGAATGAGTTTCTGAAAAAGAATTTTAAAATAAATAGTAAATTAATTCATTTGCGTGAAAAAGTTTGGGGATAATATAGCAGTGGATATTTTGGAGCAAGATGAAACGTATTCTCTTCGCAAAATGCAAACACTTAGATTCAATTTTTGGATTATTTTTAGCACATGGATTCCTTTCGTTTTTATTGCAGTATTTTCAAACTCTTTAACTTTAATTGCTCAGATGTTAATGGGTGGAGCTCATAGCTTATCTGTTTATCTGAGTTGGATGTCCACTCGCAAATCATTTAAAGAACAAAGAGAATTGCCCGTTTCAGAGCGATTTAACGCTCAATTTATGGCCTTTGTATTTATAGCTTCGTTTATTGTTGTTGTGGCTATGGCAGTGGATAGATTTATTGATCCCAGAGATTTGAATAGGGAAATGGTTTTCTTTGGTCTTATTGTGAATAGTTTCGCTGTAGTTGTAAATTTTTATCTTTGGCGTAAAAATCTTCGGTTGTCAAAGCTTGCTTTTTCATTGGTGATGGAATGCCAGCAATCGCTTTTTTTTATAAAATTTTTTACGGTTTTAACGGTTGAAATTTCCTTGGTTTTGTATTTTCTACTCGAGGGAAAAGGAGTTCACGATTATGTTGATACTTTCTTTAGTGTTGCTTTAGCCTTTCTTACATTGTACTCTGCATTTGGTTTATTTCGAAAAACGAAAAGAGTAATAGCATGAAAAAAGGCAGTACTCAAAAGAATACTGCCCTTAATGATTTCCAATTAATTCTATTTCAAATTCTTATACAAGAAATTTGTCATTTTTGTATACAGATTCAAAGAAGTATTTTTCCCTGTATAAATTCCGTGATTGCTATTTGGATATATCATCAAGTCGAATTGTTTATTGGCAGCAACCAATGCAGTGACCAAATCAAATGTATTCTGAGAATGCACATTATCATCGGTACTACCGTGGACTAAAAGGAAATTTCCTTTTAATTTCTCAACGTGATTTATTGGGGAATTATCATCATATCCTTGGGCATTCTCCTGAGGTGTGCGCATATATCGCTCAGTATAAATATTATCGTAATACCTCCAATTAGTAACAGGTGCAACCGCTATTCCTGTGCTAAAAACATCAGCACCTTTTGTCATGGCTAAGGAACTCATATATCCACCATAACTCCAACCGAACATGGATATTTTATTTTCGTCAACATAAGGCAAAGACGCTATATATTTGGCTGCCTCAATTTGATCTGCTATTTCATATTTACCCAACTGCAAATAGGTCATCTTTTTAAATTCTTCACCACGAAAACCTGTTCCACGGTTATCAACGGAGACGATTATAATGTCGTTTTGAGCCAACATTTGATACCATGCACCACGGCCACCAGCCCAACGATTTTGAACTGTTTGAGAACCAGGTCCTCCATACACATAAAATAAAACAGGATATTTTTTATTTTGGTCGAAATTTGGAGGTAAAATACGGTAGGCGTTTAATTCAATATTTTCAGATGTTGTAATGCTGAAGAATTCTTTTTTAAGAAAGTTAAATTCTTTCGCAGTTTGAATTAACTCCTCATTATCTTGTAATAACTTAATAAGCTTCCCCTTGCCGTTTTTTAAACTATAAACAGGCACATGGTTAGCATCGCTCCATGTGCTAATATAATATTTAAAATTTGAGCTGAAATTAACTGAATTCCATCCTTTTGTTGTTTCAATACCAGTTATATTTCCTTTTAAATCAACACGATACACTTCCCTGTTTAATGGAGAGTTTTTGGCTGCGGAAAAATAAACTGTTTTAGATATATTATCAAAACCAAGAACAGTATTCACATCCCACGAACCATTGGTGAGTTTTTTTAATAAATTACCTTGAATGTCGTAATAGTAAATTTGCTTAAATCCTTCACTTTCGTTTGTTAGAATAAAGCCTTGATTGGCTTCTTTTTTAGTGGCGATAAAATGCAAATCGTCAGTAATATCAATATAATATTTATTCGATTCAGTATAAATAACTTCTGTATTTCCTGTTGATGGGTTAGCAATTAAAAGCTCAAAATTGTTTTGTAAACGATTTAAACGAGAAATAGATAAAGCGTTATCAGTTTTAGTCCACTGAATACGAGGAATATAAATATTTGTTTCTTCGCCAATATCCATTATTTTAGTTTTTCCATTGGCAATGGAATAAGCGTGAATACTCACTATTGAATTATCTTCACCCGCCTTTGGATACTTGTATTTCTCATATTTTGGATACAAATCACCGTAATAGGTAAGTTGATATTCTCGAACCTTACTTTCGTCGAATTTATAATAAGCCAGATATTTTCCACTAGGCGACCAAAAATAGGCCTTTGTAAAACTGAATTCCTCCTCATAAACCCAATCGGTAGTTCCGTTAATAATTGATTCAGGTTTTCCGTCGAAAGTTATTTGCTTTTCTTCTTGGTTTGCTAGATCTACCAGATATAAATTGTTTTCACGAACAAATGCCACTTTTGTGCCATCAGGAGAAAAACTTGCCAGACTTTGTTTTCCGTTTTCTGATAAAGCTTTCATGCTTTTTGAAGCAATATCAAATATATAAAAGTCAGATTTAGAGCTATGTCGGTAAATAGATTCTGTATTTGTGGCAATCAGAACCTGTGTTTCGTCTTCATTAAATCGATAAGAGTTGATTCTGATAAGTGTTGAATCGGCTAAAAATAATTGAGATGCATCAACAATGACAACTGTCTCTTCGCCAGTTTTATAGCTCGATTCTATTATTCCTCGTTTATTCAATTGGCAATAATGCTCTCCGTCTTTCATAGATGCGATTCCGCGAACGGATTTGCCGGAAAATTGGCGACTTTTAAAAATATCGTCTAAACTGATTTTTTTTAGAGATGATTCCTGCGAAAAGCCTTGAAAAGTGAGTAAGAAGCCTAAAATTATGATAAAGGTTTTTTTCATGTTTATGTTTTTATTGATTCGGAAACAAAAGTAAGTAATTATATGGAAATTGATCTTTAAGGTTGCTTGAAATAGAACGGAAATAGCATTTAAAAAATAGAATATATTGAGCCCATCAAAACAAAGAAGAGCTATATTTTACTCGAATGGAATCATGTTTCATTTTTATTTAGCTTTGATAAGAAATATTCATCTTGTTTATTCGATTATAAAATGAAATACTACCTACATCTGTTTTTGTTTATTCTCCTCTTTGCCAGTTGTTCAAAGGAGAATATAGTTGAAGATTCGAATCAGGATTTAACTTCAAAAGAACTAACTATTTTCTTTGTCAATGATGTCCATGGTCAGATTGATAATTTTTCGAAAGTAAAAAACATTGTAGAAAAAGAAAGAATTGAAACAAATGTGCTGATAACAAGTGGCGGCGATCTTTTTTCGGGAAATCCTATTGTGGATAATCATCCTGAAAAAGGGTATCCGATGATTGATATAATGAATGATATTGGATTTGATATTGCGGTTTTAGGAAATCATGAATTTGATTATGGAGAAGAAGTTTTAGAAAACAGAATGGAACAGTCTGAATTTGAGTGGGTTTGTGCTAATGTTGATATGAATGCTACAACTGTTCCAGAGCCTTGGGAATACAAAACCATCACGGTTGATAATATTAAAGTTACCTTTCTCGGATTGGTAGAGACCGATGGAAAAGTGGATGCAACTATTCCTTCCACACATCCCTGGAAAGTTCAAAATTTCACTTTTCAAAGACCGGAAAATGTAATCTCAAAATACGCCAATATCAAAGAACAGGAAAATTCAGATTTATACATTGCTTTATCACATTTAGGCTATGATAAGAGTTGGAGTCTGGGCGATGTTCAATTAGCGATGCAATACCCTTATTTCGATTTGATTATTGGAGGGCATTCTCATCAAATAATTAATACGACAATTAATGATATTCCAATATTTCAGGCTGGTAGTTATTTAAATAAATTGGGTAAAATAAAAATGACCCTAGTTGACAAAAAAATAGAATCAATCAATTGTACTATTATCGATCTGAATAACTATTCTGAATACGATTCGGAATTGCAGGCAAAAATTGATGAATACAATAATTTGCCCTATTTTGATGAAGTAATTGGATATTCGGAAGTGTATCATTCAAAAACGGAGGTAGGTTGTTTTGTGGTTGAGGCTTTAAAAAGTCAGATGAGCGCTGATATTTCTTTTCAAAATACCGGTGGGATACGAGCAAGTTTAAATCAGGGCGATATTACAAAAAAAGAAATCTTCGAAATATCTCCGTTTAATAATGGAACCATTGTTTATACGATGACAGTCGCTGAGATAAAAGATTTTTTAATTGGATCTGCTGCCGGTTTTTATTATGCAGGAGTTTATATAGAGCAACTAAATAACGAATTGATAATTAGTGATTTAAGTAGTAATATTTTGTCTGATGCGGCTAATTTACAGGTTGGTGTAATTGATTATATACCTGCGGTTTACGATAGTTATTTTCCGCAACAAGGAGCTGTTCAGTCGCTCACCGATGCCGAAACAATAATTACTTATCTGGAAAATACAAGCAGTTCAATCAACTATTCAGGATCAAACAATTATTTCAAGTATAAACGTTAAATCACTAAACTTCGATTTTGATTTCAAAATTATTTTGTTGAACTGCACCCAAGCTTTTGTTCAGGGGCTTCAGGTTTCACTTCTGATTCTTAGTAATACCGATTATCAATCAAAATGATGCTTTTGTTCGCTACGCTCCAAACGCCTCTTTGATTGTATATCGGCATTTACCATTGTAAATTTCAAAATGTTTTGTAAATCATTTTGAAATACAAATGGTATAAAATGGATAATCGCTAAAATAGAATTTGTTTTCTAGTCTACATATTGTTACTTTTGAATAAATAATTTTTTAACCTGATATTATGTCCGCTTTTAATGTTTTAATAGTTGAAGATGAGCTTATTATTTCAAAATTGCTCCAGAACTATTTGCGTGAAATGGGGCAAAATGTGATGGGTCATGTTCCAAGTGGAGAAGAGGCTATTAGCTTTATTCTTGAAAATAGCCCGGATTTAATATTGATGGATATTGGATTATCTGGCGTATTAAATGGCATCGAAACGGCCGAAATGATCAAGCAGACCAAAGACATCCCAATTTTATTTTTAACAGCTCATACAGATAAAAATTTACTTAATAAAGCGAAGCAAGTAGATCCTGTCGGATACCTTCTAAAACCTATACAACCAATTCAACTTGAGATAGTTATTGAAATGATCAAGAAAAAAATTCAGGTCGACCTTGAATTGGAAAATTACAGAAAACATTTGGAGCGTTTAATAGTTGACAGAACAAAAGGTTTGGTGAAAGAAATTGAAGAACATAAAAAAACGCTTAAAAAGATTGAAGAAAACGAAATAAGATTGAGCACCATTACTTCATCGGCAAACGATGCAATTATCATGTTTGATGAATTTGGTCAGATTAATTTTTGGAATTTGGTTGCTACGGAACTCTTTGGCTACGAAAAGGAAGATATTATCGATCAAAATATTCGAATTCTATTTTCTTCCGATGATTTGTCTGAGGAGTATAAACAAGGTCTGGATTTGATTCAGGATGTAATTGAAAACAAAAGCCAGAGTAAAAATGTAGAGCTTTTTGCAAGTCATATGAACGGGAATCTTCTACCTGTTGAAATGTCGATGGCTTCCGTTGAAATTAATGAGGAGCCAAACGTGGTTTGTATAGTGCGTGATATTACTCAGCGGAAAAAACAATTGGAAGAAATTGAGCGCTTTAAACTCATTTCTGATATTGCAAATTACGGATTGGCCATCACGGATTTAAAAGGGGAGATAGTTTATTTAAATAAATATTTCGCGAAGATACATGGCTATAATTCGGAGGAGCTTTTCGGCGAAAACTTTGATATATTAAGTGCTAATCCATCGCTTTATAATTTTTCAAAAATGGCCGAGCTTAGTTTAAAACATGGAGGTTTTGAAAGCGAGGAAATTTGGCATCGCAAAAAAGATGCATCCTTGGTTCCTGTA
This sequence comes from uncultured Draconibacterium sp., assembly GCA_964412145.1. Classification (GTDB taxonomy): domain Bacteria; phylum Bacteroidota; class Bacteroidia; order Bacteroidales; family UBA12170; genus UBA12170. The sequence goes on from CAYPOW010000007.1 coordinate 20,056, forward strand.
TTGTTAAATACGGTAGTCATTAAAAATAAGCAAGATAAACCACAATTTATTGCCATATCTGGCATTGATATAACACAAAGTAAAGAAAACGAGCAAAATATATTAAAAGCTAAAAAGATAGCAGAAGATTCTGACCGGATGAAATCGGCTTTTCTATCTTCAATTTCCCACGAATTAAGAACGCCTTTAAATGCAATTATCGGCTTTGCCGAATTGATGCAGATGGATAATCTGGAAGCGGAAGATGTTTCTGATTTCAACAATGAAATATTAGGAAGTGGTATGCATCTATTATCTATTGTGGAGGATATTTTAGATGTTTCGATGCTTGAAAAAAGGGATTTGAAGCTTGAAAAAACCGAATTTTCGCTTAATATGTTTATGAAGCAAGTGTATGATAAATTTAAAAACAGTAAGAGATACGAAAACAAAGAAGTGGAATTGGTTATGAAAGTAGATGTTAAGCATGGCGATCCTACGGCTGATACAATCAATACCGATGAGCCTAAGCTTATGCATGTTTTTCGTAAACTTATTGATAATGCATACAAGTTTTCAGATAAGGGAAAAATTGAGTTTGGATATGCACGCCACAATCAACATTACGAGTTTTTTGTAAAAGATCAGGGAATTGGTATCGAAGAAGAGAAAATTCAGCTTATCTTTGAAAACTTTGGTCAAGCAATTGAAAATGAAAATCGAGCTCATGATGGATTGGGTCTTGGTTTATCTATCGTTTGGCATTTGCTTGATATAATGGGCAGTGAAATTCAAGTTGACTCTGAAGTAAACAAAGGATCGCGGTTTTATTTTACATTAGAAAATTAATTTTTGAAAAGATGGCTAATACAGATTTTAATATCAACAATTACACCTGGGATGGAAAAAACATTCTAATTGCTGAAGACATTGTAAGTAATTATAATTTTCTGCGCCTCTTGCTAAAGAAATCAAAAGTAAATATTCTGTGGGTAGAAAATGGAAGAGATGCCGTAACTACAGCGCTTAATAACGATTCAATCGATTTAGTGTTGCTGGATATCAATCTGCCTCTATTGAATGGATATGAAGTTGTAAAACAGATAAAAAAGCGGAAGCCTAAATTGCCGGTAATAGCGCAAACTGCTTATGCTTTAGGTGGAGACCGTGAAAAGAGTCTGTCAGCAGGTTGCGACGATTATGTTTCGAAACCTATTTCAATATCTGTTCTTTTAAAGAAAATAGATTATTATTTAGGAAAATAAAAGACAAAGTCTGTATTGTCATTTTTTATTTATCCACTTGATCGTTTCTTTAATTCCACTGTATTTTGCTCGTTTAACAGCACTGTTTCTAAACAGTTCGCCAAATTCCATTTCTGTCATTTTTTCCCAATCTTCCTTTTTTTGGAGCTTAAAAAATTCTGGTTTGGGAGATAATCCTTCTTCAGTATGTGGAATTATGAATTTCTGATTCCAGGGACAAACATCCTGACAAATATCGCATCCAAAAATCCAATCCTGATATAAATTTGGACTACTTCTTTCTGCTAATTTCGGAAATTCAATAGTTTGATAGGAAAGGCATTTTCGCGCATCTATTTTTCTGTCTTCATAAATAGCCTGAGTAGGGCAGGCATCAATACAGCGTGTGCAATTAACACAATAATCCTTTATTTGTTTCGAGTTATAAGTCAATTCCAAATCCAGAATCAGGTGCCCAATAAAAAAGAAGGAGCCTTGTTTTGGAGAAATGAGCATACTGTTTTTTCCAATCCAACCCAAACCGCTTTTCCTTGCCCATGCCCGATCTAAGACAGGTGCCGAGTCAACAAAAACTCGAAATATTAAATCAGGATAATAGAGTTTAATTTCTTCAGCTAATTGCTTAAGTTTATTTTTAATAATTGCATGATAATCCTGTCCATAGGCATACTTGGATATTTGATAATTTCCGTCTTGATTTTGCAATTTACTTGGATAATAATTTTGGAGCACACTGATAATTGATTTTGCTCCGGGAACTAAGAGTCTGGTATCGAGTCTTTTAGCTTTATTCCTTTCCATGTATCCCATCAAACCATGTTTGTTTTCTTTCAGCCATGTATTCAGATGGTCTTCTTCTTCAGCTAAAAATTCAGCAGCAGAAATTCCACAATCGGCAAAACCTAAATCCTTTGCTTTTGCTTTTATGAGAGCACTCATTTCGAGTGCGGAACTTATTTTTGCGTTGAAGGGCATACGAAAAAAATCAGCATAATTTTAATCAAAAAGTCCGGACTGAGAAGCAGAACGAAATTTTCCAAGATGGCGATAGGCCGCATCTGTAACTTCTCTTCCACGTGGAGTTCGCACCAGAAATCCTTCCTGAATCAAAAAAGGTTCATACACTTCTTCTATTGTTCCCGTGTCTTCTCCTACAGCAGTCGCAATTGTGCTTATTCCCACAGGTCCGCCTTTAAATTTATCTATCATAGTTGAAAGAATACGATTATCCATTTCGTCTAATCCATATTTATCAACATTTAACTCATTTAAAGCATATTGAGCTATTTTTAAATCAATTTTCCCATTGCCTTTCACTTCTGCAAAGTCACGCACTCTGCGCAATAAAAGGTTTGCAATGCGAGGGGTTCCTCTGCTTCGTCGTGAAATTTCATTGGCAGCCTCCGTTGTGGTTGGAACATTTAATATTCCAGCGGAGCGTGAGATGATTTTTTGAAGCGTTTTTGCGTCATAATAGTTTAATCGTGCATTTATTCCAAAGCGTGAGCGTAAAGGGGCTGTTAGCAATCCAGAGCGTGTTGTTGCTCCAACCAGCGTAAATTGATTTAATTCAATTTGTACAGTTCGCGCATTGGGCCCTGACTCAATCATTATATCAATTTTATAGTCCTCCATAGCGGAATATAAATATTCTTCAATAACCGGGCTTAAACGATGGATTTCGTCGATAAATAAAACATCACGTTCCTCAAGATTTGTAAGCAATCCAGCCAAATCGCCGGGCTTATCCAAAACAGGACCTGAAGTTGTTTTAATGCCAACACCAAGCTCATTTGCAATAATGATGGATAAGGTAGTCTTGCCTAACCCTGGAGGGCCATGTAATAATACGTGATCCATTGCTTCGCCTCTTCGGCTGGCAGCTTTAACAAAGATATTCAGATTTTCAACTACCTTGCCTTGTCCCGCAAAATTGGCAAATTGCCCAGGACGAAGTAATTGTTCAAGATCCTTTTCTTTATCATCGAAATATTCCCCGCTAGCATCTAAGTTTTCATTCATGGATTATTTTCGATTTAATCTGATTTAGTGATTTGAATTACTTTATTTTTCGCAAATTTATGGTGACAAATGTAAGTATATTTTATGTGTTATATATTTGGTTTTTTTATGGAAAAGATGAAATACGAAGGATTGGGGTGACAATATTTGGACTTAATTCGATATAATTACATAGGATAATAAAAAAAATATTTAATTTAGCAGCAATAAAGTGGTTTATTTCCTGTTCTTTGATGCATTTGACAAAGTTGGTAAAGTACATTAAGAATTGGTATTTAGAGTATTGACAAGTAAATATCTAAGTGTATGAAAAATATTATTGTAGCAATGGATTTTTCAACCGGTGCATTTAATGCACTGAAATATGCAATAACTATCGCCAATACTGTCCATTCAAATATCATTCTTGTCTGGGTAGATACTAGTTCAACTAAAGAGTTAGCTATTGATTTATGTAAGAATGAAATTCGGAGAGATGCAAAAATTGAGCTTCAACGAATTGTGAGTGAAAAATCGGCTTTATTAACAGGGGGAAAATTTAAAATTAAGATGCGAAAAGGCAAGGTGCATCAAGAACTTGCTTTACAGGCTAAAACTTCAGAAGCTGATTTGGTAATTGTTGGAACCCACGGTATTTCAGGATTTGAAGAATTTTGGATTGGCAGTAATGCATTTAAAATTATTTCGTACAATCCCTGCCCCGTTATTAGTATCCCGATTGATTTTATTATTGAGAGACCTCTTAAAACCATAGTGCTTCCAATCGATAATTCGATCGATTCTACAAAAAAAGTACCTATGGCCACAAAACTGGCTTTGGCATTTCAATCGGAAATTCATCTTTTGTCTATTTACACAACTAATTTGGCTTCGCTCAAAAAGAAAGTAGACAGATCAGTAATGGAAGCCGAAAAATATATTGAGAAAGAAAACGTTCCATATACAGTAAAGCTGATTAAATCGATTAATTTACCGCTATCGGTAGTGGATTATGCAAAAAAGGTAAATGCTGATATGGTTGTTATTATGACAGATCAAGAAAAAGCAAATCTTAGTGTATTGATGGGAGACTATAGTCAAAAAATTATTAATTTCTCTTCTATACCCATCCTTAGCGTTAAACCTGGGAACTTATTTAATTAACCAAAAAAATGAAGTACATTTTTCTTTTGTTTTTTTTACTTTTTCAATTATTTGGGATAGCTCAAATGGATTTCTATACTGCTATTCATACACCCTTAAGTCAAGCGCAACGTTTTGATTCCTTGATTATGTTGCATAAAAAAGTGAACGATATAAATAATTCAATACCAGGTTATCGCGTACAGATTTATTTTGAGTCGGGAAATTATTCAAAATCCAGGGCTGTTGAAGTGAAAGAAAAGTTTGAATCTATTTACCGCGGACATAATGCGTACATATCTTTTAATGAACCTTACTATCGAGTAAGAGTGGGCGATTTTAGAACGAAAATTGAAGCAATTGGATTTCTAAAAAAAGTAATTCGACGATATTCTAACGCTTTTGAGGTAAAGGATCAGGTTTATTTTAATGATTATAAGCCTATAAACAATAAATAAGTATATTTACGCGTATATATATAAAAGGCAAAATTCAATGAATATGAGAGCAATTGTTGTTGGAATTGATTTTTTAAACGAATCACTCGCCGCATTAAAATTGGCAGTAATTATTGCGGCTAAAGCCAACTCAAAAATTGTTTTGGTTTTTGTAAATAAATATGACAAATCGAAACCTATTTTCAAAACCCCGAATGGTAAACTACTCGAGGAAGTTGAAAATCGTTTTAATGATATTATTTTGAAATATTCAGATAAGATTCCAGCCGAAAGGTTTTTTTATCAATTCAGAGAAGGAAAAAAAATTAGTACTGTTCTCAACGAAGAAGTGAAGAAGCATGAGGCCGATCTTTTGTTAATTGGAACTCAAGGAAAAAATGGCTTTAAACTTTTCTCACATTCACGTGCTTATCAGATAATTGATAATGCTAAAATTCCTACCGTTTCGGTTAGAGATGGCGCTCGAATCGCAAAACAAATCAAAATTATATTAATTCCAATTGACGATACACTGGAGACTCGTCAAAAAATACCTTTTAGTGTACGTATGGCTAAAATGTGTGATGCTGAAGTTCACTTGCTCGCCTTATTTCATTCTAGTATTCAAAATGTTAGAAATAATGTTGAACGATATACAAGGCAATCTGCTGAATACCTCGAAAAAAACAATATTAATTTTGTTGTAAAATCGTTGGAAACGGAAGAAGTTGTAAATGAAACATTAAAATATGCCAACGGGATCAATGCTGATGCTATCTCCATTATGACCACGCAAATAAGTAAATTATCTAATCTTTGGAAAGGCTCCTATGCAGAACAGCTTATCGATCAATCAACCATTCCAGTTATTACCATCCCATCGAAGGAATTAATTCGAACTTTATCGCGCTAAGCTATATAAAAAAAAGGACTTGAATAATCAAGTCCTTGTGTATCAGCAATATAAAATTATAAATACTTGGATATTATTTCCAGTAATTCATTTGCGCGAATAGGCTTTAATATGTATTCATCACATCCGGCTTCAAAACTTTTTTCGCGTTCACCTGCAAAAGCATAAGCTGTTTGTGTGATAATTGGAATATTTTTATTGAGACCTTTTATTAATCTGGTTGATTTGTATCCGTTCATAATAGGCATATTTATGTCCATCAGAATCAGATCGATTTGCGTATCTGTTTTACATGTTTCGAAGGCATCTTTACCATTTTTCGACCATAAAACATTGGCCTTAGTGGGTTTTAATGCATGGAGTAGAAATTTGTAGTTATGACTTACATCTTCAACAATTAAAATTGTTTTGTTTTCCCAATTGTACTTTAAAGGTGCGTCTGAATCCATATTTAGTTTGTTTATATGATATGCATTAATATCGCTATTCAAAAATAACAAATTTTTTAGATAATAAGAAAATACCTCAAAGAAAACTTATGACCTGTTTATTGCATTTAGATCGTCAAAAGCTCTTTCCAGTCGCTTGATAACAGATACTTCTCCTGCTCTGAGCCAAACTCTTGGATCGTAATGTTTCTTGTTGGGCTTATCATCGCCATCAGGATTTCCAATTTGTCCCTGAAGATAATCTTGTTTTGATTTATAATAATCTTTAACACCATCCCAAAATGCCCATTGTGTATCAGTATCAATATTCATTTTAATGACACCATAAGAGAGAGCTTCACGAATTTCAGCATGACTGGAGCCTGAACCTCCATGAAAGACAAAATTCACAGGTTTTGGATCTGTTTTGTATTTCTTTTCAATGAATTTTTGAGAGTTATCTAAAATTTTTGGTGTTAGTTTTACATTGCCTGGCTTATAAACTCCGTGAACATTGCCAAATGATGCAGCAATTGTGAAATTTGGACTGACTTTTTTTAGTTCTTCATAGGCAAAAGCAACTTCTTCTGGCTGAGTATATAATTTTGAACTATCTACATCCGTATTGTCAACACCATCTTCTTCTCCTCCAGTGATTCCAAGCTCAATTTCTAAAGTCATACCCAATTTGTCCATTCTGGCAAGATATTTTTTTGAAATCTCAATATTTTCGGCAATTGGCTCCTCAGATAAATCAAGCATATGTGATGAAAATAGTGGTTTTCCATTTGCTTTAAAATATTTTTCACCTTCGTCTAATAAACCGTCAATCCAAGGCAATAATTTTTTCGCAGCATGGTCAGTATGCATTACAACGGCAACTCCATACATTTCTGCCAATTGATGCACATGTAAAGCAGCGGATACGGAACCTGCTATGGCAGCTTGTTGTTTATCGTTAGGTAAAGCTTTGCCAGCATAAAAGGCAGCTCCGCCATTAGATAATTGTATGATTACTGGTGAGTTAGCCTTCTTGGCGCTTTCTAAAACTGCATTTACTGTATCTGTTCCCGTTACATTTACGGCTGGTAAAGCAAATTGATTGGCTTTAGCTATTTTGAAAACTGTAGCTAAATCTGCTCCGAACAAAACGCCCGGTTTTACGTGGTCAAAAATTTTATTTGACATATTTTTTGGGATTTAATTGAATAAATTATTTTGGTAGGTTAATGAGTTCAAAGGTACGTTATTTTTTTAATCATAAAAAAGGAATTAACTAGATTATATTCAAATACGAAACGCTAAATAAGCTAATTTTATTATAATTTCCGCGATTTTACTTGAATTAAAACGTAGTTATTATTATTCCAGAAAGCTGAAGTATTAAGAATTTCAAATTCCGTTTCACCATTGGAGAATTCGTTGAGGACATAGCTAGATTTAGGATGTTCCGACATTATTTCAATCTGATTAATCTTGTTATGCAAACGAAAAGAATTGCCTTCCAGTTCAAGATGAATAGTCTCTTTTCGTGAGTACAAAATAATGTGCTTTACTGATAGTTTTTCAATTACACGATTTTGATATTCAATATTGGCTTGCTTCGTTAAAAGATCTTCTTCCCGATTTTTGATAATTTCCCTCTGATCTTGAATATTTCCTTTTTGTGTAGTGATTATATTTGCTTGTTCTTTTAGAAGTGCTCCAGTTTGTTTAAGTTCATTTTCCAGAACAATGATATGTCTTTGCAATGTCCCGATTTTTTCATCTTTCGATTCTAAAATCTTGATATACTGTTTTTTAATTTGATTGAGACTTTTATTGCTGCTCGAGTAGGAGTTAATTTGAATTTTAAAATCAGCAATACGAATCCTGTCGTATGCAATAGTTTCCCCCAGATTTTTTAAATCCATTAACAATCGATTCTCATAAGAGGGCGTGTTTTCGAGTTGATTATAATCGATCCGAATGATATCATATTGATCGTATACATTGTTCACTTCTTCTTCAATATTTTGAAGCAGTTTGGTCAACTCCATAATCTCTTTAATCTCGTCTCGGTTATCGTTGACTTTTTTTAGTTCCTTTTGACGTGGTTCCTGATTAAAAAAGGAACTCAATACTAAATTGCTATTAAAAAAACGTGTAAGTGTATGGTATTGAGTATAGGTTATATAGGATAAACCCAGGATGATAATCACAATTAAAACTCTTTCAAGTTTCATATTTCTTTTGGTTTTTGATTACTATTATATGAGAACGAAGATCAACATTTTTTTAAAATTTGACTAATCATTGTCGAGTTTTATAAATGAAAATGAAGGTTGACTATTTCTTGATACCAAAATCAAAGTTCCATCTTCAGCTGTTTTTAAATATGCCGGAAAATAATTTTTTGATGGCAGATGATAGGTGGAGTCCAAGCCAAAGATTATCTGTCTTATCTCCGAAAAATGCGATTTCAAATCACCTGAGTACACATTTACATAAGCTTTCAGTAATTTATTATCTTCCTGATATTCAGTTATTTCTATGGCTGCTTTGCTTTTCCCCATCAAGGAATAAAAATAACCCGAATAATTACCAAGTGCCGCATCGTATTCAGAACTTTTGTTTAATTCTAAATCGGTCATTTGAATAGGAGCGGAGGAATCTTCATTATGAAAATTGGAATAGACAGCATAAAATACGACTGCAATTGCAACAATTAGCAAGCCCACACGCACATAAACTTTTCTACTATCGCTTGTTCGGATAAGTATTTGCTCCAATTCCCTATTCAGATTATCACTATTCTTGTTTCTTAAAATGCTTTTCGACGAATTAAATTTCTCCCAAAATCTCTTTTTCTTTTTTAGCTGAGAAGTAGAAGTTACTTCTTTACCAATCTCGCTTTCAGTATCTTGTGCAAGGTATAAGGCTATGGCAGCTCGTACATCTTCTGTCGTAACCGTTTTTAGCTGGCTATCCGATCTGGATGAAATATTCTTATTGGCTAATCGACGAGCCTGAACGCGGTGAATTAATTCCAAAAAATTTCGCACCATCCTTCCATTTCCAAAGTCTTTATCTCTGTTTTTCCAGATTTTTTGGAAAGTTTCGTAGACTAGATTGAGTGTTTCTTCAGTGATCAAGAGGTTGTTTTGGCTCAAAGCATTCGAAAAAATTTCGATAAGCTCTTTCGGACTATAATCAGGGAATTTGATGTGGAGAGCAATTCTGCTTTTCAATCCTGGATTGGAATGAATCATCATTTTTGTTTCCTCGTCGTAGCCTGCAAAAATGACAACCAAATCCTGGCGATCATCTTCCATCCGTTTGATTAGCGTGCTCAAGGCTTCGTTTCCAAAATCGCGCGGAGAATCTTCCTTGTACAAAGAGTAAGCTTCATCAATAAAAAGCACACCACCCATCGCCTGATTAATGAGCTGGGTAGTCTTGTATTCGGTATGGCCAATGTATTGTCCAATTAATTTTTCACGATCAGCTTCAATTAAATGGCCCGAACTCAAAATGCCCAAATCTTTAAAAATGCGACCGAGTAATCGGGCAACTGTCGTTTTTCCTGTTCCCGGTGCTCCTAAAAATGCCATGTGATGCGAAACTTCAGATTCTTTCAAACCACGCGAAGCACGTTCCTTGTTGACATGCAAGAGACTAATCAGGTCGTTAATCTGTTGTTTAACACTTTCAAGACCAGTGAGTTCGTTTAATTCTTGTAGAGCATCCATGCTGATAAATTTTCCTGTTTTCTTTTCTATACCAGATTTTCAATAGCAAATATACGATTTCTTGTGCTTGGAATAAATTGTGGATCAAAGCTTTGTTATCTTATCAAAAAGTTAATTCCAATTGTTGTAAATTTGAGGAATAATAATGGGTTTTTGATCCATTCATAAAATAAAACAAATGTCGGTACTTGTAAATTTTGCCATTTTCCCAACAGATAAAGGAACAAGCGTTAGCGCTGAAGTAAGTGAAGTAATAAACAGTATAGCGCAGAGCGGTTTTTCTTATAAATTGAATGCGATGGGAACTGTATTTGAGACCAATACGATGGATCAGGCTTTGGAAATAATTCGAAAAGCCTATCAAATACTTGAGTCGCACGAAAGAGTTTATCTGGTGGCGAATATGGATATCCAGAAAAACAAAAATAGTCGTCTTTACTCCAAAGTGGAATCCATTGAAAGAAAAATAGGGAAGGTAGAGAAGTAGATCATTCTTTTATTGAAATAGAACCTTTTTCTGTACTTAAATTGATTTTTCGTGAGATATAGGTGATTAAATGGAAGAAAAATCAATTTATATTTCAGCTTCTTATTTTTTTGTCAATTTGTCTTAAATAGTATAAAAGTTATAACGTCAAATAAATACGACATCTACGTAGTATCACATTAATTAGACTCATTATAAATTAGACTAAATTGTTATTAATATAACAACGTTATTGAATTAACTTTATTTTTGTATTATAAATGGTATTTAAATACCAGAATAGATAAATGAATGATTCGTAATCAAAAATGAAAGTAATGAGATTAAAGCCTTTATTGATAATGATTAGTTTTCTGCTGGTTGCCGGTTGGACAATTGGACAAACCGTTAAAATTGATGGAGTAATTCGCCCAAGAGCAGAATTCAAAAATGGGTATAAACTTTTACCACAAAACTACTCCGAAGCTGCTTTTTCTGTTTCTCAAAGAACGCGTTTCAATGCATTATACAGTTCTAAAGATTTTAAAGCCTTTATTAGTGCACAAGATATTCGCGTCTGGGGAGATATCAATCAGTTAGACAAAGGCGATTACAATCGTTTTTCTTTACACCAAGCTTGGGGAGAATACTTCTTTAATGAAAAGACATCTTTAAAAGTGGGTAGACAAGAACTTGTTTATGATGACTCAAGAATTTTTGGTAATGTAGGCTGGGCACAGCAAGCAAGAGCTCACGATGTAGCCTTATTAAAAATCGAGAATAAAAACTTAAAAGCACATGTCGGAATGGCTTTTAATCAGAAAACAGATGCGCTGTTTGGAAACGATTACTATGCTTCTATGAGTAATGGTGTTTATACAATGAATAAGAACTATAAAA
>CAYPOW010000008.1:0-29787 GCA_964412145.1 uncultured Draconibacterium sp.
GTTCAATATCGAATGCCAATCAAGTTTACTTTACAGTAAAAAATATTAAGCTCGCTATTCAGCGGGCTTTTTTTATGCCTCTATTTTTTCTTTTTGTTCTTTTGGAATGGTTATTGCTTTGATACTTAATTAGAAGTAAAGCCCGGTTGTTAACAAAAATTCTTTTCGAAAAGTAGGCTTTAGACTTAATCGCGATTATTCGTCGACTAAGGTAGTCTACTATATTCCTTCCTGTTTAGTACAGAAAAGGAATGCTTTTAAGTCTGGTTAAAATTGATTATTCATTTTAAAGACCTGATTTATGGAAAAGAAAAAAAGTGCGAAAGCAAATTTAGAGACGAAACGAACAGTTTTTTTAGAAATTGGTTTTATACTGGTGCTGGCGATGGTGTTCTCTGCCTTTGAGTACAAAAGCTATGATAGTGATGAGTATATTCACAGGCTTAGTGAAACCAGCGATTTAATAGAAGAACATATTCCAATTACTTTACAAACAGTTAAACGCCCGCCTCCACCTATACAAGCACCAACTATCAATTTGGTTGACAATAAGGTTGATGTGATAAACACCATCGATATCCCTGAGTTTTTTGAAGATGGAACTCCATCAGATGACTACATTTATGAACCTACAGAAGAAAATATTCCTGATGATACTCCTTATATTAGGGTAGAACAAATGCCCGAATTTAAAGGCGGATTAAAAGCGATGTATAAGTTTATAGGGAATATCATAGAGTATCCTCGTATGGCTAAGGAAATTGGTGTAAGTGGGCGAGTTTTTCTAACCTTTGTGGTGGAGCGTGATGGTAGTATTACAGATGTGCAACTTGTGAGAGGAATTGGTTATGGTTGCGATGAAGAAGCTATCCGAGTTATAAATGCTATGCCAAGATGGAATCCTGGAAAACAAAGAAATGATCCAGTTCGCGTTCAATTCCAATTAGCTATTAAATTTACTCTGCAATGATTCTAATTAGCTAGCTATTTAGCGGGCTTTTTTTTTGCTTTTGCTTGAAAATATTGAAAAACAATCTCGGCTTTCGCCGGACCAATTTTTTCAGATAGACTTTCTGTGTTTTGAATTTTAATTTTCTTCACAGAACCAAATGATTGCAATAACAGATCTGCTGTCAGTTTACCAATTCCCTTAATTTCAGTAAGTTCTGTTTTTAGTGTTCCTTTATCGCGTTGATTACGATGATGCGTTATCCCAAATCGGTGAGCTTCATCTCGCAGCTGTTGAATAATTTTCAGACTTTCAGACTTTTTATTGATATACAAAGGCAAGCTATCGTTTGGGAAATAAATTTCTTCCAGTTTTTTGGCAATTCCTATAATACTTATTTTACCCCTTAAGTTTAGTTTTTCTAAACTTCGAACAGAAGCACTCAGCTGTCCTTTGCCACCATCAACTACAATAAGCTGTGGAAGAGGCTCGTTTTCATCCAGTAATCGCTTATAGCGTCTGAAAATAATTTCTTCCATGGAATGAAAATCATCAGGACCTTCCACCGTTTTAATATTGTAATGTCGGTATCCTTTTTTAAAAGGCTTTGCATTTTTAAACATCACCATGGCGGCCACAGGATAATCTCCCTGTAAATTAGAATTGTCGAAACATTCGATATGCTCGGGTAAAACGTCCATGCGAAGATCTTCCTGCAATTGTTGTAAAATCCGATTGCTATGACGGTTAGGATCTACCAAATCTTTTCGTTTTTGGCGCTCCAGTTGATAGAATTTTGCATTTCGTGTGGATAAATCGAGCAATTGCTTTTTATCACCCTTGTGTGGAATTGTAATTTTTGCATTGGGAAATGATAGATCAATTTTAAAAGGAAGGATTATTTCCTTTGCATTACTTCCAAAGCGCGAATACAACTCGGCTATTGCTGTTTCTAAAAGCTCAATATTTGATTCTTCCAGTCGTTTTTTCAATTCAACGGTATGGGTTTGAATAATGGCGCCATTAATAATTTTTAAGAAATTTACATAAACCTGCTCCTGAATACCAACAAATGAAAAAACATCAACATTGTGAATTTGAGGATTTACAACCAGCGACTTGCTGCGGTAGGATGATAAAATATCAATTCGTTCTTTTATCAATTGTGCTTTCTCAAATTCCATTTGGTCTGCATAGTTCATCATGCGGGTTTTGAGGTTCGAAATTACAGAAACAATATTGCCTTTGATAATATTCCTGATTTCCTGAATATTATCCATATAGTCGATTTTACTTTGCAAACCAACACAAGGGCCTAGGCATTTGCCAATATGAAAATCGAGGCAGACTTTGAATTTTCCTTCTTCAATATTTTGGTCGCTTAAATGATGTTTACATGTTCTGATTGGATAAAGCTGGCGAACAAGATCAAGAATAGTGTTCATCATTTTTCCAGAAGCATAAGGCCCGAAATATTCGCTGCCATCCTTGATCATGTTTCTGGTTGAAAAGACACGCGGAAAATTCTCATTTTTTATGCAAATCCAGGGGAAAGTTTTGTCGTCTTTAAGTAAAATATTGTAACGTGGCTGGTATTTTTTAATCAGATTGTTTTCGAGTAAAAGAGCATCCAGCTCAGTATCCATCACCATAAATTCGATGCGTGTAATTTTGGAAACGAGTATGCGTAATTTCCCTCCGGCACTTTTTTCTTTATTGAAATAGGAAGCAACCCTTTTTTTTAAATTCTTCGCTTCCCCAATGTAAATAATACGATTTTGGTCGTCAAAATATTGATAAATACCAGGCAGTTGAGGCAGACTTCTGATTTGAAGCTGCAACGAATCGGTGACTTGCTTTTGGGGGCTCATTTGTACCGACTAAAGTAGTTAAAATATAGAAAGTAGACTTAGGCCTTATCTTTGTTTTTTATACCATCCCAGCCTTGTGCGCTAATTGGGATTGCTTCACCGGAATTTGAAATCAGGTTTTTTGGCGATCCTGTTTCAGTCATATGACCAATAATGTAAAATTCGCCCTGGCCGTTTATCTTTTCAAAATCGTTCTGACTGACAGTAAATAAAAGCTCGTAATCTTCGCCTCCGTTTAAAGCGCAGGTAACAGGATGAATATTGAATAATTCTGCAACTGTAACTGTTTGAGGATCAATTGGTATTTTTTCTTCATACACATTACAGCCAAGACCTGAATCTTCACAAAGATGCAGAATTTCGGAGGCCAATCCATCTGAAATATCAATCATGGAAGTGGGAAGTAATTTCATATCGGCAAAGCGGTTAACCATATCCACACGGGCTTCAGGTTTTAACTGGCGCTCAAGTACATATTCATGACCTCCCAAATCAGGTTGAATACTTTGGTCTTTTTTGAAAACGGCTTTTTCGCGTTCGAGCAAAAGCAATCCTGCATAGGCGGCTCCTAAATCACCGCTTACAACAATTAAATCGCCACTTTTTGCGGTGCTTCTTTTTACAATATCTTTGGCTGAAGCTTCGCCCAAAACAGTAATTGCTAACATTAATCCACTCGTACTTGATGTGGTGTCGCCACCAACTAAATCGACTTTGTATTTTTCGCAGGCAAGTAACATTCCTGCATAAATTTCCTCCAAAGCTTCAACAGAATATTTACTGGAAACAGCCATTCCAACAGTAATTTGAGTAGGTATTGCATTCATGGCGGCAATATCAGAAAGGTTAACCATCACCGCTTTATATCCAAGATGCTTTAATGGCATATAGCTCATATCAAAATGAACACCTTCAATCAATAGATCAGTAGAAAGCAGCACTTGTTTTTCCTCAAAATTGAGAATGGCGGCATCATCTCCAATGCCAAAAACGGTTGTTTTTTGACGCGTGGTTACATTTTTTGTAAGACGGTCAATTAATTTAAACTCACCTAATTCTGAAAGCTCTGTACGCTTTTCTCGATTTTCAAACATGGATATTAATTTAGTCCGCAAAAGTACAAATATTTGCATTGAAAAAAACCAGAAAGCTTAGCTCGTATTTAAAGATTATATTCGTTTTCTTAGCATCATAGAAAAGCTAATCAACAGAAAAAGAACAGCAACAAATGCAGATAATCGTCCAATATAATCACCAAAACGTACATAAAAAGTGATTGCATCGTTCGCGTTTAAAGTTGCTTTTCTGGCATCACGTACCCAATATTCAGTTTTATTATAAATATCTCCACGCTGATTTATAAATGCAGAAATTCCTGTATTGGCTGAACGTGCAATACTTCGACGGGTTTCTATGGCACGCAGAGAGGAAAACAGCAAATGTTGTTTATAACCAGAAGTATTTCCCCACCAGCCATCGTTTGTAATTATAAACAAAAGCTGGGCTCCATTTTGAACATAACCATTTGTGAATTCACCAAAAACGGACTCAAAACAGACCAAAGGAGCAATCTTGTATTTGCCATTGGCCGATGTAAATACTTTACGATCAGTATCATATCCCAAACTTCCAACAGTTCCGCCTAAATCGAATGCAATTTGTTGAAAAGGAGCAAGTAATTTTTGAAAAGGCATTTTTTCGGCTCCGGGAACAAATTGTGATTTGTGATAATGTTCTCTTCTATCAAAACGATTTAAAAATAAAGCGGTATTGTATTCGTCGTATAATGCACCAGAATTTGTTGTACGCGCAGTTGTGGTTGGTTTATCTAAAAATTTATAGGAGGAAACGCCAATAAGAAGGTTGAGCTTTGGGTAATTGATTAGAAATTTTTTCAGCATTGGAATAGAAATGGTTCTTGATCCATAACTTGTAGAATAATTAAAATCAGGTTCCTGCAAATGCTCCTGAATGGCTGATTCCGGCGCCAATAAAAAAGTGGTATTCGAATCCAGTAAAGGCTCGCTTAGTTTAATGATTCGTTGTATAACTTCTTGTGGGGGAGCTGTATACTGATCTCCATAAGGATCCATATTAGGCTGAGTAACAACAATATCCACTGGATTTATAGTTTCTTTGTAATTGGAATAGCGAAAAGTTGAAATGATTATTGGAGTAGCTATTAGAATAATTATCCAAACGCCTGGCGCAATAATTTTCTTGATTTGAAAAGACTGTTTGAAGAGTCGAAAAAGTTTATAGAAACCAATATTTAACAACAAAATCCATAAACTACCACCAAAAATCCCGGTGTATTCGTACCACTGAATTAGAGATGGGTATTTTGCAAAGGCATTTCCAATATTGAGCCAGGGGAATGATAAATCCCAATCGAGATGAAAGTATTCAAAGGCAATCCAGAAAATAATCAGCAGGAAATAAGGGGTTTCTTTTTTTTGAAAATATCTTTTTGTCCACGAATACAATCCAAAAGCAATAGCCATAAATGAAGCGTTGATGGCAATAGCCATAACTACACCGTAATCTGAGGCATTCCAAATCCACCAAACACTAATTATATGCCAGACGATAAAAGCAATGTAAGCATTGCCAATAACGCGCCAGATTTTCGCTCCTCCTAAATCTTTTGCGATATTATCTTCAAGAAATAGAAGTGGTACAAATGCGATAAACAAAATAAAAGGAATGCCATTGGGTGGCCAGCCAAGGCCAAACAAGACCCCAGAGAGTATTGAGAGAAGTAGGTTTTGGTAGCGTTTCATGTGAACAAAAGTAGGGAAAAGGCTTATATTAAATACACAGCGATTCTTTTTTTTAGCCCTTCTTTTCTTTTTTAAAAAAAAGAAAGCCTCTCGAAACCACTCGAGAGGCAAAACCAAAAAACCTAAATTATAAAACAAAAATTTATTTAAAAAGTTGTTGTTATGAGAATAACATTGTTTTTTAATAAACAATACAAAAGTAATACCTTCTTTGTTATTTGCAAAACAATTAATGATTTATTTTCATAATATTTTACAAGGCCAGATTCTTACTTCAGGATTATTTTTTTTCGGGTAGAAATTAACACGGTTAACAAAATATCAATATATTTGAAAAATTATATCTATACAATTAAATAACTAAATATCTAATAGTATGAAAAAGAAAATTCTTGGAATATTTGCACTGGTATTGCTGGTTATTGGCATAAGCAAGGCTCAGCAAACCTACTCTCCTTTTGTTAAAACAAGCACACAGGATAAATCTATAGTACAGCTTAGTAATGAAATTATAGCAGGATTGGAGTCAAAAAACTTCAAAGTTATTGGGCAATATCATCCTATGCAATCAGAAGATTTGTTGGTAATCTGTTTTACACGCGACGATTTACAGAAAGCAAGCCTTTCATTTTCAGATCGCGGGGCTCTAGCTTCTGTGCTTAAAATTGGTTTGATAAAAGAAACTGCCGGAGTTAATGTCAGTATTCAAAATCCAATGTATATGTTCTATGCATATTTTAGAAATGACATTAAACAACAAATGGCTGTACTTGAGCAAATTGACAAGGATGCAAAAGGCGCATTGTCAGAGCTTTACGGTAGTCTTAGTCCTTTTGGAGGCTCTTTGGATGTTGACAAGTTAATGAAGTATCATTATAAAGTAATGATGCCTTATTTTGATGATCCTGTAGAGCTTGAAACCTATGCTAGTTTTGAAGAAGGTTTAGCTCATATTCAATCAAAATTAGCTTCTTCTTTAACCGTAGTAAAAGTATTTGAACAAATTCACACCGAAAAACAAGTAGCTGTTTTTGGTCTTGCCTTTAACGATGCAGAAGAAGGGGAAGCAAAATACCTTCCTATTATTGGTCAAAGTCATCTTGCGGCTTTACCTTATGAAATTATACTACAAGATAAGGAAGTAAGTATGTTGCACGGAAAATACCGTATTGCTCTTTATTGGCCAGAATTGACTATGGGTACATTTATGAAAATTATGAGCACGCCTGGTGATATTAAAGGTGCATTTTCGACAATCACTGAAAAATAAATTTCTCATAATACTAAGAAAGCTGTGCAAAATAAACTTTGTGCAGTTTTTTTATTTCCACTCTACAATAGTTCCTCTGTTCTGATCCATCATATATTCGGGGATGGATTCTTGAATAGTTTTTGCAAGGCTCTTAATGAGTTTTGTTTTGGCAAATTTACGTGTATAAACCAAGCTCACTTCTCGCAAAGGGGTTATATCGTGGAATTTACGTACTTGATTCTTTTTATCATCAGGTAAATCCATTCCGCTTAACTCGGGTATTAAAGTATAACCTCCTTCTTTATCGATAATTCGCATCAAAGTATCCAGATTTCCTCCCTCAAATTCAAAAGGCAAGGCATCCGATTCGAAGTTTTGTACATTGCACAAATTGATTACTTGATGACGAAAGCAATGTCCATCACTCAATAACCAAATCTCGGGTGTAGCGATATCTTTTATATCAATAATAGGTTGAATAGCAAAAGGATGTTTTTGGTTTGAATAAACCTGCATTTCTTCATAATACAAAGTATGCTCAATTATACTTGGATTATTAAGTGGTGTAACCAAAATTCCAACATCTAGCTGATCCTTTTTAAGCTGATTTTCGATATGTTCCGTTACCATTTCTTCTACTTTAATTTTCACTTTAGGGTATTTCGCTTTAAATTGACCGGTAAAACGAGGTAGAAGGTAAGGCGAAATAGTTGGAATAATGCCTATGCGGATTTCGCCACTTAAATCGGTTTTTTCTTCTTTTATCAATTGCATTATTTTAGAGTTCTCCATCAGAACTATTCGAGCTTGCTCTATTACTTTTTCACCGAGCATCGTAGGAACTACGGGCTGTTTGGTTCGATCGAATATAATCAATCCTAACTGATCTTCCAGTTTCATTATTTGCATACTCAAAGTTGGCTGTGTAACAAAACATTTATCTGCAGCTTTAGCAAAATGCCGATACGTATCAACAGCCACTATGTATTCCAATTGAATTAAAGTTGTCATATTGCAAATATAGACAAAATCTATTACGATATAAAAACAATTGATTTGACATATATGTATTTGAAGCTTATCTTTGCTTTATCAAAAAAATGATAGTATTCACTTAATTAAATAAACAATAAATACATTAAATTATGGAAGATCAAGTACAAGTTTTAAAAATGCCCGTAATAGGTGATTTAGCTCCCGATTTTACAGCCGTCACAACCAAAGGAAATATTAAATTTTCAGATTTCGCAAAAAATAAATGGGTGGTTTTATTTTCTCATCCTGCAGATTTTACACCAGTTTGTACAACGGAAATGACCGGTTTTGCTTTACGTAAGCCAGAATTCGACGCCTTGAACACAGAGCTAATGGGATTAAGTATTGACAGTATTCATTCTCACCTTGCCTGGGTTCAGAACGTACGCGAAAAAACGGGTGTTTATTTCGATTTCCCAATCATTGCCGATATCGATATGAAAGTATCTAAATTATATGGTATGTTGCAACCAGGCGAAAGCGAAACAGCAGCCGTTCGTGCAGTATTTTTCATTGATCCTAAGAAAAAGATTCGTTTGGTAATGTATTACCCATTAAATGTAGGTCGTAATATGAATGAAATCCTACGTGCATTGGATGCTCTTCAAGTAGCAGATGATAAGAAAGTTGCATTGCCTTTGGATTGGGTAAGAGGTGATAAAGCAATTGTTCCACCACCAAAAACATTAGATGAAATGAATGCCCGTATTGCTAGTAAATACGAAATGGTAGACTTTTATTTAGCTAAAAAAGACATTTAAAATACCCATTATACATAGAATAGATTCTCATATACCCATCCGTTGACTATCGGGTGGGTTTTCTTTTTAAAAAGAACTTATAATTGCATTAATTTGGTTTACTTCGTTTACAACTGTTTGAGAAGAGACGGTTGCACCAGAAAGAGCATCAATATTTTGCCGATATTTGAATTTAGTATCACTGCTTCCCAAAAATTGCTTCAACCACCATTTAGTTGTGATTTCATATCCATGTTCTCCAGGATATTCCAGAATATGCAATCGGATAAGTTCTTTTTTTTCATTGTAAATACTTAAAATATAGAATTTCTCATATCGACTTTGGTTTTTATTGTCTATTGAACAACCTCCAACCAAACACCCATTTGCATGGGTTATTACTGCAATACCTAATTTTTCTCCAGCATTGCTTTTTAGATGATAGAAGCTTGAATTTATACTTTCTTCAGTACTAATAGTGGGATTAAAAAGCTGTAGATCTACTTGCTCTTTAAACTGTTTTTCAATCTGTTTTTCGGCTCTATTCATAATCTTTTCGCTTATTTCAACAGTATGATTAAGCAATGGATTGAAGATAATGCCAACTATTAATACCAGTATTTTAGACATAGAAATTTTTATTTAGAACATAAAGCCAATACCAACATTTACGCTTTTGTCGGCAGTTGTAAGTAAATCATTATTTAGCCATTGCATATCTGCTTTTAATACCAATCCAGAAGTAGGATAGTAATTTAAACCAACAGTTATTACTTTTCTATGACTTTCCAAATCTTTAATGGCTCCATCAATTAGAGAATATTGAGTATCAAAATTCTCATAACGAATAAATGGAAGTAGGCGAGTTGGTTTATCGAATGATGAAAATACATTATAAGCAACTTCAGCATAGTAACCGAAAATCTCTTTTCCCAGATCTGAGTTTCCAAATGCATTATAGGCATCAGCATTTTTGTTGTAAGCGTAAATAGCTTGTCCGCGTAAATGAAGACCTCTATATTGGTATTGTCCATCTATACCTATCATACTTATTGCAACAAAAGAACTGTCGGCTTGTAAGCGTAATGTCTGATTAGTAGAAGCTAAGTTTGCAAATAGGCTTGATTGTGTTTTTCCAAAATATCCAGATAAGCCTAGTTTTAAATGCTTAATTCCATTGAAATTTATTTTTGCACTTAAGTTTGGATAAGTGATAACTGATTTAGCGCCCTTTTGTCTTCCTCCACGATAGGCATCATCGGCATCTAGTTTTGCACTACCATTATAACCTAAAAATCCGTTTACAAGATAAACTTGATATTTTAAGCTTGCTTCGGGAATGCGGCCATAAGCTCCAAAACCCATTTCACGCCAGGTAGTAGGAACAATTTTTGAGTCTAACAATGGACGCTCAACACCAAAATAAACTGGTGGTTCGTGGTATTCGTTTACATATCCCATTGGAATCAGCATTAATCCTCCCTTTAAATTAAAATACCTATTCATCTTATATGTGATATAAGCTTGTTCAACATACACCTCTTTCACATGTTCTAGTTCAATTTCTGTAACCAACTCCCAATTTGGGGAGAAGGAATAGCCCATAAATAAAACCACTCTATGAATATCTAATGTCCCATTGGCTTTAGAATCTTTTATTAAAGGTTGATTGTAATCGAGCTGACCATAACCCCCAAATTTTAACTTTGAGCTTTGGCTTTGGGATATTTTATCAACTGTACTAAAATTAGTAGTTTTAGTATCGGTGTTTTGAGCAAAGCTTAGGCTGATAAATAGCGCAAAAAATGTAGTTATAAATGTTTTCATAGTATTCGTTTGAATTTCTGCTGCAAAATTGCGCTCTTTGCCTTAAGCTCGCAATCCCCAAATTGAGGTATCTGAATACCTTTTTTTGCCTATTTTTAGAGAAAATTAACATTAAAGCTATGAAAGCATTCAAAATACTATTTATCATTCTGTTATTGCCCATAGGAATATATGCCCAAGAAAGCAGTAAGCAATTTTTTGTATTCCTAAATACCAACCCAAATAAGGAAGTATTGGATACAAGTGTTGTAAATGATTTGCAAAAACGCCATTTAGCTAATATTGATCACCTTTACGAAGAGGGTAAAATTGTTGCTGCCGGTCCTTTTTATGATGGTGGCGGATTGTTTATTTTTAAGGAATCTTCTCTTAAAAATGTAAATGTATTGCTGCAATCAGATCCCGCAATTTCTGCAAATCGTTTTATATTAGAAGTTTATCCTATGGAATTTGTATCTGGATCAATTGGGCAATATATCGAACCAATAGAAATGGTGAGTTATTCTTTTATCAGAATCCAAAAAGCAAAAAACAATGTGGTTCGAAAAAGGCTTGAAGGATTAGAAACAAAATATGCAAATAAAGTATTATCATCGGCTATTTTTACAAATCATACTGGTGGATTTCTTGTATTAGATGCAGATCACCAATCAGTAAAAAAGCAGTTTGACAAAATGGAAAAACACAATGTCCCATCCTTAATTTTAAAGCAACTATATATTGCTAAAGGAACTTTTAAGAGAGAACCGAAAAAATAGCGTTTCATCGGGCGAGATTTCTTAAATTTGCGGCTTCAAACAAGCAATTATGGAAATAGTAGTAAGCGGAATACGTCCAACAGGAAATTTACATTTAGGAAATTACTTTGGTGCAGTTAAGAATTTTGTAAAGATGCAAGAAAATAGCGACGCCTATTTTTTTATAGCAGATTATCATTCTTTAACTACGCATCCTACACCAGCTGATTTGCACGGTAATGTTCGTTCTGTTTTGGCCGAATATTTGGCTTGTGGCATCGATCCGGAAAAAGCTTGTATATACATTCAGAGCGATGTTCCTGAAGTAACTGAATTGTATTTGTTGTTGAATATGAATGCTTATCTTGGTGAACTTGAGCGAGTTACATCTTTCAAGGATAAAATAAGACAACAGCCCGAAAATGTAAACGCTGGCCTTTTAACTTACCCGACACTAATGGCTGCTGATGTAATCATTCATCGAGCTGCTAAAGTACCTGTAGGTAAGGATCAGGAGCAAAACCTGGAAATGATGCGCACTTTTGCTCGTCGTTTCAATAGAATGTATAAGGTCGACTATTTCCCAATTCCTCAAGCATACAACTTTGGTGAAAGCCTTGTTAAAATTCCCGGCTTGGATGGTAGTGGTAAAATGGGAAAATCGGAAGGAGAAGGCAATGCTATTTTCTTGGCCGAAGATCCAAAATCGGTGAAAAAGAAGATAATGAGAGCTGTAACCGATAGTGGACCAACTGAAGAAAATCAGGTTAAACCAGCGGTTATTCAAAATCTTTTTGATTTAATGCAAGTAGTATCAACTCCCGATACAGTTGCACATTTTGATACGCTATGGAATACATGCGAAATTCGCTATGGTGATATGAAAAAGCAATTGGCTGAAGATGTGATAAATTTTACTGATCCTTTTCGTGAACGCATTCAGAACATGTATACGAATAGCGAATACCTTAGCAAGGTAACCCGAATGGGAGCTGAAAAAGCGCGAGAAAGTGCATCAAAAACGCTTTCTGAAGTGCGCGAAATTATGGGGATACGTAAATTCTAAGTGTTAATTTATCACTAATTTTTCTTCTTATTGCTAATATCTACTTACTTCGGATACCGATGTAAAGATTTGCGTATTTTTGCAGTCTTTAATAAAACTTAATTAAATTGTACGAAACTCAAAAAAAACAAGAAACTGCCATTTTAATTGGCGTGATAACCAAAGGTCAGGATGAATCAAGAAGCAAAGAATATCTTGATGAGCTTGAATTTTTGGTTGAAACTGCAGGAGCCTTAACAAAAAAGCGTTTTGTGCAAAAGCTTGCTTCGCCCGATAAACGCACCTTTGTGGGTTCAGGGAAGTTAGAAGATATAAAGGCTTATATTGAGTTTGAAGAAATTGATATGGCTGTTTTCGATGATGAATTAGGGGCTTCGCAAATCCGTAATCTCGAAAAAGCTTTGGAATGTAAGATATTGGATAGAACCAATTTGATACTCGATATTTTTGCTAAACGTGCCAAAACCGCTCACGCCAAAACCCAGGTAGAGCTTGCTCAATACCAGTATTTATTGCCTCGTTTAACAGGAATGTGGACGCACTTAGAACGTCAAAAAGGGGGTATCGGATTGCGTGGACCTGGTGAAACAGAGATAGAAACTGACCGCCGGATTATTCGCGATCGTATTTCTTTACTGAAAGAAAGACTTAAGCAAATTGATAAACAAATGGGAACTCAACGTTCCAATCGCGGCAGTATGGTTCGAATAGCATTGGTGGGTTACACCAATGTTGGAAAATCTACTTTGATGAATTTATTGAGCAAATCAGAAGTGTTTGCTGAAAATAAATTGTTCGCAACTTTAGATACAACTGTAAGAAAAGTTGTGATTGAGAATTTGCCTTTTTTGATGTCAGATACGGTAGGTTTTATTCGAAAATTACCTCACGGATTAGTGGAGAGTTTTAAATCGACTCTGGATGAAGTGCGAGAAGCTGATATGCTTTTGCATATAGTCGACATTTCACATCCCGATTTTGAGGAGCAAATAAATGTTGTAAAAGAAACATTAGCTGAAATTAAAGCAGGCGATAAACCTGTAATGATGGTGTTTAATAAAATTGATGCTTTCAGATATATCGAAAAAGAAGCCGATGATTTAAGTCTGGAAACAAAAGACAACTATTCTCTTGATGTTTGGAAAAAAACATGGATGAATAATTCGAATACGCCTACAATTTTTATTTCAGCAAAAGAAAAAACAAATCTTGCTGATTTAAAGGATTTGATTTATAAGGAAGTAAAAAAAATCCATATGGTTCGCTATCCATATAATAACTATTTGTATTAAAATAGATTACACACTATTTTGAATCTATCATTTTTTAAGGAATAATAAAAAGACAAATATTTTTAGACTATGATTAGCTGGCAAGATTTTGAAAAGTTGGATATTCGCACAGGAACAATACTACGCGGAGAAGAATTTAAATCAGCGCGAAAACCAGCCTATAAATTATGGATTGATTTTGGTGAATTAGGCATTAAACGATCCAGTGCTCAGATTACCGACCATTATTCTTTAGATGAATTAAAAGGAAAGCAGATAATTGCTGTTATAAATTTTCCTCCAAAGCAAATTGCTGATTTTATATCTGAATGTTTGGTGCTGGGAGCCTATACGAAAAAAGGCTCCGTAATTTTAATGGAGCCTTCTTTTGAAATCGAAAATGGACTAAAGATTGGTTAATCCTTTTTTTCGTCTTTAAATAAATCTTTCTTATCCGTTTTTTCTACCAAATCGTGATTTTTAAGCGTTTTAGAAACTGCTGTATAAGGTCCTGTAATAATTTCCTGATCTATTTCCAGCCCTTCTAGAATTTGAATGATAACGTTGTTTTGTATTCCTGTTTTCACTTCTACCATTTCCGCTTTTCCATCCACAAATAAGAAAACATATTCTTTAATTACTTTTTTAGAACTTGTTTTGCCTTCTTCAGTTTCTTTTTTCTCTTCACGTTTTTCACGGATAGATTGTAAACGGCCAGTTGTATCGGCTCTTGTAGTTACTGCGGCAATTGGGACAGTAAGAACATCACGTTCTGTATTGGTTTGAATATCAACAGATGCTGACATTCCAGGGCGGAAAGGTGAGTAGGTAAGATTGTTTTCAGGAACTAAATCTTTATAGGATTCGCTTATAATTCTAATTTTTACATCAAAATTTGTAACCTGATCAGCACTCGTTCCAACAGTATTGGCAGAAGTAGCAATTTCTGTTACCAAGCCTTTGAAAATCCTGTTAAGATATGCATCTACTTCAATAAGCGTAGTGTCATTCATATGAACACGGACGATATCATTTTCACTCACTTCAACATTTACTTCCATATTGTTGAGGTTTGCAATTCGCATCAATTCTGTTCCTGCCGAAAACTGAGAAGCTCCCTGAACGCGTTCTCCACGTTCAACATTTAGTTTTGATACAGTACCGGTTTGAGGCGCATAAACAGCAGTTCGGCTTAAGTTTTCTTTTGCTTCGCGAAGCGATGCTGCTGAGCTTTTTACCTGGAATTCGGCAGAATTTAGAGATTCTTTTGCTGCATCCACTCGAGCCTTGGAAACATCAAATGTTGATTTGATTTTTTCCATGTCGGAATCCGAAATTACTTGCTTTCCCCAAAGAGCCACATTCCTTTCGTAATCAAGTTTGTTTTTGATATACTCTGCATTTGCCTGAGCAAGATTAGCTTTGGCATTTGCACGGGCAGCTTTTTGTGAATTAAGGCCTGCTTCAGCGCGTTCGTAAGCTGAAATATATTGCTCGGGGTCTATTTTAGCCAATAGTTGACCTTTCTCGACCATATCTCCTTCAAGAACAGTAAGTTCTATTACTTCGCCAGAAATAAAAGGACTAACTTTAATATCTTTTTCAGGTTGAATTTTACCGTTGGCCGTAACCGTTTCTATGATAGTAGCAGTTTGCACTTGCTCAACTGTTACTTTGGTTGAATCAGGCGAACCTATTTTTCCGTTTTTCTTTAGAACCGCTAAAACGATGATTAATATAACCAAAGCGCCACCTGCCCAATAAATTAACTTTTTATTCATTCTTTTAGTTTTGTCAATTAAGATTTGATTTAGAACTTCAATGGAACGCCCATATAGAAGTCAAGAATTTTTGTTTTGAAGATATAATCGTATTTTGCTCTGAGCAACTCAGATTCTGATTGGGTTAACCTTGATTTAGCCAAATTATAGTCGACAGAGTTGAGCATTCCCAAAGTAAATTTCTCTTCGGTATATTTAAACGATTCTTTAAGGGATTTTACGGTTGCTTTACTAGCATGATATGTTTTGTATGCTGCAATTGCATCAAAATATTTTTGTTCGATACTTTTCCGTAATGTATTTTTAGTTAGTTCCAAATTGAACTTGCTATTCATATTAACTATTTCAGCTTGTTTAATGCGTGTTGTAGTTTGATAGGCATTAAAAATGGGCACGTTTAAAGAGAGCGTTAAATATTTGCTCAGATTGTCAGAAAGTTGATTCCAAAAAGCCATAACTTGTGGATTCGGATCAGTAAAATCAATTAATTTTGAATCGTAATAACTGGTACCGAGTCCTCCGCGTAAAGATAAAGATGGATATGCAGCTCCTTTTGCAATTTGAACACTACGGTTTGCACTCAAAACATCAAGCTCTGCCCTTTTTATTTCGGGCATAAAGTTTACGGCATTGGCATATACTTGCTCAGAAGGAATTACTGATAGTTCTTCGCTAATAGAGATATCAGGGGTTTCAATTTCAAATTCTTCGTTGGCCGACAAATCTAAAATCTGAAGCAAATCGAGGTAGGAAAGGCTTAAATTATTATCTGCCCTTATCACATTTACTTCTTCCACAAGTCCCTGTGCTTCAATTTCAAGCAAATCACCTTTTGGAAGAGTTCCAGCATCTACCAGCTTATGTGTTCTCTCTATTTGTTGTTTGGTAATTTCTGCCTGATTTTGAGCAACCAATAACATTTCGTGATTAAAAAGAATGTTTAAATAAGCTCCAGTGAGTTGCAAAGCAATATCGTTTTCCATTTTTTCTGAATCGAAAAGGCTGGAAGTATAGGCCAACTCATTTTGCTTTACTGTATTTATTTTTTGAAAACCACCAAAGAGTGTTACGCCACTATTCATTCCAAAATCGGCTCTCATCGTATTATCGCTAATAAATGTATTGGTAGGGTCTACAGAACCTCTCCAAGTATAACTCAATGATGAAGACCCGTTTAGGGTAGGGGCGAATTCAAATTTACTTTGCTTTAAATTGGCTTGAACCGATTCTATTTGCAGTTTGCTTTGTTTAATTTGTATGTTGTTTTCTAAGGCATAATTAATGCAATCTTCCAGTGTCCATACTTTTTGAGCAAAGACAGTGCTTATGCTCAAAGCAATAGCTAGAAATAAAGTTGAAAACAGATATGGATTTATTTTATATGAGGTCATAGTTTGCGTTTCCTTTCAGTTTACTAAATTAAGAAATTTTAGCATTTGTTTTGGTTTTTTATTTGAATTTAGCGAAAAATATGCCAAACTGAATGAAAAAGCGCCAATTACAAATAAATGTTTTTGATGTATAATAGACGATGCCATTTATGATTGGTTACATTTCAAAAATAAAATTCGTTTTCCTTTTAAAACGAAAAAACTGAAGTTTAATTGTATCAGGTAATTAGCAAGTTACAACCTCTG
This sequence comes from uncultured Draconibacterium sp., assembly GCA_964412145.1. Taxonomy (GTDB): domain Bacteria; phylum Bacteroidota; class Bacteroidia; order Bacteroidales; family UBA12170; genus UBA12170. The sequence goes on from CAYPOW010000008.1 coordinate 16,950, forward strand.
ATATCGCTATCATCAAATCTTCCCAGAATTTTAAAATTACCATCTGATTCCATTTTACCAAGGTCTTTTGTTTCGATAAAAGAAACGGAATAAATATTGGCAAGGTCGATGATATTGATGCCACCACCCTGACCATTTGGCAGTATATCAAACGGGTCATTCACATCGCGGATTATAATTTTCATCCAGTTTGGACAATTGAAAATGCCATTTCCATTGGAATAAGCCTGAGAAAGTAGTTCGGTCATTCCATATTCCGAATGAATAGTATCGAGTCCAAAACCTGTTGCCAATTTGTAATGAAGTTCTTCGCGTATCATTTCTTTTCTTCTTCCTTTCATGCCTCCAGTTTCCATAACCAATGTATTATTCAAATCAAATGTTTGATAATCAATCAAATCGAGCAAAGCATAAGACACGCCGAGCAAAAGTATTTTTTGACCTTGTTTGTCCAGGATTTGCAATTTTTGGCTTAGGGCAGGAATATCATTTAAATAAAACCCACTTTCTTTATTCTTGCTTTTTTCGATGAGTTTATCGACCATATACACCAAAGAAGAATTTTCATTTTCTAAATAAGATGGGAGTAAAGCAAGAATACAATAATCTTCTACTTTTCCATAAAACTGTTCAAAGCTTCTGAAGAAAGAGTTTTCGTATAATTTTAAATCCCGAACATAATGTTTGCTTCGCGCAAGTGCTGTAGTTCCACTACTATAAAATATGGATTGAGCTTTGCCTGAAATTAGTTTGTGTGTCTTAAAAAAGGATATGGGTAGGAATGGAATTTGTGAATAATGTTCAATAGATTCCAATTTAATTGGCAAAGTATTTACAAATTGCCGGTAAATATCAATTCGATTGTACTGATAATGAAAAACTTTTAAGCAGAGATTGTTAAAAGCACTTTCATCATCAATGTGAAAAATAGTATTTTGATACTCTTTTATTTCCATTAAGTGCAAATATACGGCAGGAAATTAATATTTGAGTGATTAGCCAGTGTTGTAAAATAAAAAAAGCCGCCAATTAGAATTGACGACTTTTTTTTCAGATTCTTAACTTATTAGTTAATCCCCAATTTCTTTTTAACCAATGGCATTACATTAATTCCGCCATCAGAATAAAGGATAATTTGCTCATTACCATTTAAAATGTAAGCGAATCCATTTTCTTTACCAACTGCTTTAATTGCGTTTTGAATGCGATCAATTAAAGGTTGTGTTAATTCCATTTGCTTGTTTTGGATTTCATACTGAGCTTGTTGATTGAAAGCTTCGATGCGCTGCTGAAGATCCATGATTTCTTTTTCTTTAGTCTGCTTAATAATTTGCGACATAGTAGCTTGTGTAGCTTGATAATCGCCAAGTTTAGCTTCGTACTCAGTTTGCATTGCTTTCAATTGTCCCTCAAGAGAAGCAACATGCTTTTGCAATTTCTGATTAATTGAATCTTGACCAGGCATTAGGCTAACAATTTGAGCAAAGTCAACATAACCTATTTTAACATTTGCTTGAGCGTTCACTTGAACACTAGCAAAAAACAACACTATAATTACAATGGCTTTTAGAATATTTTTCATTATTTTAAAATTTGATTTTGTTTATTTTTTTCAAAGATGCTATATTTTTGGCCTGTTTTGGCTTTCAATAGGGCGCAAATTTATTGTTTTATATTAAATAAATGGGAATTTTTAAGATTTTTTATTAATTATTCTTCTGCGTATTATAACTATAGCCCAACTCTTCTAGTACTTCATCACTTATATCAAGTTTTGGATCGGCAAAGAGCATACTAGCCCCCGATGCTTTATCGAATATAACGCCGTAATTTTTCAGGGTGGCAATTTTTTCTATGGCTGTATAAAGTCGTTCCTGAATAGGGAGAATCAACTCCTCGCGTTTTTTAAATAGTGTGCCTTCCTGACCAAATATTTGCTCCTGAAATTTTTTAACATCACGTTCTTTTGTGATGATTTCATCTTCGCGTTTGCGTTTCATATCTTCAGGAAGGAGAACAGCATCGGCCTGATATTTACGGTAGAGCGCATCTATTTCGCTAAATTTTTTCTCAATATCAGCTTGCCATTCTTCGGCAAATCCATCTAATTGATTTTGGGCATCTTGATATTCAGGGATGTTTTGCAAAATATAATCGCTGTCAACATAAGCGAATTTTTGAGCATATCCAACTGTAATTGTTGCAAACAAGAAGGCAAATAATAAGCCAATGTTTAATTTTCTAGAAGTTTTCATGTCTTGAATTTTTAATGAACTTTAAGTTTTCAAAGCAAATCGTATGCTTAACAAAAAGAGGTATTCCAAAACTATGCCAAGTTTAATCTAAACTTTGGTTGATAGAGAAATGGAATTGTCCGCCTCCTGCATCAGGCATTCCAGGCACATCGTCGAAACCATAGCCCCAATCCAGACCCAAAAGACCAAACATTGGTAAAAATACCCTAACTCCAATTCCAGCAGTCTTGTATATTTCGAATGGACTAAAGTCAGCAAAGCTTGCCCATGAATTACCACCTTCCAGATAACCCATAACATAAATGGTGGCACTCGGATTCAGCGATAATGGATAGCGCATTTCCAATGTAAATTTATTATAAATCACACCACCTAAATTGGTATTGCTTGAGTAATTGGGAGTCAAGCTTTCATTTGAATAACCACGTAGAGCAATGAGTTCACGACCATCCATATTGTTATAGCCCGACAAACCATCACCTCCTAAGAAAAAGCGATCGAAAGGAGTAACCCCAATATCTTTGTTATAATAGCCAAGAAATCCAAATTGAGCACGTGTGCTAAGAACCAGGTCTCCTACGATGGAAGAGAAGAAGTTAGATTTTATCTTCCATTTATGATATTCAACCCATTTGTACTTTTCTTCATCGCCCATTGTAGCATAATCCTGATTGCCAAAGGCAGAATAAGGAGGTGTTAATTCAACGGTTAATCCAACATCTGATCCCCCACGAGGATAAATAGGCTGATCTGTTGAATTGCGGTTAATGGTTAGCGTATAGTTAAAATTGTTGAATTGCCCTGTTCCATCACCAAAACTAAAAATATTGTAATTGTGCAAATCGTATTGTTGCAAATTAATGCCCATATACATCTGGAAAAAGTCATCTGGCCATGTCAGTCTACGTCCAATACCAACAGTAAGTCCGTTAATAGAAAAAGTATTGGTTGGGATAACATCTGCATCGTAAGATGTTATTTGTGAGTATTTTGAATGATATACAGAAACACTTAGTGCATTTGGACGTTTTCCTCCAAGCCAGGGCTCGGTAAAGGAAGCGCTATAGCTCATATAACCTGCGCCATAGGTTTGGAAACGCAAACTTAATTTTTGCCCGTCACCTGACGGAATAGGCTGATACGATTCTTTATTGAAAATATTTCGGATAGAAAAGTTGTTGAACGAAAGACCAACAGTTCCAATAATTCTACCATAACCCCATCCTCCTGAAAGTTCAATCTGATCGGAGGATGTTTCTTCAACGGTATAAACAATGTCCACTGTATTGTCAATTGGATTTGGTTGAACTTGAACATCAAGTGTTTCTGGATTGAAATATTTTAATTGCGCGAGTTCGCGTTGAGTTCTGATTATGGCATCGCGGCTAAATAATTGTCCTGGTCTGGTGCGTAGCTCCCGCACAATAACGTGGTCGTTTGTTCTTGTATTTCCTTTTATGATGATATTTTTCAGATAGGCTTGTTCGCCTTCCCGAATTCGAATTTCTAAATCGATAGAATCATTTTCTACTTGTACTTCAATAGGATCGACATTAAAAAACAAATAACCATTGTCTAAATACATCGAACTCACATCCGGTCCGTTTTGATTAAAAGATAAGTTTGTTTCCAGAAGCTCTTTGTTGTATGGATCGCCTTTTCTAAGCTGTAAAATATTCCCCAGGTCGATATCAGAATACACAGTATTTCCTACCCAGTTGATATTACGGAAATAGTATTTATTGCCTTCGTCCACACGAATGTCGATGGCCATTGTTTTATCTTTCTTTCTGTAAACACTATCTGCAATAATTTTTGCATCGCGATAGCCAAGTTTGTTGTATTTTTCAATGAGTAAAGCTTTGTCGTCTTCAAATACTTCAGGAACAAATTTGGATGATTTAAGAATAGTTAAGCGAAAACTCTTTTTTAAGTATTCGCCAAAATCGGTACGCATTTTTGGCCATTTAAAAGTTAGGGCATCTTTTGTTAAGTTCCCTAAAAGTTCACCTGCATGTTTCAAGGGTTTGATAAAGGCTTTTTCTTTGGTTTCTTTCAGCGCAGATTTAAGACGTTCTGATTTAACATCATGATTTCCAATAATATTGATTTCATCGATGCGTATGCGACTGTTTTTCTTCACTTTAATTTCGAGTTGAACGCTATTGGGGCGTTTAGGATCAGGTTTTCTTGTAATATCTACAGAGGTATTAAAAAAGCCTTTATCTACAAAGTAACCTTCAATAATTTCTTTGGTACGAATTATCAGGTTTTCTGTAACTACATCTCCGCTTACTAGTTTTGATTTTTCGCGAAGTGTTTCCTGATTGCTTTTATTAATTCCCTGAAAGGAGAAACTCGCTAGGCGAGGCCGTTCTTTTAAAGAAATATTCAGACTAATATTGTCATCACGGATATCAATAATACCGATGCTGATATCTTCAAAAAGACCTTGTTTCCAAAGCTTGCGAATCGCCATAGCAATATCATCGCCAGGGATATTAATTTTTTTCCCAATATTTAAACCTGAAATAATAATCAGCGCATTTTCATCGAGGAATTCGATTCCGCTCACTTCTATCGATTCAATAGTATAGGATTTTGGTTTTTCATAATCCAAATCTATTAACCCACTTTCTTGTGCCATAGAAGGGGATATCCATAAAATGGAAATAAATAGTACGAAAGCGATAATAATATTTCTCTTCGTGTATGTTAAATAATTCTTAATCTGCATCTTAGCTTACTTAGTTATCTGTTCACTTGTTTTGCCAAATCGCCTTTCCCTATTTTGGTAATCAACAATGGCTTTGTAAAAATCTTCTTTTCCGAAATCGGGCCAATATTTAGGACAAAAATACAATTCGCTATAGGCAATTTGCCAGAGCATGAAATTACTGATTCGCTGCTCCCCACTTGTTCTAATTAGAAGCTCAGGGTCGGGCATAAAATGAGTTGAAAGGTGTTGACTAATTGTATCGTTGTCTATATCGGCTGGATTTATTTCTCCTAATTTCGCTTTTTCTGCAAGTTGTTTAATAGCATCAACCAGTTCCCATCGTGAGCTATAGCTTAAAGCGAGGGTTAACGTCATTCTATCGTTATTGGCTGTGTTACCAATAGCACCTAGCAATTCTTTGTATGTTTCTGGCTTTAAGCTTTTTATATCACCAATTGCCTGAAGGCGAATTTTATTTTCGTTTAAAGTTTCTGTTTCTTTATTGATTGTTTTAACTAAAAGATTCATTAAAGCATCCACTTCTTTTTTTGGCCGATTCCAATTTTCGGTGGAAAAAGCATAAAGAGTGATAAATTTTACTCCAATTTCAGCAGCAGCTTCAATAGTATCTCGTACAGCAGTGACTCCATTTTCGTGACCAAAAACGCGCAATTTTCCACGCTCTTTTGCCCATCGGCCATTGCCATCCATAATAATGGCAACATGCTTAGGTAAATGTTTTGTATCGATCTGCTCTTTAAAATTCATCGCGCAAATTTAGTATAATCAATAAAACTATCAGTATTTTAAATTTCGGCAACCATCATCTTTTCTCAATCGGAAGGCAAAAGTAATATTTAATCCGTAAAAAATATACCAATCGTAATTATATCCCTCATAGTTAATAGGGTTTGGACTATTGATATTATCTGGATAGACACCATCTAATTTATCAGTATACGTTTTTCGAGCTCCCCAAAATAAGTTCAGACTCACTTTGTTAACAGGGCTCACTTTTAGACCAAATCCAAAGGGTAAACTATAAGAATTTATATTATCAGAAACATAAGTTGCAACTCCACCAAATACATAAGGCGTCCAAAAATTTCTACTGTCACCCTGAATATAAGGGAAAAAGTTCATCTCGCCCATCAAAGCCAACTCATTCAGTGTAATTGCAAGATTTGGTGTAGTGGTAGAATTAGGATTGTCGGCATTAAACGCTGTTGCATCTGATTTAATATTAGCCTGACTTGCAGCCAAACCAATAGTTATACGTTTATTTATATTGTATTTAAGCACGCCACCATAGGCTAAGTTGCTATCTGTAAAATGTTTGTCTGGGTTAAGATCGCCTAAATAATAAGCAGCGCCAATAAAAGGACCTGCCTCCCAGGTTTGAGCTTTTAAGTTAAATGAGATGAAAAGCAGAACCACAAAAAACAATAAACTTGCATTTCCTTCTCTTACAATAGTTTTATTAGTTGCCTTTTTCATATTAATTTCTTTTATCAATTCCCCATAATAATTTTGCACGAATGGTTGAGAAAAAGTTTTCGTCTAGTAAGCGAATCAGATTGATTTTAAAATCTTCTTTCTCAATAAATAACTCTTCCGCCGAATCAAAACTCTGTGTTCTGGCATCGAGACTCACGAAAAAACTATCGTCACGCCCATTTACTTTCAACCGTACTTTCTTGTCATCTGAAATAACGAGTGGGCGTACCGATAAATTGTGAGGGGCAATTGGGGTAATAATAATATTATTGGCATCAGGAGAAATAATGGGTCCTCCCGTACTTAATGAATAGGCAGTAGAACCGGTAGGTGTTGCAACAATTAGTCCATCAGCCCAGTAAGAGTTTAAAAATTCGCCATCAATATAAACATCAATAGAAACCATCGAATTGGGTTGCTGTTTATAAACAGTAACTTCGTTTAAGGCAAAATTTTTGTTGTTAAAAAGCTTGGCATGTGAGCTTAAACGCAATAAGCTTCTGGTTTCAATTTTAAATTCTCCATTTTTTAAAGCAAGAACGGCTTTATTAATTTGCTCTCTGTTAACGCTGGATAAAAATCCGAGCCTTCCCATATTTATTCCTAAAATTGGAAGACCGGAATCATGAACCATTGCTACTGTATTTAACATATTCCCATCGCCGCCAAGAGAAATAATATAGTCTAGTTTTTCGGGGGCATCCTCCGCGCTGTTGAAAGTTTGGTAATCACTTAAATCGATTTTACCTTTTATTTCATCTGCAAAAGGTGCATAGAAAAATGCTTTGAAACCAGCCTTATTTAGGGTAGTAATCAATTCAATTAAAAACGGACAGCTGGGATCACTTAGCGCTTTCCCGAAAATACCAACCCTCATCTTTTGTTTATTTATAATTAGCTACAAATGAATTGTTTGCTAAAAATTTATTGGCAAATTTAAACTTTAAATACGGTGCAAAAAATTTAGAAGTACAATATTAACAATAATTAACTCATAAGCCGCCATACATAGGGGTTAGCAGTTTCAGTCAGTCTTAATGTTCTTCTTTTTATAGAAAACACGAATTAGGACTCGGTTTTTTGAAATAGACCAAACTTTCTAAAATATTTTATTTATTTTAGCTTCTTATTAAAAAGCGAGAGGAATTTATGAATAATTTCCTAAGACAAAATGATACAAAGCATAACGGTTCCAATACCGATTTAAAAAGAATTCGCCAACAAAGCTATATTATTGAATATTTATACCGTAATAAACAAGCCTCCAATCCTGAATTGGCCAAATTAATTAATATGAGTGCGCCCACAATTAATAAATTGATTGTAGAATTAATTGAATTAGGCATAGTACAGGAAATTGGAGAAGGTTTGTCTATTGGTGGACGAAGACCCATAATGTATGGTATAAATCCCAATGCCAAGTACATTATCAGCATTGATATTGACTGCCGAATGATTCAAATAGGGGTTTTCAATTTGCAAAACGAATCGGTATCAAAAATCATTACTTATTTCGATAATGTTAAAAAGAAGGGGCTTGTATTTGATGAAATATTTGTTCGTCTCGACAAATTATTGGAAGATTTAAACTTTGATAAAAATCAATTTTTGGGGATTGGTATTTCTCTACCTGGATTGATTGAAGCAAAAACAGGCAAAACGTTTAGCGATATACTTATAGATGGATTAAGTCTGGAGGAAACATTTAGAAAGCGCTACGATTTGCCAACATTTGCTGGCAATGATTCGCGAGTGATGGCGCTTGGTGAGCAATTATTTGGTGCCGCTCAAAACAAAGAAAATGCGCTTTGCATTAATATTTGCGATGGGATTGGAATGGGGATGATTGTGAATGGAAAAATTTACGAAGGGAAGAGTGGGTTTGCAGGTGAGTTTGGTCATATAAATGTTGTAGATGATGGATTGTTGTGTACTTGTGGAAAAAGAGGTTGTTTAGAAACAGTAGCTTCAGGTACTGCTCTCATTCATTTTGCTCAAGAAGGAATTGCAAGTGGAAAGCAAAGTATTATTGATGAAATGGTTGATGGTAATTTAGACGATATTCATGTGTCGACTATTATAGAAGCTTTGGAAAATGGAGATGCTTTTGCCATTGATCTGATTAGTCAAGCAGGAGCTTATTTGGGTAAGGGTATTGCTGGAATAATACATATTTTTAATCCTGAAATTATCATTATTGGTGGGAGAGTGGCAGGAGCCAAACATTTTTTACTGGATCCTATTCAACAGAGTTTAAATAAATACACTATTCACAGAATTAAAAAGGATACGGAAATAATCGCCTCTTCTCTTGAAGGAAAAGTAAAACTTTTAGGAGCAGTTGCTCTTGTGATGAATAAACTTTTTGAAAAGGAATTGGAGCTTTTTACTTAAAATTGCACATGCCTAAACTTAATTCCCAAAGCATATCCTGGTTTTCCAAATTATAAGCTACACTGGAAGCCTGTGATTTTCGTTTGTTTACGTAATAATGTCCGGTATTTTGTATTCCCTCATTTGATGTCGCTAAAAATAAGATGGTTGAAGCTCCTGTATGACAGCTGCTTCCGCTCATTCCCCAGCCCTCACGTAATATTTTTGTGCTAATTTCTCCTGGATGTAAAGCGTTTACACTTATCGACTTCTCTTTTAATTCTCTTGCCAATTTAAAAGTAAACAGAATATTGCAAAGCTTAGAAAGGGCATACGCATCATACCGATTGTAACCAGTTTCTGCGTTTAAAGAATTAAAATCGATTGTTGTGGCTTGTGCCATGCTGGCAACATTTATTATTCTGGCTGAGGGTTGCGAAATTAATAGTGGAAGAAACAAGTGCGTTAAATAGAAATGAGCCAAATGATTGATAGCAAAAGTACGTTCAAATCCATCGGAAGAATAGACGAGATTTTTTTCAAATACACCTGCATTATTTATTAGAACGTCTAAAGTTATGCTTTTGGAAAGAAAAACATCGGCCATATTTTTTATTTCATGTAAGGAGGCAAAATCGGCTCTGTAGGTTTTGATTTCAGCCTTTGGATTTTGTGATAGTATCCAGTTTTTTGTTTCCAAAAGTCGCTGTTCATTTCGGCCATGGATAAAAAGATGGTGTCCCATTTGAGCCAGCTCCAGTGCCGCTTGTTTGCCTATTCCATCCGTTGCGCCTGTGATAAAAATATTCATTTGTCAAGCTTTTTTTCAAAGGTATTAATTTCAACGATAAAAATAAAGCAAAAAAAAGAGGCTTTAAAGCCTCTTAGTATGTTAGTTGATATGAACTTGCTCTGCAAATTCCGAATCTATTAAAATTCGGCCGCAATATTCACAAACGATTATTTTTTTATGCATTTTAATATCTAGCTGATGCTGAGGTGGAATTTTGTTAAAACATCCACCGCAAGACTCACGCTCAATTTGAACAACCGCTAAACCATTGCGGGCATTTGTGCGAATACGTTTGTAGGCAGTTAGCAGACGAGGATCGATTAACGCTTCCAGATGAGCCGATTTTTCAATCATTTCAATTTCTTCTTTTTTAGTTTCTTCGATAATATCGTTTAATTCGGCCACTTTAATTTCCAGATCACTTTTACGCTCATTAATAATTAGAGTCGCTTTAGCAATTTCCTCTTTACGTGTGTCTAAATCGATAGTATATTCTTTTATCCTTTTGTCAGACAACTGAATTTCCAGGTTTTGAAACTCAAGTTCTTTAGACAAAGAGTCGTATTCGCGATTATTGCGAACGTTCATTTGCTGCTCTTCGTATTTTTTTATTAATTCCTGACTGTCGGAAATTTGAGCTTTTTTATCAGCAATTTGACGTTCGAGTTGAGAAGTTTCCTGGATATAATTATCGATACGTGTTTCTAATCCTGCTACTTCATCTTCCAAATCTTGAACTTCCAAAGGGAGTTCTCCACGAATAATTCTGATTTTATCTATCTGAGAATCAATTTGTTGTAAAGTGAATAGCGCATTTAAACGCTTTTCGTTTGACAGTTCATCTTCAGATTTTTTATACTGGATAACTGGTGGTGCTTCCACTATAACTTCCGCCTTTTTCTTTGCCATGTTTTTTCGAATTATATTATTCTATAAGTAATTAACGACGTTTGTATTACGTTCCGAAATTCGGACTGCAAAGTTAGGAAATTTTTCGTTTAGATAATCAACTAAAAATTGTTTTGTAAATTGTTCACTTTCATAATGCCCTATATCTGCAATTAGGATGCGATTATCAGCATCAAAAAAATCATGATATTTAATATCTGCTGTTATGAAAACATCTGCCCCAGCCTTTTTCGCCGTTTCGATAAGAAAGCTTCCGCTACCACCACACAAAGCAATTTTTTGAACAGATTTGCCAATAAGCGGACTGTGGCGCACGCAAGCTAAGCCTATTTTATTTTTAATATGATTTAGAAAATTTATTTCCTCCATAGGCTTTTTTAAAAATCCAATCATTCCTGCTCCCGTTTTTCCCCATTCGTTTTCCAGCGCAAAAATATCAAAGGCTGGTTCTTCGTATGGATGATTGCTTCGAAGCGTTTGAATTAGTTTTGTTCTCAAATAAGCCGGAAAAATCATTTCAAGTTTTGTTTCAGATTCAAAGTGAAGCTGATTTGTTTTTCCCACATATGGATTACTACCTGCAAGAGCACGAAAAGAGCCGGTCCCTTCCGATTGAAAACTACAAGAATCATAATTTCCAATATTCCCGGCACCAATTGCAAATAATGCATTTCGTAAAATATCCAGATGGGTATTTGGAACATAAACCATTAGTTTTTTCAGAGTTTCAGGCTTTGGTTCTAATATTTTGAGATTATCTAGTTCTAATTGCCTCGCTAACAGGTGGTTTACGCCAGTATAAACATTGTCTAAATTTGTGTGAATGGCGTAAATCGCTATATTGTTTTTAATGGCTTTCTCAACAATGCGTTCTACCATATTTGAGCCTGTTATTTTTTTTAAAGGTTTAAAAATGAGGGGGTGATGTGAAATAATGACATCCGCATTTTCTTTAATTGCCTCATTCAGAACATCTTCTGTTACATCAAGACTTACAATGGCTTTTGAAATAATTTTGTATTTATCGCCAATCAACAGGCCACTGTTATCATAGTTTTCCTGCAGTTGGAGAGGAGCAATTATTTCCAGAGAATCACAAAGATCTTTAAGATTCATAGTGTATTTAGATTTATTTCCTACAAAAATACAACACATCTGTTTAAAAAAATATTTATGTAACAAAAATGTGTAGGTGCCGTATAAACTTTTGATGTTATTCTGCGCTTTTTAAAATTTTTAGACTTTGAGTTTTTACGGTTTGCTTTTGTCACCATTTGCTCTACTCTATGGTTTTATTACTTGGTGTAGGAATATGCTTTTCGATTGGGGAATTCTAATCGAGAAAAAGCATGCAATTCCATTAATTTCTGTAGGTAATTTAAGTATGGGAGGTACCGGTAAAACGCCTTTAACCGAGCACCTTATTCGATTGCTTCAAAATGATTTCAAAATAGCTACTTTAAGTAGAGGCTATGGAAGAAAAACGAAGGGATTCATCCTTGCCGATATTAATGCTAGTGCAAAGACCATTGGCGATGAATCGATGCAGTATTTTCGGAAATTTAAAAATGTTGCGGTAGCTGTTTCCGAAAATAGAAATTTAGGCGTGGAAAAATTGGTGCAAGCAGCACCAGATTTAGACTTAATCTTACTCGATGATGCTTTTCAACATCGCTTTATAAAGGCAGGGCTTAGTATACTTTTAACCGATTTTTATAAGTTGTACACAGATGATTATGTTTTTCCTTCCGGTAGTTTAAGAGAATTAAGCCATGGAGCCAAAAGAGCTGATATAGTTATTGTTACAAAAACACCGATTGTTTTATCGCCTATTACTAGGAGAAGAATTGAAGGAGAATTAAATTTGGAAAAAAGTCAAACATTACTTTTTTCCAAAATAGAATCAGAGAGATTAACGCCCGTTTTTCCATCCAATAAGTGGAAGCTGAAAACACATTATAGCCATATTGTTTTGTTTACAGGAATAGCTGATAATTATCCTTTGCAATACCATCTCCGACAGTTTTGCTCGGATTTGACTGTTTTGACCTTTCATGATCATCATATTTTTAATGAAAAAGATATTTATCGTGTTTTAAAAGTGTATGATGATATTTTTAGTAAAAATAAGATAATTGTAACCACAGAAAAAGATGTAATGCGATTGATAGATTGCAGTAGAATTAACCTAATCAAAGAGTTACCCTTATTTTATGTCCCTATACGCACAAAATTTAACAAGGGTGATGAGGAAATATTAATAAAGAAGGTTAAAAGTTATATTGCCAGTTC
>CAYPOW010000009.1:0-2630 GCA_964412145.1 uncultured Draconibacterium sp.
GTTGATTTTGTTCGTTTTCATCCTCATCTGTTCCGGGTAACTCTAATGCTTTTACTGATTGTATTGCGTTTCCTGCAATTCCTTTTATAGAACCGTACATATCAATAGTAATAGCAGTTACTTTATCAATTTGCTTTTCTCTCTCTTTCCAAATGCGTTGCATTGCATTTTTTTCTTTATCCAAAGCTGTTTTCATAGAGGTAAAGCCTTCCACTATAGCTTCTACTTGCAAACGAAAAGTATTGCTCGTTAAATAGTCGTAAAGCATGTGCATTTTATCGCCTTTGTTTTCCTGTGAACTCACTGCCATACTCAATTGAACAATAGAATCCCGTAATACTGCACACAATCCTTTAAACTCATCATAATTGCAAATCCATATTCCGTCTTTTGAACCCATTCTGTCCATATCAGAGGGCATTACTTCTGTTACTAAAACACCAATATTTGCTCCTTTCTCTCTTATATCCGCTTTGAATTTTTCAATCCAAGCAGGTTGAAAATCTTTAGTGCGTTTACTTTCGTAATATATCATTCCGCAATTTTGAACAGACCTTGTATTTACAATTTGAATACAATCTCCTCCCCTTGCGCCTTTTTTGATTTCTTCGATTGTATCTAGTGGAAATTGTGCTGCTAACCATTCTTCTATTGCCAATTCTTGAACTTCTCCCTGCAATTGCATAGAACCTTGCTCTTGCTTACGTTTCATTTCTTCGGTAAGCTTTTTTTGTGCTTCCAATTGCATCTGCATTTCTTTGAAACGCAATTCGTTTTTTTCTTCTTCAGATTTTCTGATTTTCTCTTTTTCAGAAATTAGCGTTTCATTTAGCTTCTTTTGGGCTTCTGCTTCAACAGCTTCTTTTAGTTCAGATTTTTCTCTTTTGAGTTTCTCAATTTCAGCTTTGGTTCGATTAAGCTCTTTAATTTGTTCAGATTTCTCATTTAGTTCCTTCTGTAAATCATTAAATTGCTCCGATTGTTCTTCAAGAATTTTAACTTTTAGTTTATCTTCTAATATACCTTTCTCTTCTTTCAGCTTTTTATCAAAACGCTCTTGAAACAATTCATTCTCTTGTTTTTTCTTTTCTTCAAAAGCTAATTTTTCTTGTTTTAGCCTCTCTTCTGCTGATTCATATTTCTTCTTCTCTTCAGCAATATGAGCTTGATATTTTTGTTTGATTTCATCTTCTAATTGATGAGCCAATATATTTTGTACATCTATTGAAGTTCCACAATTAGGGCATTTTATTTGAGATTGATTTTCCATTCTATTTCTTTAATTTTTTAATCGCTTTATCAAAGTCATTTTCTTTTGTACTATCTTCTATTAATCTCGCTTTATTGTATTGCTCATATTTTTCAATAGCTAAATTATCGGCTATTTCTTTTGTTACAGTACCTGCATTCGTTAATATTTCCTGATTATTAAACTGTAAAAATGAGTCCAATTTCTCTCGCCAATCTTTTGTAAACATTTGTCGATGGTTCATTGCTTGTAATTCAGCATAATCAAGGTACATCGTTACTATTCTATTTAAAACATCTAACTCATTTTTATTTAAGTAGTTTTTTGATATGGTAACATCTCCTTTTCTAACCTTATCACCTTTCCAAGTAGTCAGTCCCATATTTTCTTTTGTATCATCACTTCTTAACTGAATAATTTCGGCAGCGGTATTTCCTGAAGCTGCAAACAATAGCTTGTTTTGTACTATTTTAAAAAACTCAATGGTTTCTTCTGCTTTTGGATTGTAATCTACTGCCAAGGCATAGATGTCAGTAATTTTTCGGTAAAAACGCTTTTCGCTCGATCGAATGTCTCTAATCTGTTCGAGTAATTCATTAAAATAATCTTTACCAAAAGGATTGTCAGGATTTTTTAGTTTTTCATTATCCAACACAAAACCTTTTACAATCAATTCTTTTAATTGTTGGGTTGCCCAAATACGAAAATGAGTACCTCTAATAGAATTTACTCGATAACCAACAGAAATTATCATATCGAGGTTATAAAAATCTAAATCTCTACTTACATTTCTATTTCCCTCTGTTTGAACTGTTGCAATTTTTGCAACAGTTGCTTTTTCATGTAATTCTCCTGTTTCATAAATGTTTTTAATGTGTCTGGAAATCCCACTTTTATCAATATCAAAAAGTGTTGCTAATTGGTTAATGGTTAACCAAATGCTTTCACCTTTTAATAAAACATCTACTTTGACAGCTCCCTCACTAGAAGTGTATAATAAAAAATTATTTGGTTTATTAATTTCTGTACTCATTTTTATTCATTTATTGATTTACCACAATTATAACCACTTGCTTTAATTTGCTCGCTCATTTTTAATAGCTGCATAAATACAAATCAAATATGAGTTTCTCATTTAGATTAGTCCAATATATTTCTCATAATCTTCCGGCGAATTGATATTAATAAATGCTTGCTTATTAATATCCGATGCGTTTAACTCAAAATATTGGGAATTCATCATCTTAATAAAACTTCTAACTGAAAAATTTGTAGTAGTCTTTAAATAGTTATCTAAATTTTTCAAAATACGAATTGAATAGATAGCTAATAGAGGTTCAATATTATTGTTAATCTTCGGAATCAAAATATCGGGTTTTTC
>CAYPOW010000009.1:2730-26817 GCA_964412145.1 uncultured Draconibacterium sp.
AGTATTTGTACAGTCTTCTCGTAGAAAGTCTGGTGATGAATTTTGAGAAAGGCTTTGTTTTTTCCATTATACCGAGTGCATTTCCCTCCAGCCATAATAACACCACTGATGTCTTTAACTCTTTCTTTCGCCATTGAGGTTTTATTGGAATGTAAAATTAACTGATTTTATTAAATGCAAAGATATTTCAAATACAAATGCAAATGTGTCAAATCTATTTCATTTCAATTCTAAAAATCATAAAAAAAAGCCGATCTTTCAATCGGCTTTTTATCAATTTATTCATTGATAAACTCTTCATAAGTCTTCAATGTTAGTTCTTCATATTCAGATTTCTTCTTGAGTTTCGCAAAGTCTTTCTTTGCTTTCACATAGCGATCTTCGATAATATGCATACTGCCTAATTCGTTATTTGTGGGTTTATCATAACTACCAGCAATTTTTGCATATAAATCAGTCATTTTCTCTCTCAATTGCGGCTCAGCAGATCCAACATAATTATCACCTGTTGTTATTACTAAGCTTTCTTTCAGTGTATTAAGAGCTTTAAACAGTTTCTTATTGTCTTTGCTTGCTTCCAGAATAGCGTCTAGCTCATACACCATATAGGCTAATTCTTGAGACATATCGTACATTTTCATCGTAATCTCATGTTTTAGTTCTCTTTCTTGAGCAGAGAGCCCCGCATGTTTATCGTAAACTACTTCAAAAATATGTTCGTAAGTCTCTTTCCCTTTTGTTATCACAGCTTTATATTTACCTGCCTTAACTCTTGGAGAAGTAAATCCGCCAAAACTAAATGTTTTACCCTTGGCCACTTTAGGCTGTTTCATGGTATAATACCACTCTACAATGTTAATCCCTTTTGATTTTCCAGCTCCAAGTGTTGATATCACATTTCCATCCATATCCTGAACTTTAAAAGTCATTTTACCAAAAGTATGACGTTTAGGAAGTAAATATTTAATTTGTACCGCTCTACTTGGATTGGATCCCCTAAATTGGGTTTCTGTTCCAAAACTACCACCAAAGCCACTTTGATCTCTCATAACTGTAGCTTTACTTTCAAAGAAATGCAATTTCTCAGCAAGAACATCTTTGTTTATTTCTCTTAATGGAGATATATCATCGATTATAATTACACCGCGGCCGTGTGTTCCTAAGACTAAATCATTGGTACCGGCATGCATTTCTATATAATGAACTGCTACAGCAGGCATATTATTAGTGAACTTTGCCCAACTATTACCGCCATCAATGGTGATAAATAAACCAAATTCAGTACCTATGAATAGTAGATCAGGATTAACATAATCTTCTTGAATATTCCTTACAAAACCTTTAACATCGGCAGTGATTATACTTGTCCATGTTTTTCCAAAGTCAGTAGTTTTATAGGTATAAGGCTTCATATCTCCTGAAGTATGTCCTTCAAAAACAGCATAAGCCGTTGCTTTATCATGCACACTTGCTTCGATATGGTATACCCAGGTATTTTTTGGTAATCCTGCAATTTCGGCTGATGTGTTTGTCCATGATTTACCACCATTGGTAGTCAATTGAACATTACCATCATCGGTTCCCACCCATATAATATTTTCATCGAGGCTAGATTCTGCAATGCTAAAGATAGTGGTGTGATTTTCAGCACCTGAATTATCAACAGATAATCCACCTGAATTTTCTTGTTCTTGCTTGCTTTTATCATTCGTGGTTAAATCTGGAGAAATTATTGTCCAGGTATCTCCCATATCTTCTGATTTATGCAAAAACTGACTTCCCATATAAAAACGGTCGGGCTGATGTGTACTGATAGCCATTGGAGCATTCCAATTAAAACGTAATTTTGGATTTCCTTTTACAGGTAATGGTTGAATGGTTTTAACCAATTTATGATCTACATCATATCGCCAAACGTTTGCAGCGCCCTGCATTTCGGAATAAATGATATTTTTAGTTGGATGCCTTAAAACTCTAAAGCCATCGCCTCCACCAACTGAATTCCAGTCTCTTGCTTCTATTCCACCGTCGGATGAAGATGGACCATACCAAGAACCATTATCTTGTAATCCTCCGTAAATATTATAGGGTTCAGCATTATCAACACTTACAAAGTAGAATTGCGACAAAGGAAGATTTTCAACAATTTCCATAGTTGTTCCACCATTCCAAGAGCGATACACTCCTCCATCGGTACCTGCATAAATGCGATCAGAATCTTTAATGTCAAAGGCGATATCATGGATATCACTATGCATTCTTCCCAAACTTCTAAATGTTTTTCCACCATCTTTAGATATGGATCCACTTAAACCCGCTTTTACAACAATATCTTCATTTTTAGGATCAACAACCAATCGAGAAAAATAAAATGGGCGTACAGTGATACCGAAATCATTGTTTAACTGATTCCAATTCTCGCCAGCATCATCGCTTCTATATAATCCTTTTCTAAGGTCTTCCTCTGCTTCTATAACCGTATATAAAACATTTGGGTTAGAAGGTGCTACGGCAATGGCTAAGCGACCAAGCTGGCCTTTAGGGAAGCCATTGTGGATTTTATTCCAGGTTTTTCCGGCATCAATAGATTTATAGAGCGCACTATAATCGCCTCCTGATTCAAATGACCAGGCTGTTCTTCTAAATTCCCACATGGATGCATAGAGAATATTTGGATTTGAAGGATCAATAGCTAAATCTGCACATCCGGTCTTTTGATTTACATAAAGAACCTTTTCCCAGCTTGCACCACCATCATTTGTTTTAAAAACACCTCTCTCTTCACTATCTGACCACAGAGCACCTAAAACAGCAACATAAATCTCGTTTGAATTATCAGGGTTAATAATCACATTTGCAATGCGTTCTGACTTTTCAAAACCTAATTTTTGCCAGTTAGAGCCTCCATCTTTGGAGCGATACAATCCATCTCCTACAGATACACTATTTCTGGGCCAGGTTTCTCCCGTGCCAACATAGATTGTATTGTCAGGATCGTTCGGATCGATTGTTACGACACCAATCGATTGACAATATTCGTCGAAGATTGGGTTAAAAGTTGTTCCTGCATCATTCGATTTCCAAACTCCACCACCTGCTGTCCCGGTATAAATAATCCGTGGATTTGTTGGATGGACTTCCATATCGTTAATACGACCACTCATAAGAGCTGGTCCAATATGCCGTGCAGTAAGACTACCAAAAAGTCCTTTAGCACTAATTATTTCTGTGTTTTGAGCATTGGAACCAAAGGGTAAAATAGTGATGCTCAATACAATTGCAATAAATAAATTTTTCATTTTATTTATGTTTTTGTTTATAAACAAAAATCCCCAATAATTTCTTATTGAGGATTTAATGTAAAATTATTTTATTTCCGCTTCGGGATTCTCAACAGTTTCTTCTTCAGGAAATTCAAATTCCTTATCATCAATTTGAGGGTTTAATTCAATTTTATCGATGGCGATGACCTGACCAGGCTGACCTTTCAATCCCTGAGTTAAAGAATAAGGCAAGATAACATCACCTATTTCCTGATAATCACTCATTTTAACTTCTGAAACTTGTCCTTTCATAGGACCTGCTTTAATTTCGGATTGAACAACAAGTGGTACAAAGTTTTCAGTATCAAAGAAATAGAACGAAACATTCTCTTCTTCTATACCATCGACTAAAACAGGCGTTTTAGTAAGTTTTATTTTAAAAGTTTCAGCTCCATCAATAGTTTCCGTACCAACTAATTCAACTGAATAGCCATTTTTTTGGTAATTCAAAAAAGGATCTGGAAAATCATTCATCTGACGTTTCATATTATCAGTTGTTTCTTGATCACCTTTTTCTGCTTTTTGAGTCATAAAATTAGTGCTCCACAATACTTCCCCATTGAAAACACCTTGCTTAATCTGTTTTCCCTGAAAATTTATGGTAGTCATTTGCTTGCCACTCTTTAAAGAGACAATTTCCAAAGGAATTTCCATTCCTCCCTGATTGATTTTAGCACTCATTTGCATGCCTTCGAGGCTTTGCCAGGCTTCAACTCCACCAGTATTTTCAAAATAGTTGGCTAGAATTTCATCAGCTGTTTGTGCACTTACCTGAGCTGATGCGCTAAGGACCAATGCAATAAATAATAATCTTAATGTTTTCATAGTTGAATTTTGTTTGAATATATTTTTGTTTGATGTACAAACATCAGAAATGTTACGAAATAAAACACGATTTTTAGATTTATTTAACAAATCGATATAACAGTGAGGCGTATTGTCTACATAGAACCTTTAAAATCAAAGCTTAACTTACTTTGAAGAAGACTAATTTCTTCGAAGAATTTCTTGATGGTTGCAATTTCTATATGTGTTAGATCTTCCATATTGATAAGGTTATCAGGGGCTTCGTTTTGTAAAATCTTTACTGTTTGAGATCGCAATCTGATATACATCAAATAATTGTAAGCCAAAACTAAATCGTCGTACATCGGTTTGCGTATATACTTTTTAAGATAGAGTTGTTTTATTCTGGTTAATGTATTGGTTTCGTTTATCTTATTTCGAAGAGCATAGAGCCTAGCAAAATCAGTTATCGGCAATAATATTTTTTTTACATCTATAAGAATATGCTCACTCGAAGGTTTGGCTCCTATTATTTTTCCAAATAAATTTACAGGTGGTTTATAAGTAAGTATGGGTTGAGCCAAATGATAAAAGAAAATGGATTCATCGTCAACAATGGCTCTGTTAATATCCTCTCGTAAATCATCTATTAAGGATTTTGTTCCATAAACAAAGCGGAAATCAAAAAAGATACAGGCATCCAGGATACTCTGCGGATCTCTTGTATTAATCCACCGTGTAAAATATTTCTTCCATATTGAAAGGGGTTGAGTCCATTTTGGGTTTTGAGCCATGATATCTCCTTCACAAAATCGATAGCCAACCTCATTGAGTTTATGACTTACCTCCTGTCCTAGTTGTAGAAAATAGATGTAGGCACTAGCCAATTTATCTCCAACTTGCTCTTCGAAAACAATGGCATTGTCCTGGTCGGTAGACAAAGTCTGCTCCATTCTTCCTTCGCTGCCCATCACCATAAAAGCAAATTTGCAAGGAGGTTTGCCCTGTTCTTCAATTACTAAATCAATAATCCGATTAACAATAGCATCTGCAACTGAACTTATGATTCGGGTTATATTATGGGTTTTGTCACCACTTTCGATGAGCGTATTAACAATAACCGTAATCTTTTTCTGAATTTTTGCCAATTGTGAAATATTTTCAGCAATCTCTATCTCTTTTATCAAATAACTTACAAAATTTTGCTGCATACTGATAATGGCCACATAGCTAATAACTCCATTTATTTCATCTTCCTGGTTTTTTATGGCCAAATGAGTAATGTTATTACGCTTCAAAAGCAATACGGCTTCGTATAGAAGAGCATTTTCAGAGATAGAAATAACCGGTGAAGTCATTATTTCCGTCACTGATTTCTGTGTATCGAGATTTTGGGCTATTACACGTTTTTTTAGATCGTTATTATTAATTGCTCCTATAATCTCATTATCCTTATGCACAAAAATGACATTTCTCTTCTTTCTGGTCATTAGCATAACGGCCTCATTAATGCTAGTGTCCACTGAACATTTGATCAACTCCTTAATGTGAGATTTAAGTGGTTGATTCATCAATAAAAGAGATGTTTGAAGCTCTTGTTTCAGATTTTCAGTTTCCTTTACAATCTGTTTTTGATGAGTGACTTCTTTAGCAATGATAATATAACCTTGATCTTCGGCGTATTTTATTTTTGAAACAGAAATGATAACTTCTTTCTCGTTTCCATCAAGACATTTTAGCTGAGTTTCGAGTGAATGAGATTTTTTAGGATCATCAAAAGAAGAAATAAGCAATTTCCAATCCGCATCGAAAATATCTTCAAAATTAAGTTTTGCTAATTGATTAGAATCATATCCACTTATATTACAGAATTTAATATTTGAAAAGATAATACGATCATTCAAAATCATAAGCGTTCCTTCATTGGAGGCAGCAACTAATGATTTGTATTTTTGATTCGATAATAAAAGATTGGATTCCGCTTTTTTTCTTTTTTTCTCAATATTTAGGCTCTGCCGAATAATATAGATTAATAGAATGCTGATTATAAAAATAATAAATAAGGATATTCTAAGCAAACGATTTTTCAATACTTTAATCTCTTGTTTAACATCCTCTAGATAAATTCCCGTTCCAACTATCCACCCCCACTCCTGGTAACCGTTTACATAAGATAATTTTGGTACAATTCGAGTTGAATCATCCTTCCATTGCCACATATAATCAATAAATCCGTGGCCATTTAATTTGACTTGTTTAGCGGCCTCCACAAACATTCTTTTTCCTTCGGGGTCTTTGTAAGTAGTTAAATCTTTGCCTATTAACTCCTTTCTATAAGGATGCATAATCATAGAAGGACTTTCATCAATTATCCAGAAATAATCTTTGTTTTCTTTTCCATACCTGATTTGCTCAATCCTGTATGCAGCCAATTTTTGTGCTTCCTCTTTCGTGAAACTATGATTTAGAAACTCTTGATTGTATTCATCTAATAAACTCGAAACGGTATTCGTTAATTCGCTAATCATCTCCTTTTTTCCTTCCATTATATTTCTTTCGAAAGCTGGAAGAATCAAGATAAAAATTGAAGTTATAAACAGAGCAATAGCAATAATTGATGGGAGAACAATACCTATAAAGAACCTATGTAAATCTTTTCTTGACATCTTTTTCGATCTTATTAGTAGATTTTTCTATTCAATTATTTCCTCATTAAAAGGTTTAAATCACAATTTGATAATTTGCATAGAACGCTCATCTACATCAAATATACAAAATCCATTTCTGTCTTGCTGACTTGTTATAGGTGGCAAACCGATGCATATAGGATCAAATTTTAGTTCCAGATTCCCAAACTTATAATTCTTCATTTTGTTTTCTGTAACAGTATAAAAGCCTTTTTCATGCGAATGACCAATAAAACTAATCGAGCATTCCATCGAGTTCATAAAACTAAAATGTTGATGAAATTGAAATTTATAAGCTAAAAATTCCTTTTTAATTCCCGATAAATTTGGATAAGCATAATGCGAAAACAAAATATTTAAATCGGCCGTTCTAAAGACTGAATATTCAGGCAAAGATTTCAGATATTCTATATCCATAGCAGAATACAAAGGATCCAGATCGTGTTCTTCGTGTAGCCAGATTTCATCATCAGATAATTTGCGCCTTTGCATATAATCCAATTCATACCAATCGTCAGGAAAATTAAAAAAAGAGCAATTTTTTGGAAAAACACTTCCCGCATAAATATCGTGATTTCCAAGTATTACAGTTTTACAATTCGACCTGATTAAGGCTAAACATTCATGCGCGTTTTTTGTTTCATTGTAAGTATAATATGGCGGATTAAATCCTGAGATATCGCCCAAAAAAATAATTTCATCGCACTTATACTTCTCAATCTGTCTTAGTGCTTCTTTCAGGCTAATAAGATCTTCGTGAATATCCGTAATGATGGCTAGTTTCATTTGAAAATCTATTTCAAATTTGGAATGTATTACTATATGCTAAATTGCGTATCTTCAAATTTCGCGAATATTTTTTAACCGTACTCCATATTGCATTAAAAAGATGCAATTACATTTTATCCTTCTTGATAATAAGTAATAAAGCCCTGCTAGCAAATTTTACTAACAAGGCTTTAACTTTTTTAGATTAGGATTCTGCTTTTAGTCTTTTGATATTGTCTTTTTGTGTAGCAAGTGATACAAAATATACAACTAAGACTGAAATTGTGAATGAAATAATGGCCGGGTTTTCTAATCTGTGAATAGCATCAGCAGAGTCGAAACCGTAGCGATCCCACATTGTTGGTGATGTTAAAATAATACCTAAAGCGGTAACAATACCAGTGGAAATAGAAGCAATAACACCTTTTGCTGTAGTTTTTTTCCAGAAAAGGATAAATAAAATGGCAGGCAGATTTGCCGATGCCGCCACAGCAAATGCCCATCCCACAAGGAAAGAAACATTCATTCCTTTAAATGAAATACCAAGAGCAATTGCAAGAATACCAACACTAAAGGCAGCAATTTTTCCGGCTTTTACTTTCTGCTTGTCCGTCTGGTTTTTATTCATATAATTATCGATTAAATCATGTGCAATAGCACCTGAAGATGCAATAATTAAACCTGATACTGTCCCCAAAATAGTGGCAAAAGCAATAGCGGAAATTATTGAGAAAATACCAATACCGAATCCTCTGGCAAGCAGTGGAGCCGCCATATTGCTGCTCTCAACATCAAACACACCACTTACTGCAGCTCCAAGTCCCATAAACAGAGTTAATATATAAAATGCACCAATTGCACCAATCGCTAAAATCGTTGATTTACGAGCGTCGCGCTGGCTTGGTACAGTATAATAACGAATTAGAATATGTGGTAAAGCTGCTGTTCCTAAGAAAAGGGCTAGCATAAGCGAAATAAAGTCAATTTTATCCCAAGGCGTTGAACCTTTCCCTATTTTATATTTTAAGCCCGGCAATAAGAAATCTTTACCTGACGTAAAGTTTTGGTAAAAGACAGACACTTTTAGATCGTTATCCTTGAATTTTAACTCACTAAAACGAACAAGTTCACCGCCTTCGATAGCAGAAAGAAATTTGAATGGCCCTATAGGACCAGTTTTATCAACTTCTTTACCATCTACCACGATTTTGCTCATATGACCCACCTGGTAAAATTTTTGATTTTCTTTTGGTTCGCCATTGTATAGCTTATTTCCGCTCTCGTTTTCTGAAATCGAAAGCATTTCCACTAGTTTGGGAACTCCATCAATATCAACCAAATTAAACCATCGATCTACTCCACCTTTTTGAAGTTTTACGATTGGTATACTTTTCACTTCCATTTGATTCTGAACAGTATATCCCTCAACAGAAATAATTTTTCCATCTTCAATTTCAGGATCGAGAACCATATATTCTGGAAACTCCATATCCCCAATGGCTGGTTTTAGGCTTAATCCATTATTAAAAATATAAATAGTAAGAATTGTTGAGAAAATAATGAGTAATCCACCCTTTATAAACTGAACATAAGTAGTGGAAGTCATTCCTGCGGTTGCGACAATAAAAATTACGATAATACCTACTAAAACAACGCCGACCCAATGTGGAAATCCTAAAAGTGGTGTTATCAAAGCACCGGCTCCAACCATTTGAGGTATCAGGTAAAATATCGAAATTACCAAAGTACTAATTGCAGCAACTAGAGTAATTCCCCTACTTTTAAATTTAGCATTTAAAGCATCAGTAAACGTATATTTACCAAGTCTTTTCATAGGCTCAGCTACCAAAAATAAGGCAACTATCCAACCCGCTAAAAAACCAACAGCATATAGAAATCCGTCGTAACCAACCATTGCTATCATTCCGCAAATTCCGAGAAATGATGCAGCACTTAAATAATCACCTGCAAAGGCAATTCCATTTGTAGCCCAGTGAATTTGTCCACCGGCAGCATAATAATTACTAGCAGATTTTGTTTTGCGTGCAAAATAAAATGAAAGACCTAGAACCATAAGAACGATAAATAGGAAAAAGACTATTGCTATATATGAGACTCCGTAGATCATATGGTTTCCTCCTTATTTAATGCGTCTTCGTAACGCGTACAAAGCCAGTTATATATTATACCTAGAACTACCGCAAAAACAATTAGTCCTATACCATAAACAACGGCAAGATTTTGTTCACCTATTACTTTTTTACCTAATAATTCGTAATTTGTAACTCCAATGGCTACAAATCCAGCGTAAAAAAAGAAGTAAATAAAGAAAAACCAAACTCCTAGTCGTGCTTTCTTTTTTGAGGCAAGATCAACTCCTAACTCAACTGCTGATTCGTGTTGCATAATGAAAGTATTTAGTTTATAAATATTTTAAAAGAGATTAAGGCAATAATGAATATAATAATATAGTAGTCAATGTTTAAAAACTGTATATAGCAGAAAATAGTAATCTAAAATTTGAAATATCATTTATTTCTGCGTTTGGAAATTCAGTTGATTTATCTTGTACAATACCATAACTGTCCCTTGTATCACCATATCCAGCAACGGTATATTCTGTTTCGACAGCAAATTTCATTTTTCCTTCAGTGTAAACTGCTCGTGGTGAAATTCTGTAAACATAAGCGATATTAGATCCCCTACTGTAATATGATGTAGTTGATTGAAAATCATAAATCTGATCGTTTGATCCAAGATCTTTAGAATATCCACCGAATAAACCATATTGCACTTTTGAGTCGCCTTTTGACATTATTTCTGACCATACTGAAAGTGTATTAATAGCGGTATATTCGCGATAATCATAAGTTGAATAGTCATTTAAATTGCCTGGTACTTTTTGTGCATAACCACCAAGCATTACGCCATCGAACATATTTGCACCAAATATTCCTTCAGCTTTAAATACAAATTTTTCACCATCGTATCGAGCATAAGCCATATAAGAAAGGGCTTTAACCCTACTATCTGCTTTATAATTTAAATCAGTTACTAGTCGAGGAAGCAATTCTTTATAACCAGCGCCTCCTCCAATTAGGAAATTATTAGTTTTATACCTCATTTGGAATTGCATATCTGGTAAGACGGCATTTCGGAGAGAAGTTGATCCACCAAAACTTGTAAAATCGCGCTGAGACATAAGTGCAGCTGTTATTTTTATTTTACCAAAATTATAGGCCAGGCGAACTTGAGGATTGCGAGAAAACACAATAAAAGGCACTCCAGTATTAAACGAAATAACTTCAGGAAAACATTCAGCAATAAACATCGGATGCCAGGTTTGCCCAAAAAGAAGTTCGGTATTTTCCCAATTTAATTTAGTAAAAGCATGGCGTAATCTGAAACCATTTATATCGCCATTGCTATGCCCAAAAAATGCACCTTCTAGAACACCTGAAGATTTAGCACCCAGAAATTCAGGACCTGTAATAATGCCAGTTAGTCGAGATTGAATAGAAAGCATATTTAAGCTGGGACTTGCATTTATGTCTTCACCCTCATTTCCCAATAATTCATTTTGGGGATAAAGATGAAAATGTCCTTCACGTACATCTACTGTTTGTCGTGAATCGAAAAAATAATCAGTTTTTACAAATCCCTTCCATTTAATTCCGAATTCTTGCGAAAATAATGAGGGCGAAATAAGCGAGGCCAGAATTAATAGTATGACACTTTTTTTGAAAATAGAATTAAATTTGCCAAAATTTAATTCTCTTGAGCTATTTTGCATAAAATAACCCATACAGCACCCATTGGATGAATTGTCCATAGTTAATTTACGTTTATGAACCTCTCGGTTCTGGTTGCAATTCAGGTTTTTGGCTGCTCAAATATATGTTATATTATTAACAAACAAAAAAAAATTAGGTTGATTTTTTCATATGTAATACATCTATATATTATCAATTTGATATGATACCCTTTACAATTAACACTTATAAAGAAAGTGATGATAAAAAAAACACCGCGATTATTCGCAGTGTTTTTTATTAACCATATAGATTAAATCAATCCAAAGCTTGATACACTTTTTTTAGAAAAATTCCCCTTTTTGAAGGCTCTAGCCATCGTGTTACAATTAAAAGATCGTTTTTTTGATCGATAAAAATATAGTTTCCACCAAATCCGGAAGCATAAAACAAGTTTTCTGGAACGCCTTCCATTTGTCTGTTTCCTTTATTCAGCCACCACATATATCCATAGCTTTTATTGGCCAGACTTGGTTGTTGAACAGCTTTCACCCATTCTTCTGAGATAAGTTGATTGCCATTCCAATTGCCATTTCGCAGGAACAAATAACCAAATCGAGCCTGATCATAAGTATTGATAAACATTCCACCACCGGAATGTCCACCTCCGCTCACTGATTGAACAGAAAGACCATCCAATATAACCCAGCTATTTTTATAACCATTCCAGCGCCAGCTTGTGCTAGCTCCTATTGGATCCATAATTTGCTCTTTCAGAACTTGTGGCAATGGTTTACGCCAAACTTGAAGAAGTGCAAAAGCCGTCACATTTACGCGAACATCGTTGTACTCGAAAACAGTTCCTGGAATATTGAGTTTTCTATTTTTCCAATCATCAATATTACCTTCTTTTGGTGGTCTGTCGGCCCAGTCGTGTTGCCCGAAAAGGGTTCCTGACCAATCAGAAGACTGAGTTAGCAGGTGACTCCATTGAATGGATTCGTTGTGTTGTCCTTGAAAAGTATTGTCCCAGACATAAGTACTTACTTTGTCATTTAAATTAGATATAAGTCCTTTATCTAATGCCAGTCCAAAAACGGTTGAAAGATAACTTTTGGTCACACTAAAAGTCATATCTACTCGATTTAAATCGCCCCATTGGGCCACAATATAACCCTCTTTTATAATTAACCCTGCTGGTTCTACCCTATGCTTCGTTGGTCCTAAAATATCTATAAATGGCTCATTTTTAAAACCTTCATAAATTGCAATCCTTAGATCATGTGCTCCTTTATATTCGTTTTCTTCTGCAAACTTCACCGCGTTTTTCAATGCTTTTTCATTAATTTCCAATTCATTCGCGGGTTTAGATTCCCAAATTTTTGATGGAAAA
Organism: uncultured Draconibacterium sp.; assembly: GCA_964412145.1. GTDB lineage: Bacteria > Bacteroidota > Bacteroidia > Bacteroidales > UBA12170 > UBA12170. The sequence continues at coordinate 15,440 of CAYPOW010000009.1, forward strand.
TAAAAACTCTGAGCATAAGTATTGCTTATAAAAAGAAATAGAATGGCTAATAGAACAGTTTTAAATATCTTAAGTGAATTCACATTGGATTTATTCATAGTAGATTTGTTAAAAAAAAATCTTAGTCGCCGATCAATTTCCGGACTGCAGAAATTAATTCATTACTTTCAAAAGGTTTAGATATAATTATTGAAGCCCCTAAAAGCTTGGCTGATAGTAAATTATCCTGAGCGTTTGTTCTTCCTCCTCCAGAAATAGCAATAATTTTAACATCTTTATTCAATCTTTTCATTTCTAGAATAGTTTCAATACCTTCTTTATTTGGCATAATTATGTCGGTTATCACCAGATCAGGATTTAAACTTTGCCAAATAATAATCCCTTCTTCACCATCACTGGCGCTAATGACTTGGTAATTTTTTCGCTCTAGCATCTCAACCAGCATCGTTCTAAATTGCTGGTCATCGTCAATCACTAAAATCTTCTTTTGCATTTCTCTCCTTTTTTATGATACTGCTGGCAAATAAATATAAAATGTAGTCCCTTTTCCCAAAATTGATTCTACAAATAATTCGCCATGATGATTTTTAATTATTCCATGAACAACAGACAATCCCAAACCTGTTCCGCTACCAACATTTTTAGTTGTGAAGAAAGGTTCAAACACTCTGTTTAAAACTTGTTCAGACATTCCCATACCGTTGTCACTAACGGAAATGCAAGCTAATTTATTGCTTTTTAGATTTTGTAAAAGTGATTTATGCTCGTTTTTAAAAACGACCGTTCCAATTTTACACTCAAGCATTGCTTTTTCAACACCTTCCAAAGCTTGAAAAGCATTGTTAAACAAATTGATAAACACTTGTTGAATTTCAACAGAATCGCCCATTATTTCTACGGATGTTGAACTGAAGTCTGAAACAGTTTGTACCTCTTTTGGTTTAGTGGATTCAATCATTTCAATTGTTTCCAAAGCTACCCTCACCAAATTAACGATAATTTCTTTTTTGGTTTCATCCTTACGGCTAAACGTAAGTATCTTTTGAACAGTATGTTGAGCCGATTTTGATGCTGTGATAATTTGATTAAAATACCTTCTAATAGCAGTACCTTCCTCTGTATCGTCATAGCCCATACTGCTATAACCCAATATTGTGCCCAAATAATTATTAAAATCGTGGGCAATTCCTCCAGCCATTGTTCCTATCGATTCCAGTTTTTGCATTTGAAACAACTGATTTTCGAGTTTCTTTTTTTCATTGCGAGCAATTAAAATATCTGTAACATCTTGCATATACATTGCCAGGCCGCTTACATCGGTATTATCTTTAAATACAGGGTTAATAGTTATTTCATAAGACTTTTGATCAATTGATCCCAAGCTAAAACTATGACTTTTTTTCAAATTCAGAACTATCGCAATATGAGGCTTAAATTGATCTTTAAAGTGAGGGTGAAAAACCTCATTGAAATCAAATCCATTCAAAGAATTACTTTTATGTAACATTAGTTCTGCTTTTGAATTTGCAGATGCAATTTTTCCTTGCCTATCGATTAATAGAACCATATCGTGTGAGGCATCAATAAGAGCTTTAATTTTTTCCTCACTTTCAAGAACTTTTTGGTATTCTTTATTCAACCTTCTGGCCGCTCTTCTATTAGCTAAAAAGCGCAAATAAATGAAAATAGCCAGAACGAAAAGTAATAGGGAAACAAAGGAACTTAGGTAAATTCTAATTTTATTTTGATAATTAATCTTTTCCTGTGCGTGCTGCATCTCTATTAGCTCATTGTCCTGTGCCTCTTTTTCTAATTTTATAGTTAGGTAAGCTGTTTTATCGAGTGTTTTCTGATTAAATATGGAATCATTTAACTGATGATATAACTTCTGGTGCAACAAAGCTTTTTTATAGTCTTTATCTTTTTCAAAATAATTGGATAAAAAAAGATGATTTTCAAATTGCAACTTTTTAAGGTCAATTTCTTCGGCAATTTCATTGCTTCTATTCAAGTAATAAACTGTAAGCGAATCATTTCCAATATCGGCATAAGCCTGTCCGTATTTTTGATAAATATCAGCCAAACCGCGAATATTATCCACTTCATTAAATACTTCTTCCGCTTGTTTTAAGAAGGAAAAAGCCAGGCTTTTTTTCTTAAGTGCCAGATAAATTTCGCCCATAGTGGCCTTTGTTTCAGCAATACCAACTTTATTGAAAAGTGTATTTTCTATCTGTAATGATTTTTCAACATAGTATAAAGCAGAATCGGTATTGCCTAAATTCAGATGCAATTCGCCAATATTGTGCAAACCAATCGAAATCGTTTGTTTTGAGTCTAATTTTTCTCCTAATTCCACAGATTTATGATAATACTCAAAAGATTTTTCATAATTACCTGAGAAATGAAAAGCATTTCCCATTGAATTATAAATTCCGGCTATATTTGAGGTTTGGCCAGCTCTTTCTGCTAATTCGAGTGCTTCACTAAATGTTGATAAAGCCTCATTGTACTCTGCCCATTGATTATAGATTAGGCCTTTATTACTCAAAGCAGCACTTACACGACCCCAATCTTCTATTTCACGCATAGCATTTTCATACTCGGTCCAAACCTTTAAAGCTTCTTTAAAGTTCCCTAAATAAAACCAGACAATTCCAATTGAATTTTTTGTAATGTTTAGACCATACAGGTCATTTATTGCCTCGTAATATTTCTCTGCATTTTGAAAAGAAATTAATGCTTTATAATAGTCGTCTACCATATTAAAGTTAGTACCTGACTTATAAAATGCATTGGCCAATGATTTATAATCACCAATATCTTCAAAAATTAAAATGGCTTTTTTATATTCTTCACTTGCCGTATCAAAAAGAGCCTGCTGAGCATAACTATCAGCTATTCCCACATAAGCAGAGGCTAATTCAGAAGCATCATTAGTCTCCAAAAATATCTCTTTTGCTTTTTTAAAATGTCGTAAACTAGTAATCGGATTGTTAGTGAAATTACAAATCGTTCCTTTTACTAAATAAGCTTTCCCTTTTCCCTTAGGGTATTTTATTTGATTCGCTAAGCGAATGGCTTCATCGGCGGATTGGTGAGCTTGCTCTTGGTTGTGAGCCCCCTGCAATTCTGCTATCTCAATAAATACGTCAACGAGTTGTGAGCCGCTATATTTAGTAGTCAATACCATCAAACTATCCAAACGATTATTTTCGACAGTTTGTGAAAAAAGTGATAATGAATTAAGTAAAATTAATAGAATGAATATTCTTTTCATTTTCGGTATCAAGTTAACCCAATTAAACTAGTTTGTCTTTCGGCAACAATTTACAAAAAAAAGGAGAATACGCTTAATTATTGTGAAACTATTTGATCTAAAAAGCTATTATAGAATAAAAAAAGCTGAAATATTAAAGTTTTTAAAAATTAAATTGAATATTCATTCTCTTTTTAGATTCATTATTTTACAGGTTCATAGAATAGTTCTTCTGTGAATCGTCTACCAAAAACGATTAAGTTTTCCCAGTAAGAAGTTTGATTAGGAATAACAGTTGAACTAGTGACTTTCACCGGATTTTTTTTAATCTCTCTGGATGACAGAGGCTCATCGTAAAGATAATTCCGAATCTCACCTCTGTAAAAACGCTTTTTGTTCTCTTCTATTAATTCGATTATCCCTCTGGCCATTACTTTAATTATTTATCAGTTTCTTAATTATTTTACTAAAATATAATAGCATAGTAAAACTATTTTTCGCAAAAATACTAGCTCAATATTGATTAATAAAGACATTTAAGACTTTTAGTTTTTCTTAATATACATTTAAGATTTATGATTATATCTTAATAAAAAACTTAATTATATTGATATTTTCTTGCGTTCACTTAATAATTAATGTATTTTTACTCAAAAATTTAAATAAACTTAAACAACATTGCAGGAGTTATTTACATTTCTTGATAATCCTTATTTAGTCGTTTTGGGCGATAGCTTGCAAAGCTTGCCTGGAATTGAACGTGTAGATTTATTGTTTTATAATGTTGAAAATGCAAAAACAGAACTTCACAGCGTACAACGTGAAATGAATAATCAACAAGCTTTTCAACTTGATTTTGATAGGGAATCCGTGGATACCTTCAATGCGTTCAGACGAAAGCAAAATAGTCAGAATTGGCTAGGAATCAATAATATACCTTATGCGAATAAGCGAAGCACTGATCTCAAACAAGATCTGTTTTCGGAGATGGATAGCCATGTTTTATGTCTTTCATTTCCCAATTCCACAGATTTTTCAAAGGATGTTTTTCTTTTCTATTTTCGAAAAAACACAAGTGATTTTGGGTTAAGTCTCAGCGACAAGGTATTATCAACCTCCAACAAGGCAATTATTGGACATCTGCTTTATAATAGTATAAAATTTCAGTTAAATTCCGTAAAACACAATCAACAAAGCTTACGATTACTTAATGAGCAAACGCGTTATATTTTGGATAGCAAGTACCAAACCGAACTGGAAAATACTAACTTAAAAACGAGAAATAGAGGAAATCTTATTCAGCTTACTGAATTTTTAATCAATGAAATAAGCCACAATAGCAAAGATGTTTTTTATCTTTCGGAAGAATCTAAAGAACATATAGGTGAATTTTCAGGGACTGTTTTTGATTTGAAAAAACAGCTTAGCAGGGCTATGACAATGGCTAAAACATTAAATTTTGGCACAGGAAAATTAGAGCATACTTTGAAAACGGATTATTTTAGTTTTAGTCCTTCAAAGGAAATGCATATCCCGCTTTCTTCTACAGAAACACTTTCAGAAGAAAATGTAAAACACACCCATTCTAAAACCTATGATTTTCTGAATGATATGGAACAATCAGCACAAACAGTGATTAAATTAGGATGGAAACTCACCAGTGCTAATGTTGGACATCAATTTGAAAAACCAATTACGGCATCAGCAATATCTGATAAATTAAAACATCATAATAGCCGAATAATCAAATTGTTAGAACAATACCCAGCCAAATGGTCACTTATTCGAAATCGTTTCAAACCTTTACAAAACGTTCTGGTAAAGGCTGAAAATAAAGCATACGAACAAGCCAGTTAGTTTAAATTTTCCTTTTGTGCCAGAAACATAAGTGCTAAATTGCCGAAAATTTAGTCTTTATTATGTCTTTCAAAAAATATCTTACAATTTCTATCTTTAGCTTAAGCTTTGGTTTGCTTTCTGCACAAGAAAGTAAAAATTTCATCCAATACGTAAATCCATTTGTGGGTACAAAAAATATGGGACACACTTTCCCTGGAGCAACACGCCCATTTGGAATGGTACAACTTAGTCCAGAAACGGATGCGCAGGCCTATGCAGTTGATGGAAAATACAATCCAAATGTTTATCGGTATTGTGCAGGTTATCAATATCAGGATTCAACCATTATTGGTTTTAGCCACACTCACTTCAGTGGTACGGGTCATTCCGATTTGGGGGATTTTTTGGTGATGCCCACAGTCGGGAAATTACAAATGAATCCAGGCACATCAATGGTTCCTGAATCAGGCTTTCGTTCCCGTTTTTCACACCAAAACGAAATTGCTGAACCAAATTATTATCAGGTCTACCTTTCTGATTATAAAATAAATGCAGAGTTTACTTCAAGTACAAGAGTAGGCTTTCATCGCTATACTTTTCCGGAAACTGATAGCGCCAATATCATCCTTGATTTGATGTCGAATATCTATAATTTCGAAGAAAAAAACGTATGGACTTTTATACGTGTTGAGAATGATACACTTGTTACAGGTTATAGAGAAACGCAAGGATGGGCACGAACACGCACCGTTTATTTTGCACTTTCATTTTCTAAGCCAATTAAGAAGTATGGTTATAAAAAATATGATCAGCAAGTTTACCGTGGTTTTTGGCACAAATTTGATGAAACAAAAAATTTTCCTGAAATGGCAGGGCGACAAATTCGCATGTATTTTCAGTTTGAAACAGAAACCAATGAAGAAATCATGCTCAAAATGGCTCTTTCTTCTACTAGCACAAATGGAGCATTGAGAAATCTGAAAACAGAAATCCATGATTGGGATTTTGATCGAATTAAAAAAGAAGGTCAAAAAGAATGGAATAAAGAATTATCAAAAATCCAAGTGGAAACAATAAATCAGGACAACAAGGAGACATTTTATACCGCCTTATATCACAGCTTTTTAAGCCCTATTGAATATATGGATGTTGATGGTGCCTACAAAGGTTTGGATGGGAACATACACTATGCAGATGATTTCACAAACTACACTATTTTTTCTTTGTGGGATACGTATAGAGCATTGCATCCTCTTTTTAACCTTATCCAACCCAATCGAAATAGCGATATGATGGAATCATTATTGGCTCATTATGAGCAGAGTGTGCACAAAATGCTTCCTGTTTGGTCACATTATGGAAATGAAAATTGGTGTATGATAGGATATCATAGTGTATCTCTACTGGCCGATGCTATGATTAAAGGGAATCTAAAACCTGGATCTTTTCAAAAAGCATTGGATGCATCTGTACAAACAGCAAATACAGATTATTACGATGGAATTGGCTTCTATAAAAAACTGGGCTATGTTCCTGATGATAAAAATTCTTCTGCGGTTTCAAAAACTTTAGAATATGCTTACGATGATTGGTGCATAGCACAAATGGCCGATATTTTGGACAATAAAATTATTGCTCAGGAATTTCAAAAAAGGGCTCTCTCCTATCAAAATGTATTCAATTCGGAATATAATTCCATGTTTCCAAAGCTTGAAAATGGCGATTGGCGAAAAGAATTTGATAAATTACGCACAGAAGGTCAGGGTTTTATTGAAGGCAACGCATGGAATTACAGTTTATATGTTCCACAAGATACTGAGAAATTAATTTCTTTGATGGGGGGCAAAAAAGCCTTTGAGCTTCACCTCGATTCTTTGTTTACTCAACAATTAGATGATCATTATTTTGCTCATACAGAAGATATTACACGCGATGGAATTATTGGATTATACGTGCACGGAAACGAGCCCGGTCACCATATTCCGTATTTGTATAACTGGACTGATGCTCCCTGGAAAACTCAGGAACGCGTTCGCATGATACTGGAGAGTATGTATTCCAATACTTCAGATGGCCTATGTGGAAATGATGATGCTGGTCAAATGAGTGCCTGGTATATTTTCAATGCACTTGGTTTTTATCCTGTTACGCCAGGGTCTGATCGATATGAATTAGGAAGTCCTTTGGTAAAATCGGCTAATCTTACATTCGAAAATGGGAAGGAATTGAAAATTAATGTTATAAATCAGAGTGAACGAAATGTTTATGTTCAAGAGATTAGATTAAATGGCAAAAAAATAAACCGCCTGTATCTAATCCATAGTGAATTGATGCAAGGCGGCTTATTGGAATTTAAGATGGGACGTAAACCAAAGCAATTTTAGTTTATCGTCTTTTTAAACCCATTTAATCAGTGAAAAATCTTCGTTGTAAGCCAAATGTTCTGATTTAGGACTCAGGCGGAAAGCATAATCATATGAACCTGCTCTTTCTGCCAGAATTGCACAGGAATATAAAACATTGCCATTTGGCAAGCTTTCAACCTTCATTTCTTCTTTGTAGATGATTTCATTAATTTCATCATCGTTTTTCGACCCAAAAAGAACCTCCATCCGCACATCTTCAGCCAATAGTTTAGCCAAATTAATCTCAATTCTCGCTACAAAAGTATCACCAAAACTAAGCGGATTTTCCTGGCTGCTTTGCGGTAATTCTTCGGAGACAATATTGATCTTCTCCCATTCAATAGCAGTTTTCTCTTTCCATTTGGCTAATTTCAAAGCTAATTTAAAGTGCTCATTATGAATAGCTTTACTGCTTATAAAAAGCTTATTGTAATAGCGATCGAAATAATCGTCAAGCATGCGTTTCATAGTAAAATGAGGAGCAATTTCTGTAAAAGTATTTTTAATATGAGAAATCCACTGATCTGAAACTTTACGCTTGTTCTTTGCATAATAGGTTTTCACGATTTCAGATTCCAGTTTGGAATAAATGATTTCTGCATCGTGCATATTCTGCATATCCTGCTTCAGATAAGTACGTCCTTCCTCCAGAGCCCAACCAGCTCCTGGAGTAAAACCTTCGGCCCACCAGCCATCCAAAACAGAGAAATTCATGACTCCATTCATCACTGCTTTTTCTCCACTTGTTCCTGAAGCTTCCAAAGGTCGTGTTGGTGTATTTAACCATACATCTACTCCACTCACCAAATGTTTGGCTAATTCCATATCGTAATTCTCAACAAAGAGAACTTTTCCAATAAAATCAGGCATTTTTGAAACTTCAATAACGCGTTTGATCAAATCCTGACCTGCTTTATCATGTGGATGCGCTTTCCCAGCAAAAAGGAATTGAATTGGCTGCGTTTTATTGCTTACTAATTTCCGTAAACGATCTAAATTAGTAAATAATAAATGAGCGCGTTTATAGGTGGCAAATCGACGAGCAAATCCAATAGTTAAGGCATTGGGATTCATATTTTCTACTACCTGAACAATATAAGAGGGATTTTCTTGTCGCTCAGTTAATTCTTCTGTTAAACGAATGCGTAAATAATCAAATAATAATTTTTTTTGATTCAAATGAATTTCCCAAATACGATCATTTGAAACGCCATCAATAGCTTTCCATACTTCTTCATCACTTTGATTGGCTAAGAAATGTTTACCAAAAAGTTCATGATGAAACTGTTGCCAGGCCTTGGAAGTCCACGTAGAATAATGCACGCCATTGGTGACATATCCAATATGTAATTCATCGGCATAATATCCATCATATAAGTGAGCAAACATTTCCTGACTCACTCTTCCATGAATTTGACTTACCCCGTTCATTTCCTGAGACATACGAGCAGCGAGCACACTCATCGAAAACTTCTCATTCATTTGATTTGGATTCCATTTCCCCAGGTTCATAAACTCATCCCAACTTAGTTGTAAACGATCGGCGTAATGAGGTATATATTTCCTAAGAATGCTTTCTTCAAAGGCATCATGACCAGCGGGAACTGGTGTATGAGTTGTAAAAAGAGTACTAGCTCTTACCACTTCTTTTGCTTCTTTAAAGCTTAAATTCTCTTTCTGAATTAGATTTTTCAATCGCTCCAAAGAATTAAAAGCGGCATGGCCTTCATTGGCGTGATAGATAGCGGGTTTCAATCCCAGAGCTTCAATTAATCGAATACCTCCAACTCCTAACAACAATTCTTGTTTCAATCGGTTTTCCCAATCACCTCCATATAGCTGATGTGTAACTTTACGATCTTCATCTGTATTTCCCTCAATATCAGTATCAAGCAAATAGAGAGGAATTCTTCCCACTTGCGCTAACCAAACTTTAGCCATCATATTCCTTCCCGGTAAAGCAAGACACACAGTTGCCCATTCACCATTTGGCAATCGAACAGGTTGTAAGGAAAGTTGAGAAAATTTTTGCGGATTGTAAATATCTAATTGGTCGCCAGCAAGCGATAATTTTTGTTTAAAATAACCATAACGATACATTAAACCGACGGCTACCATATTTATATTTGAATCGGAAGCCTGTTTTAGGTAATCGCCAGCTAAAATTCCCAATCCTCCGGAATAAATCTTCAGACTATCGTCGATACCGTATTCCATACTGAAATAGGCAATTTGCTCTGCTGGTTTTTCATCTGCCTTTGCCATATAGCCTTCGAACTTGTTTATGACCTTTGTGTAATCTTCCATAAACTCTTGATTAGCCAAAAGTTTGTCGAATCTATTTTGAGTCATTTTTTCAAGTAGTGCCACAGGATTCTTCTTCAGTTTAAACCAAAGCTCTCCTCCCATTTTCTCAAATAAATCCAATGCGCAGTAATTCCACGACCACCATAAATTTTTAGTCAGGGCTTCCAGTTTATGCAATTTCTCTGGTAAAACCGGGCGAACAAGAATTTTTTTCCAGGAAGGTTTCTGAGAAACTTTTAAAGAATTTGTTTTTACTAATCTAAACTGAGTATGGCTCACCAGTTCCTTACTCCTGCTTTGTGCTTTTTCTAGAGCTGTTTCATAAGTTTCTTTGTAATAAATGATAAATTCTTTCCATTGTGCAGCTTCAGCTACTTGAGCTGCTTCTTTTTTTGCACGTTTCACTTGACTTTCATCAAACTGATAAAAATTGAACATAAGTTCAGTAATACTATCAATTACCTCACTTTCGTTGTAATCGCCACGCGGAACTATGCTTAAACCTGTGTTTTCCTTAAAGTTAGCTTGCATCCATTTACCAAAACCTGACAAAGAAGTAGTTACGGATGGAACTCTAAAGGCAAGACTTTCTAATGGAGTATAACCCCAAGGTTCATAATAGGATGGAAATACACTTAGGTCGAAAGCGGATAAAAGATCATAGTATTTTTGATTAAAAATTCCATCGTGTCCATTCAAATAAGCAGGAACAGCAATAACTGTAAGTAAATCAATTTCAGAATTATACATCTGAAGTTCATTCATTTTATTTCGGATGGGATCATGGATTTTATCTGTCAAAAGATGGGTAAATCTTTTATCAGTTAAATTAGAGTTATCCGATTCCAAAGCTCTTGCAATGTCCATATCAGGGCCTTTTATACCTCCCGGAATCATTAAAAAAGCCACTACTTTTCTATTATCAAGTTTTGTTTTTAGCTTATTAAGTGCCTCCAGAAATACATCAATACCCTTGTTTCTATATTCATATCGGCCACTGATAACCACCAACATTGTATCTCTATCATACGAATTATTGGTCATGCGTTTTGCTATATTGAGCAATAGATCACGACTATCTGCAGGCGGATTCTTCTTGTCTTTTTTTGAAGAATCGATTAGAACTCCATCAAATCCGTTGGGTGTTACTTTATCTACTGATTTGCCAAGAAATTGCTTGCATTCAGCATTTGTTACCTCACTTACTGTAGTAAACATATCGGCATTTTCTGCAGCCAATTTTTCAAGGGAATGTTTTGCAACTAAAGAAAATTCGCGAGCAACCAAATCGGGATTATACTTTTCTATATGATCGTAAAGTGCTAGTCCATTTCCCGCAATTGAACGACCCAAAACAGTGGCATGTGTTGTAAATACTGTGGCGATGGATGGATTGTTCATTTTTAAATAAAGTACAGCAGATCCAGTCATCCACTCGTGAAAATGAGCGATTATACCGTCTTTGTAAACGCCAAAATATTTTTGAAAACTATCGATTAATTGGCCCGCGGCATATCCAAACAAAGCTGGTTCAATATAATCCCATCCACCTGAAATTGAATCCAGTT
>CAYPOW010000009.1:26917-29229 GCA_964412145.1 uncultured Draconibacterium sp.
TTTCTAATTAATATAGCTTTAATATCTATCAAACACCATTGAATGACGATACTAATTGTTCAATATTCGTAAATATAGTTTAGTCGAGAAGTGCTATTTTGAGTCGAATTTTCTCTTTGCAAGCATTTATTTCTCTTTCTGTTAATGCATTTGACGATTCCCGATATTCCTGAACTTTGATTAGGTTTTTCTTCCCTGTAACTTTCATCATTTTATCTCGAAGTGATTGATCACTGTCGTAGAATAAAATGGACAATTCATTCAAATCTAAATCCTGAATTAGCACTTTAAATTTAACATTGGTAAATTTCTTCAAAATACTAAAAACATCTTCGCGTTGTATTTCAGCGATATGGTTAGCACCTTCTTTATCTATGATTCCTTCTCTATCAATTCGAATGTGAAAATCGGAAAGCACATTCATAAAATTTATAAAGGCTTCGTATGGTGAATTATAGGGTGTAAAGTATTCATGCACATCGCCATCTGAGAACCATTTAGTGCACATATAGTAAAAATGATCACTGGCCTGCAATTTTAACCAGTCCTTTTGTAAACCAGGATCTTTGCTCTGACGCATAGCTTCTTCAACTGCATATAATTTCTCAAAAGCTTCATCCTGAATCTCGTTACCTAACCAGGCAGTTAAATCGCGTTCTTCATCAGCCCAACTAATTGGATTAGGTACATGTATATCCGCAATTGGTTGATATTTCTTGCTAACTTCTGATGGTGTATTGAAAGAAAGATTGGATTTATTTAGGATTTTTTCAGGCAAAACCCGCATAAACTCAAAAATACCTGTTTCTGCCCATTGATGTTCTCCAAAAGTTTCATAATCCATAAACAAATTCACAACTTGTTCTTTCGGAGTTATATTATTCAACCATTCGGCGAATTTATCGCTTGTTAATGGCCATTCGCTCCAGTCTTGATTTGAAAAACGAAAGGCAATATCATCACTCAAATTAAAATTACGCAGTAAAACTTTTAAGCGCGGATTTATGGCATTGGTATATACGAAATTCGGACTCTTCCAACCCAGAATGTGCTTGGCACCTTCAGTCAGCATAGTCTTAAAACCCAATTCTGCAACAGTCTCGCCCATTTCATCGGAATAGATTAATTCCGTATTTCTAAATGTTTGAGGACTTACCCCAAAAAGCTCTTTTATCTTATCCTGATGCAATTGAATTTGCCGTACAAACTCTTTTTTGCTTTTCATTCCGGCTAAGGAATGGGCATAAGTTTCAGCTATAAATTCAACATTGCCTGTTTGAGCTAATTGTTTAAAGCTCTCTATAACCTGAGGAGTATATTCCTGAAATTGATCCAGAGCTGAACCGCTAATAGAAAAACTTACTTTAAAATCTTTACCATATTTTTTAATTAAATCGAGCAATAGATTATTCATAGGAATATAGCTTTTTGCTGCTACCCTTTCCATAATCGATTTATTCAAATAATCGTCATAATAATAATGATCATTACCTAAATTAAAAAAACGATATTTTTTTAAACGGTATGGTTGATGAACCTGAAAATAAAGACAAACTGACTGCATATTTATTTTTTATCTATTCTATTTAATTTGCAAAACATTTTCATATTCTGCTTTAACTTCTTTAGCTGCGTGTTCCCATTTAAGGTTATCCACTTCGCTTAAACCATTTTTAATTAACATTTGTGAAAGAGAAGGATAGTTAAGTAATCCATAAATAGCATCTGCCATACTCTCCACATCCCAAAAGTCAACTTTAATCGCATTTTTAAGTACTTCGGCTACGCCTGATTGTTTTGAAATTACAACAGGTACATTGGAGCGCATAGCCTCTAATGGAACAAGTCCGAAAGGCTCAGATACTGAAGGCATTACAAAAACGTCGGAGAGAAGAAACATCTTATCCACATCGCCACCTTTCAGAAAGCCGGTAAAATGAAATTTAGTTCCAATCTTCAGTTCAGCAACTCGCTTTATCAGAGATTCAAACATATCGCCATTACCTGCCATTACAAACCGAACATTATCATCTTTTTCAAGAATCAATTTAGCAGCTTCTAAAAAGTACTCAGGTCCTTTTTGAAAAGTTAATCGACCAAGAAAAGTGACTACTTTTTCTCTTACTGATCGATTGATCTGAATATTCTCTTTATCAACCGGCTCAATGGCGTTGTGAATGGTTTGTATTTTTGCTGGATCAATACCATAATGTTTAATAACAATATCGCGAGTAAGATTGCTGACGGTAATTACTTTGTCAGCCATATTCATTCCATTTTGCTCAATTCCAAATACTTCAGTGTTGATTCGC
>CAYPOW010000010.1:0-7989 GCA_964412145.1 uncultured Draconibacterium sp.
GCCATCCTGATTGAGTTCAATCATAAACGAAACATATTTATATCCGTTTGAAATAAAAATTTTACCATCACGATAAAGTGGAGTATTCGTGTGATTTTTTCTTGCACGGCCTACGGTTTCATTGATTTCCTCATAATTCAATTTCCATAATAACTTTCCATCCTTTCCATCAAGGCCAATTACCTGACTTTCGGTTATTGTCACAATTATTTTCCGTCCATTATGATCGATTAGTTTTGGATTAATATACTGAGGTCCTTCATTCATGGGTTCTGCTTCCCAAATAACTTCTCCATTGGCAATATTAAAAGCAACAACAGATGCCTTATCCCTACCGGGTGAAACCACAACTTTATTATCAAAAACGATTGGGGATTCGGATATTCCAAACATTAAAGGCTTGGACTCATACATTTCATAATGATTTTTCTTCCATTTAATCTCGCCAGAAGCACTAAGGCAAACCAATTCGCCTGTACCACTTACCATAAACAAATCGCCATTATAAAAAATTGGGATACTTCTTGTACCAGTAAAATTTCTTTTCCAAGTGGTTCCGTATGCCTTTTCCCATAGTTTTTTTCCATCAAGAGAAAGGGCAGTAATTATGTCATTATCTTCTTTTCTTCCTGTTACATATATAATTTCTTCTGAAATTGTAACAGAACCATAACCTTCACCCAAACCATCAGCTTCCCAAAGAAGTTCTGGACCATCTTCTGTCCAAGCTTTTAGAAGTCCGGTTTCGTAATAAATGCCTTCACGGTCTTGGCCACGCCAATCGTAATGTTGTGAAAAAGATACTAAAGTAATAGAAAAAAAAAGCGTAGTTGTAATAAATTTGCCGAGTATTTTCATTGTATTTGGTTGAATGGTTAAAGATAATAAAATCAAAAAAAATTATTCTAAAATAGATTAGAATAAGTGGATAAAAATAGTTGTTTTTTTCTTTAATACAGGAAATTTTTATTCTTATCCTCTGCATTTTCAATTGGACTATCCAGTCTCTGGCAGAAGGAGTATCAAGAGTCGCCAATACATTAATCCATTGATTATATGTAAATATATTACGCTAAAGGGCTTGTAATTAAATCAAAGCGATGAAAAAAACAAGAAAACTAAATGATATAAAACTAGATTTACAAATCAATATACTGAAATAGACTAAGAAACATTTGATCCAAAAATTTGAAATCTTTTTAAAAAAATAAATATTTATTTAAACCTTTTTCTAAATCTAAAGTCAAATCGGAATAAATTAACCTTTATTAACTATAATTGAGTTTTTATTAAGACTGAAACCCGAATGAGTATTTAACTTTGGCTACTAATTTTGGATGCTGTTTTTATCCAAAAATAAGGAGTAGAAAAATTAATTCATAAAAAAAATACTAAAATGAAAAAAATCATTCTTACAATTTATATCCTGAGTTTTGGGTTGTTTGTTTTTGCGCAAAAACCTCTAAAACAAGGAGAAGTGATTTACCAAGAAATAATGAAATTAAATTTTAAGATTGAAGGGATGTCGGCAGAAATGATGGACAGAATGCCGAAAGAAAGAAAATCAAAAAAAATTCTTTATTTCAATGAAAACGAATCCAGCTATCAAGCTTCCAAAGAACAAGCTGATGAACATGTACCTGGTGAAGGACGAGGCAGAGGTATGGGTATGCGTTTTATGATGAGTTCGCCTGATGATAAAGTTTATTTAAATTTTAACGACAATCTTAAAATTGAACAAAAAGAGTTTATGACACGTATCTTTTTGATTACAGGAGAAGCGGCAAAAGACAATTGGAAGCTTACAAACAAACAAAAAATGATATTGGATTATCCTTGTATGCAAGCCCTACAGATTATTGAAAAAGATACGGTTTTAGCATGGTTTACTCCTGCCATCCCTGTTTCAGCAGGCCCTGGCAATTACGTTAATTTACCTGGCTTAGTTTTAGAAGTAGATATTAATAACGGCAAAAGAATCATAACAGCAGAAAGTGTCGACTTAAAAGAAATTGAAAAAGGGTTGATCTCAAAACCAAAGAAGGGAAAGAAAGTAAGCCGTGAAAAATTCCAACAAATTCGAGACGAAAAGATGAAAGAAATGGGTGCTGAACGCAAAGCTGGCGGACATATGATTATTATGCGAGGCGGCGGTGGACATCGCTAGAACCTGAGTACAAAAACCATTAAATATCTAGGAAACTAAGTAAACACACTAATTTTAATCATTTCCAATGAAAAACAAACTCGTATTTTTTCTTTTGCTCATCAGCTCTGCTGTTATTGCTCAACAATCATCACTTAACGGCAACCTGATTACCGAAGAAGGCAATCCTTTAATGTATGCCACGGCGGTATTGCTTAATCCTTTAGATTCTACTATGGCCAATTATGCTGTAAGTGATGAGGACGGTTTATTCACCATTAAGAATGTTAAAAAAGGAAGCTATTTACTGCAAACAGGTTATATGGGCTATAAAAGCTATTTTAGAAACATTGTATTTCCACTTGCCAATGGCGGAAATGATTTGGGAGCTATTGTAATGATAGTACGCGTTGAAAGCCTTGACGAGGTGCAAATTTTAGGCAACCGTATTCCCATCTTAATCAAAAAAGATACCGTAGAATATGTGGCCAATGCTTTTAAAACCAAAACAGATGCTAGTGCCGAGGATTTGCTCAAAAAGCTTCCAGGAATAGAAGTTGACCGTGCAGGAAACATCAAAGCACATGGCGAAGATGTAGCTCGGGTCATGGTTGATGGAAAAGAGTTTTTTAGTAGTGATCCAACTGTAGCCACAAAAAATTTGCCTGCCGATGCTATAGACAAAGTACAGGTGTACAATAAAAAGTCGGATGAAACAGAACTCTCCGGTATTGAAGATGGCTCCTATTCTAAAACCATCAATATGATATTGAAGGAAGGTAAAAAAACGGCTTATTTTGGCGATGTTACCGCTGGTTATGGTACAGATGAACGCTATCAGGCTGGCGCGAAACTATTTCGTTTTACACGCAAAAATCAGTTTGCTGCTTTGGGAATGATCAACAACATTAATAAATCTGGCTTTTCTTTTCAGGATTATTTAAACTTCCAAGGCGGACTGCAAAGTATGATGTCTTCGGGTGGAGGTTCTGCTCATGTTCGTCTGGGCGATGACAGCAGTTTGCCTGTTGATTTTGGACAAAGTATCAATGGCTTGGTTGAATCTGCTGCAGCTGGGTTAAACTTTACACACGAAGCTAAGAAAAATCGACGCTATAACATTAGCTATTTAGGTAATGGATCGAATAATTTTTTGGAAGAAACAAGTGTAAGTCAGAACTTCTCTAATCAAGATAATTTTACTCAGAATTCCGAAAAAGAAAAAGACTCAAAAAATAGAGTTCATCGCATCAATTATAATGTTAGAAACAGAATTGATAGCACTACGAACTTAACCTTTTTTGGAGGTGCAAGCCTTAACAATGGCTCCAGTTTCAATACATCATTCACAGAAAGTTTAAGCAACGATATTCTGATGAATAATCTCTACAGTACAAGCAGCGATAAGTCGAATGGATACAGCGCCAATACGAGAGGAACTCTTTTAAAAACAGGCAAAGGATCTTGGAAGCTTTTTAAACTCAATGCAAACATTTCCTATACAGAAAGCCTTTCCGAATCGGAATGGGAAAATATAACACGCTACCTGAATGTGACTAATCCAATTACGGATGAACTTACCCAAGATGATGAAACTTCTAAGTTAAGCTTCTCGGCAAATGCTTCGGCTACGGTAAAAATCAGCAAATTATTTTACTTAGTTCCAGCAATTACTGCTGGTCAGGTAGACGAATCTTTATTACGTACCCAATCTTTAGTAACCGACGATGCTTTAATTACTCCAGTAAGTCCTGATTTTAATCGAAAGTATAGCTATGCTAAAACCGAATTATCTCTAAAGCGAAATACAACGAAAACGCAATTTAGCCTTTCGGCCAGAGTGGAGAATTTAATCCTTAAAAACACGCTAAATCAAAATGTAACTGAGGATAATTCCTATATGTATTTTATACCAGGCATGTCGTGGAGACATGAATACAGCACCGGAAAACGCTTATCCTTTAATTATAATTCTAGTGTAAATGCACCCTCGGCACGACAATTATTACCAGTTGCAAACACTATGAATCGCTTGCAAGTATATTCAGGCAATAGTGCTTTAATTCCAGAGTATAGACATAATGCTCGCTTCAGTTGGTTGATGTACGATCAGTTTTCACAGACCTCAATCTTTGCAAGTGTTAGCGGTACGTATACGCAAGATAAAATTAATTTTAGCAGAACCATTCGACCTAATCTTTCGCAAGAAATCAACCTGATCAATGTAGAGGACGATTATAATGCAAGAGCCAATTTCGATTTTACAACGCCCTTCAGAAAACTGGGTATCGATTTAAATGCACGCTTTAGCGAAAATTGGAATAAAGGATTAAGCTATGTAAATGGAGTTGAAAATATAAATACCAATTTCAGCCATACTCTAAGCCTATACCTTAACAATAGAAAGAAAGAAAAATGGGACATTATGGTAGGTGGAAAGATTCAGCTATCGGATGCTAAATACTCCATACAAGAATCTTTAAACAGCAGCTATTTCAATACAAGCGCCTATACCGATATCAGTTATACGCCATCGGACAAATGGTATTTCTCTGTTTCTGCTGATATTACACGCTATGATGAGCAAAGCTTTAATGATGCGGTTAATATCCCTATACTTCGTGCCGAAATTAGTCGGTATTTCCTTGAAGGAAATAGAGCAGTGATTACACTAAACGCTTTTGATATTTTGGATAAAAGCACAGGAATAGAACGGATTAGCGAAATGAATTATTTGCTCGAAACGCGATCCAATGTTTTGGGCCGATATGTTATGCTTACTTTTAAATATCGTTTAAACAAATTCGATAAGGACACAGGAGGTTTAAAAATGCAAATGCGAAAAAGGCACTAAAATATTAGTTTAATAATTAGCAGTAAAACCTTTTGAATTTAAGTATTCAAAAGGTTTTTTTTTTTAAAAATTCCCTATTGTTTCAATGCAGCTTTAGTAAAAATATAGTCTTCAATTTCTTGATCGAATTTTATACTGGTGATTTTAAATTCAGTTCCATCACCTTGCTTAAGCATATCTTTGTAAATCATTTTTGTCGGAAACCAACGTCCTTGAATCTTAACAATTCCAGATAAAGTTGTTCGCTTTAAAAGCTGACCACTCTTGGCAAATAAATCTTCCTTGAGTGGAACATAACGCTCTGTATCTATCCAAATTTTACGAGAATCGTAGGCCGCATCTGATACTTTTGCTTTTAATATGAGAACGTATGTATTTCGATCATCGATACTTTCTTCTCCCACAACAATGGCATCATAAATATCAGTAAGTTTTCGATCGTCCATCATATCTTCATACGATAAATCGGAGCCCATTAACGATTGGCGCAACATATGTCCTGATATTTGAATTATACGATCCGTTGAAGGTGAATAAATCCACAATTGATTTTCCAATTTTAACATTTTCGTCCCTTGCTCCCTGGCAGGCGATAAATATTCAGTAAATGATTTTTTATCACCTACAGAAAAAGAACGCGAAGTGATTGTCCGACTATTTCGTTTTCCATGGATAGTCATTTCAGATTCTATAATTCTATTTTTGGATGACATATTTGCATCCACTTTATCGATTATCTGATCGGCGTTTTGTGCATATACAGATGACGTAATCATCAGTATGATAGAAAGATATGTTATTTTTTTCATATTGCGTAGTAATGTTGTTTCTTTTATCGTTTATCGCCGCCGTACTATTTACTTCTTTTTCAATGATAAATAGGCGGCTCTTTTCTCTTTTGGTGTTTGATCACCCAGGGTGTCGTTCGTTCCTCACTTTACCCTGGGCTAATATATTTCGCACCTTCGGCGCTTTTCAAAATTCATTTTCAAGCTTTTATCTATTAGGTTATATTACACCTCCAATTCCTTAAACAAGCGAGCTGTTTTTCTTTTATAGATGGCAAATCCTGCTAATGCATTGCCTAAAACCATAGCTATCAATCCTGGAATAAATCCAATATAAAATAATGAAGGAAAAATTGTGGCTCTATAGACTGGGGGCAACATCATACCCATATTTTTGGTCATTTCACTAAAATCGAGACCTACTTCTTGAAGATAATAGGCAGCTCCAAGCCCAAATAGTGTACCTACAATAGATCCAATAATGCCAATCAAAATAGCTTCATAAATCATTGATGTATAGATATGTTTCTTTTCTTCACCTAAAGCTAGACGTAATCCATATTCGGTATAACGTCTTAGTCCACCTAAAAGCCCGGTATTCCACAGCACGATAGACATTGCTATAATAAAAAATGTAATCATCATCCCTACCATACCATCAGCCATTGCTAAATATTCCTCCAAACCAGATTGTTGTTCAAGCTTAAACATTTTGGGTGAAAACTCATCATCCACTTTGCAATATTTTGCGTTAAAAGTATTGATAAGTTCAGAAGCTTTCTCTTTATCATATTTGCCATCCTTAAAATAACCCAATATTTCTGTCGAGCCATCTTCCATATCAAGGGCTAGCTGAGCATCGCTTATATCGATCAAAATAGCACCTCTATCAAGCATGGTCATTCCAAAACGAATTGTTCCACAAACCGTAAATGTTTTGAAAAGCATACTTCCATTCATTGTTGATCCAAAAAGAGTTATTTCTTGTCCAAGTTTTACCCCAAATTTCTCTGCAAATTCATCACTAATGATGGCCTCCCCTGCTTTTTTTGGAATATTCCCTTCAACAATGGATTTTTGAATATTCATCCGCTCTAATTCTTTAAGATTGTTAAAGAAGTCGATTGCCTTTCCAGCGGCAGGTCCTTGTGCTCTAGTTTCACCATTTTTATCAGGCACATCCAGTAATCCACCAAAATTGATTCGAGAAACCCAGTCCATATCAGGATAATCACTTTCCAGATTATGCGTAAGCTCCTCTATTCCAAGTAATGCCAAATCCATTGGCATTTGGTTGGAGTTTTCGGCATAGGATTGAGTCATCACTTTCACGTGACCAGTAGTGAAATTAGCATTCATATCCACCATTTCTGTGAATATGCCTTTCATCCATGCACTCATTACGATGGTCAGAAAAACACCAATTGCAACCACAATTATTGGAAGCAAACTCCGGCTTCGGTCTCTTAAAATTCCTTTCAATAAAAATTTTATCATTGTATTTTTCCTTTCAAAGCTTGAGTTGGATTCATTTTTGAAATTTTACGGGCAGGCAAATAGCTTACGATAGTTGCTGCAATTACAACTATAATTATACTGCTGATAATCAAGCCTATACTATAATAAGGATAAAGTGTTTGTGCAATAGGCAATCCAGATGCTTTGCCCATATCGCCATAATAAATTCCAACTTTACTCATATAAATAAATAGAGGAATTCCATAAATAGCTCCAACAATAGCTGCTAAAATGCTATGGGCTGCTCCCTCGACAGTAAATATACCTACCACTTTTGCTCTGGTCAAACCTAAAGCAATATAAGTACCGATCTCTTTTTGTCGCCTGAATATGGAAAGAACCTGTGTATCGAAGATAGCCAATAAGGCTAAAATTAGCAAAATAGATTGCAATACCAATCCTCCACCTTTTTTCGACTCGATAATTTTATCCAGCTCTGCTAATAAAAAACCTAGATCTTTGTAGACCCAGCCTTCGAGATAGTTGTTATCGTAATTGCGATTTAAAACAAACATAGTTGCCTGATTTTGCAAATCTGTCATTTCCTGAACTACTTCTAAGTTCATATAAATGATGCCGTTATCGACCGTAGGTACATCGCAATTAAAAATTGAAACTATTTCAATCTCACGTGCATCAAAAGTTCCATTTTTATCGCGCCAGCGCATAAGAACCTGATCACC